>CP094685.1:3046160-3369240 GCA_022828425.1 Candidatus Thiothrix sulfatifontis
CGCGTATTGGCTTCGCACGCATCGCCGGGGCAGAGTTTAGCCTTTTCGCGGAAGAACAGGTTGTAAACCTTGCAGCCCAAGCAAATACCAAAAGCCGCTTCAAAAAACATCAACATCATGCAGGCAGAACACACCAGCATATTGATCGGCCCGATCACCCGATTGAGCACCATCAGGTAAAACATCAGCAGCGCCAAGGCAAACCCGATAATCCACGCAAAGCGTTTCTGGGGTGCACCGACGTATTCGGGGGTCTGATTGCGCACCGCCAAACGCCCCAGAATCATGCTGGGGGCAAACTGCGGGTTGATAAACAGCCGAATCGTGAAATCCACCAAAAACGCGACAATAAACACCTGTGTCGGGTAGAAGTTACCCATCAAAAACGCATTCATGAAGGTAATAATCGCGAAGAAAAACAGGATGCCTGCCGCCGCCCGTACTTCACGTTCGTTGAAGACAGGGACTTCGTAGCCCGCAATGGTTTCGCCGAAACGGAATAATTTGCTCATGGTGTGGAGACTCGTTGCTATTGTGATTTCGCAATCTTGCCACGTCTGCCGGGCGTAAGGTAGCGATTATGCCGGAATCACGCAACATTCGACGCTCAACGCCTTGCACCTCATGTGCTCATGCAAATACTGGCGGATGCGGGTAGTAACGTTCGTGGAGCAACACAAATAAAAACAGCGAGCCGTTTCAAACGTAACTCGCTGCTTTCATTGCATTTATTGGTGGGCCTACTAGGACTCGAACCTAGAACCAAAGGATTATGAGAACTCGGAACATTCAAACCCACAACCACGTAAAAACCCACTGGAAACCGACCGACACAGCACCCCCAAGCCCGCCAAACCCCGCCCAACCGCACCAGACCACGCGCCAGAACATGACCCCGCGAAAATCGCAAACATGACCCCGGCGGCGGTTTGCGCTACCATCAAAAACGAACCAAAACCAAACATTCAGGAGGCGGAATGCCCGAAAAAATCAATTTCACCAAGACCGTGTTGGATGCGCTCGAACCACCCAACAATGGGCGACGTTACGTCTATGACGCAAAAGTGAATGGTTTGCTGCTGATGATTACCCCGCCGGGTACGAAGTCGTTTCAAGTGCGGAAACACCTCGACGGCAAGGCGGCGCGTATCACCTTGGGGCGATTCCCTGACATGACCGTGACCCAAGCGCGGGAAAAAGCCCTAGCAGAACTCTCGCTGATAGCCACCACCCGCCAAACGAGTTACCAGCAAAAGCAAATCAGGGCAGAGGGGCAGCAATTCGCTAACATGACCTTGGGAAAGGTGTTCAAGGATTATTTGAAATCGCATAAGAATCTGAAGCCCGTCACGATTGCCGATTATGAGCGTGCTGTCAGCGTCGGTTTTTCCGACTGGGAGTCTCTGCCGTTGATCAGCATCACCCGTGACATGGTAGAGGAACGTCACCGCGAACGTAGCCAACACTCAGAGGCACGGGCAAATAACGAGATGCGCGTGTTACGTTGCATCTTCAATTACGCTGCTGAGGAATACTTTGATGACAATCAGCAACCGCTGATCAAATCCAATCCGGTCAAGCGCCTCTCTCACAGCCGCGCATGGAATCGTGTCGACCGCAAACAGACCATTATCAAAAATGACGAACTCCCGATCTGGTACGAAGCCGTGAACTCACTCCCGGAATGGTACGGCGGCGCACTGGCTGAGAAGGCGCGGGTCTATTTCCTGCTAACCCTGTTCAGTGGCTACCGGCGCACGGAGTCCAGCACCTTGCTGTGGGAAAATATCGACCTGATCAACAACACGATCAGGCTAGAAGACACCAAAAACCACCAAGCGCACACACTGCCGCTCACCACCTACACCCGCGATCTGTTGACACAGTGGCAAGCCCGCAGTGGACAGGGCAGCGGCTTAGTATTCCGGGCGACTGACAACACCTCGCCACTGTCCAGCGTGGAGAAAACGATAAAGGCCATTCGCACCAGGTCGGGTATTCACTGGGAAATGCACGACCTGAGACGCACGTTCGCAACCACTGCCGAAAACATCGGTATTCGCGGTTACACCCTGAAGCGCCTGATCAACCACAAGACCGGCGCGGCGGATGTGACCGGCGGATATATCGTGACCGACGTGGAAAGTCTCAGAGAACCCATGCAAACCATTACCGACAAGCTCTTAAGCCTGACATCCGGTAAACTATCCGCATCCAAGACCGCACCGGCGGCAATCAATACCTGAGAAGGAAGTTTGGACATGACCGACACCCCGAAAAAAACCTTAAGCATTACGCGCAAACCTGCCAACAGTGGCCCGGTAAATGCCACCGCTGGCACAATCCAACGCAGCGGCAAACGCATCATCAGGCGTGACGAACTGCCGCAAGTGCAGCGCATCCCCGCACCCAAACCCAAACCAGCCGCCAGCGCCAAACCCAAAAAGCCGCGCAAGCCACCCGCACCTAAGAAGCAAGTCACACCACCGTCACAACTGAAAATCCGCGAATTGAACGACCGCCTAAACGCCTTCCGCGTCTGGTTCGACTTCCAACCGCTGGCAATCGGCATTGAAAAGGAAATTTTCCGACTGGTGAACGAGGAGCACTTCCCCGGCGCAAGCAAAAGGGTTGTGCAAAAGCTGCTGAGGATGCACGTTAATCACGGTGTCTACCTGCAAAACCTCAAACACGGCACAGACCGCTATCAGCTCGACGGCACACCCGACGGCACGATTGATGACTATCAGCGCCAGCTCGCAACGGACACCCTCACCAAACGACTACAGGGCAAAAGCTGAACACTTAGAGCCACCCGAACGCAAACGCCACAACATCCCAAACAATCAAACGCGGGGCGGGTTTTTCGTGTGTACCATACACACAACGCAATACAGGAAGTGGGCGCATGAATAGCCGTGAACTGATAAAACTGCTGAAGGCGCACGGCTGGGAACTGGCACGCACGCGGGGCAGTCACCACCAATTCAAGCACCCAGACCACGGGCATACCGTCACCGTGCCACACCCAAAGAAAGACTTAGGAGCGGGCATTGTGAAAGCCATTAAACGGCAAGCCGGAATAGAGGATTAAGCCATGTATTACCCAGTAGCCATAGAGCAAGGCGACGCTAACCACGCTTACGGCGTGATCGTTCCAGACATTCCGGGCTGTTTTTCAGCGGGGGATACCTTGGATGAAGCACTGATGCAGGCAGAGGATGCAATCCTATTGCAGCTTGAAGAGTATCTGGATAACGGGAAACCCTTCCCGCAACCCTCACCAATGGAAGCCTTGCGCCACCAGCAAGCCTATGAAGGGTTCATTTGGTCGATAACCAAAGTGGATGTGAGCAAACTATCAGGCAAGTCCACACGGGTGAATATCAGCCTGCCGGAACGTATCCTTCAACTCATAGACGCGGCGGCGGAACGTGACGGCGAAACCCGTTCAGGATTCATTGCTCGTGCTGCACTAGGGCATATCCGGCAATCCGCACACTGACACCAACGGAGGGCGCAACATGGGCGCAATTGCATACAAAACCGACTTTTACGAATGGACGCAAGAGCAAGCGCAACTCTTGAAAGAGCACCGTTTAGGTGAAATCGACTTGGCAAACCTGATAGAAGAGGTTGAAAGCATGGGCGCAAGTGAACGCAACGAATTCGCCCATCGTCTCGAAGTGCTGCTGATGCACATGCTCAAGTGGCAGTATCAAGTCGATTACCCCTATCGGCGTAGCTGGCAGCTAACCATTGTGGAGCAACGCAAACGACTAGCGGCAAGGCTGCGCAAAAGTCCAAGCCTAAAACACCATGCAGGTGAAGAGCTGGCAGACGCTTACGACGTGGCAAAGATCGGCGCGGAACGTGAAACGGGGCTACCTGAAAGCACCTTTCCAGAGGTTTGCCCGTGGAGCTTTGAGCAAGTGCTAGACCAAGAATTCATGCCAGCCTAAGAGCCGCACCTGATGCGGCTTTTTTGCGTCTTGGATTCTTCATGCCTGCTTGCGTGTCTGCGCATGACCGCACGCTTACAGTGTAAGTGCCGATCATGAACGTCTTAATGTCCAAAAAAATCAAACACAGTTACATGATGCGCTTGCTATCCTGTACAACATCTTGAACAACAGGGGGATGGATAATGCAAGCAGTAACCTACAGTGAGGCCAGAAACAACCTAGCAGCGATGTTAGATAAATTTGCTGAGTTCGCCAGTCAATGCAAAGCGCCTTTTGCAATCATTGGAGAACGTGCGCAAGGGTAAGGAGTTGGTGAATAAAGAGTTGGTAGACGCATGATCTGTTTTGAAGCGCAAGGCTGGGAGGATTACTTGCACTGGCAACAAAATTGGCAAAGCAACACGCGGCAAACAGCGAGAAGCGGTCAAGAGCACTAACAGCCGCACGGCTCGCCCACTCGCTGCATTGCTGGCGAAATGCGATCCTGATGCACCTACGCCAGAAGAAGCCCGCGAATGGGAAAGCACACCACCTATCGGTAACGAAATCATCTAAACAAGAGCCGCACCTGATGCGGCTTTTTTGTGTCTGGGATTCCCCCGGCCTGCTTGCGTGTCAAGGTCGGGCGTAGCCCGTTCACTTTAACCTTGACTCGCTTTCTGAAAGTAAACTATTGCAAGGGGTACAACATGGTTGCACCCCACTAGCCTGGCGGCAATGAGCGACAAGAAGAGAAAAACGCCGGTTATCGTCACCACTGCGCTGAGCCTTCGCAACCTGACCGTCGCAACCTGACCAGCGGCTTTTTTATGCCTGTCTTTCCTGTTACGTTGGGATTTTTGAAAAACACGGGTAAACCAAAGTGGAAGAAACCAAACGATCTAAACGCATAGCCCGCGCAATGTCGGGCGAACATTACGACCATCGCGCACAACTGGCAGTTGAAAGACTTGCTGTTTACCATTCGCGGGAACTGGACAGAGGAGAACTACCCGTAGCCCTTTACTATTCCGGCAAAGTGTCTTTGTGCCTTACCCCGGAGTTACACGCACAAGCAGCAGCAGCGGCTAAGGCATCATCCCGAAGCCTGAATGGTTGGCTCGTTGAAATCATCAAGCGAGGCGTTGAAAACCCCATAGAAAAGTTATAAATAGGGTTTCTTTGTGGTTTTTTATAGGCTATTATTCTAAATATGTCTTAAGCCTATTTACATGAAACACAACGGGGGAACTATGGCACTGGTAGGATATGCACGGGTTAGCACACTTGACCAAGATCACACGGCGCAACTTGAACGCCTGACAGCGGCGGGATGTACCAAAGTATTCAGCGAGAAGAAAAGCGGCACAACTCAACAGGGCAGAGCCGCGCTTGATGAATGCCTTGGGTGGTTACGTGAAGGGGATACGCTGGTATTCACCAAGATAGACCGGCTGGCACGTTCACAGCGTGACCTGCACAACATGGTTCACGACCTTGAAAAGCGCGGCGTGTCGATCATGGCGTTAGATCAAGCGATTGATACCCGCACGGCGGCGGGTAAGGCATTTCTCGGAATGCTGGCAGTATTCGCAGAGTTTGAAACCAACATCCGCAAAGAGCGGCAACTTGAAGGCATTGCTAAGGCAAAAACCGAAGGTGTCTACAAGGGGCGCAAGGCAACCGCCAAGGCAAAGCGGGCAGAGGTTGAAGCCTTGCTCACCCAAGGCATGACTAAGCCGAAGATTGCCGAAACCTTGGGGATCTCTGTTGCCAGCGTTTACAACGTACTGAAAGCCGCTTAACCAATACATCAGCATTCACAGCCCGCCACGATGCGGGCTTTTTTGTGCCTGATGCACGGGGGAAGGGCAAACTAACTTATTTAATCCCGCACTCCCTGAATCCTGAACCCTAGTATCCACGGGGTTTTGAGGGGTTATGAATGAGTTTATATAAATGCTTAAAAAACCGGCAATACAGAGGGGCTTAATAACTCAGTGTTTCAGCCATTGCCCACACGATACCCTATGAGCCACTATAATTAGACTTAAGACCCTGTTATAAAACCCTCTATTAATTCATAAAACAACCCTATTTATAGGTTTTTTGATAGGTGTTTTGCTCTCTAGCATGGGTTTACCCTATTTATAGTGGTTGTGGGTAGGGGTGGGGGTCGGCAGAGAAAGCGAATTGCTCTACAGCAAGGTGGGTACTTGGATGTCTGCATGAGTGCTATGCGGTTTTTCTGGGAATTCTTACCAGTGGCAATAAGAAAAAGATAGATAATCGGTAAATGATAAGATTTTATTATGTTTGTGGATTGCCCGCGAAGGGGTAAGCGTGGGTTGTTGAATGTCCCTACTGTCACACGATATGGGCTTACAGTGTGCTTTTTTAGGTACGGACTTATCACCATGAGCATGAAACCACTAGATGACATTATCCGGGGCGCATTGCGCCAGACTAGCGCACATCACAACAAGCGTCTGATTGAACCCTCTGGCAGTGAAGGGGCTTTTGCTGCAATGGTCTTGGCAGAGTTTGACCGGGTTAATGCACAGGCTCTGGTGCGTGAATTCCGCATCTTATCGGGCGCTGAGACGGGCTTCAGCAATGTGGCATTGCCCGCCAGTTATCAACGTGAGGTTATCCGCCAAGCCCTGACGGATTTGAATATTCTGAACTTGGTACGGGTCGCTACGGATTCGGCGGCAATGGCAACCACTGAAATTCCTTACGAAGAGCGTTCAGCGGCTTCTATCCCGAATGACGGCATTGTGTACGAAGGTCAAGGCATCCCGTTTGCTGGCGTGGGTTTGAAGCGTGATACAGCCTATATTCAAGCAATGAAGCTGGCGTTAAAGGTCACTAACGAAGTTATTCACTTCTCGCAGGCAAGCGGCATTAATTGGGATGCGTGGGGCGATAGCATCGCCACGAATGCGCGGGTTATTCGCGAATTAATCAGTTTGCGGATTACCAATGAAATGCAGCGGGCGGCGGATTCCTTCAACGCGGTACACGTTACGGGTGAGGCGTTTACCGCTTCAGCAGATGGCGTGATCAAAACGGCACAATTCCCGATTGTGCGACCGCACCAAGCGCGTGATCTGCAAGGTAATGCCATCGGGAATCCTGAAAACCCGTTAGTGATCACGATCAATGGCACAGCGATTCCATATTTCATCAATAAGAAAGATTTACCGGCTGGTACTTACTGGACATTCAGCAACATTAACCTTGGCTATATCCAGTTGGTTAACCAATTGGGGCAAGTGACGGGCGACGGGTCGGAAGGGACGATTAGCTACAGCACGGCAACCAATCTGTTTAAGTTCGACATTCAAGCGCCAGTCGGTACGAAATACACCCATCACCTGAATGACTTGCTAACCGCTATCGGTGATCGTAAGGCGGTGTTATCCGGGCAACGTTACGCACGTCCTGACTACGCTGTAATGTCTTACATGCTGAATAACGAAGTGACCAAGGCGGAGCAGTTCGTGGCATCCATGCGACGTGATGGCACGGCAACCACCTTGCAAGGTGATTTGGACATGGTGAAGGGTTTGCCAGTGTTCGACACCAACGCACCGGGCGATTTTGGGGATATGCGTATTTTGCTGGGGCAACGTGGCTTAACGGGTTACACCATCGCCAAGCCCTACAGTATGGGCGCACCGTTTGAGGCAACCGATAGCAACGGTTATCCGACGGGAGAAAAGATTGCTTATGGTGAGGAATACAGCGCAATCCATACACCCAAGCCAGTACGCAACCGTTATACATCCGTTTTGGTTTATGACAGTACCACACGTTAATAGGAGGTGTTTCAATGCCCGCAACGCAAGTTAAAACCAAAGTTGAATTCAAGATGACCAAAGTTCCATTCAAGCTTAATTTGCCTGAAGACATTCATGACTGGCTTGCAAAACGTGCTGAAGCTAATGGTCGGGCGCGTAGTTCTGAATTGGTGCAAATTCTGAAAGCCGTAAAAAGCCAAGATGCTGAAAACGTACCAAAGGTTTTGTAGTTGGGATGGCAAGGGGCTTATTGGTATCTGTTCACCCTTGCCTTTAGTGGGTTATGTTTTTGAGTTGGAGCATAGCCCGCTCTTTTTATGCTTATGGAATTATGTATAAATTCCAATGATTTAACGATTTTTTGTTGTGAGCCGCGCTTTTATACCCTGTGGCGTGGCATTCGGGCGGCGGGTAACGTCATGTGGTGCTAATGACCTTAGCACGCAACCCGACCGCCTGCTTTTTATTCCCCATCTGTTGCAATCCCTAACCCCTTCGCATTACCGTCTGCTAAGCCGGGACAATAAAAAAGGGGAAAGTTAGTGGCTTTCCCCTTTTGCGTGTTCCTGAGTAGAAGTTCTGACGATCTGACAGGAAGGTAAAGTATGGGCGAAGGCGCGGGTAACGACAAGAGCCATTATGTGATTGATGGTGAGGACTGGGCAAAGTGCAATAACCCATTCGATACGGTTATTGATGAACTCGCAGAACACGCGCCGCAACTGCTAGGAAACACCGACCATGCAAAGCTAATACGCCAGTCTTTCAGGGCATTCGTGAAGCCAGAAGGCATTATATATTCAGGGATTTTTATTAGAGGAGGCTCGTGCTTTTGGCTGCATTTACTGAGAGCTGAATTGATGAACGAATTCAAGCACAAGACTGTAAAGACCAAGCCGCAAAGATGGTGTGAAATGAGCAAGGGCGTTAAGCGCGAACACTATAAAGACCTGCATAAGCAAGTGGTCAAGATGGTGGGTTCGCTGGAAAAAATGCGCCTAAGCGACGATGAACTATTGTTGTCAGCAATTACAAAAACAGCATCAGAAAACGACACTAGCATCATTGAATTGCTAACCGCGTTAGATGACCACATCAGCAAGTTATCACACCAAAGAAGCACCTTAGAGAAATACATTGATAGCGATATTCGCAAGTCAAAGAAATACATTGATAGCGATATTCGCGGGTCAAAACCTGTAAGTTTGCCTGTTGACGTGCGGGTATTTGTTAAAGTGATGGCGCGGCGATTAGTAAATGGCGAATTCGTATCATAAGTGCATAACCCGTTAATCGAGACGGGGTGCGGCTTTCCTCATAAGGTCAGAGGCAAGATGTGGTAAAAAGCATCCCGAAAAACCACTAACGGGAGAGCCTTATGGCATACGGACATCTTACCTCTGAAGAGAGGCATTATATCGAAACACGGCACAAGATGGAGGATTCCACCACGGCAATAGCGTTAGCACTGGGACGCAGCCAATCGACGATTAGTCGTGAACTGGGTCGTAACCGAGGTCAACGTGGCTACCGTCACAAGCAAGCGCACAACAATGCTCAGTGCCGCCATGCAGAGAAGCCGAAAGCGGTCAAGTTAACCCCGGCACTGACGCTCAGCATTGATAGCCTGCTGGAACAGCAATGGAGTCCTGAACAGATCAGCGGCAGACTAAAAGGAGAAGGCAAGGTGTGTGTTTGCCATGAAGCCATTTACCAGCATGTCCTGAAGGACAAGCGTGCGGGCGGCAAGCTGTACCTGAACCTGCGCCGCCATGCGAAGACCTACCGTAAGCGTTATGGCAGCACCACGGGCAGTGTCAAAGGCATCCCCAACCGGGTGGACATTGACGAACGCCCAGAGGTGGTCAATCAGCGTGAACGGCTAGGCGACTGGGAAGCGGACACCATGATTGGCAAGGGACACCAAGGCGCATTAGTGACACTGGACGAACGCAAATCCAAGCTACGTCTGGCGTTCCCAGTAGCGAACAAGACTGCTGAAGCGGTGACGTGCAGCATTATCACCTTGCTGTCCGGCTTCAAGGAGTGGGTACACACGCTCACCTTCGATAACGGCAAAGAGTTTGCCAAACATGAGCAAGTTGCCCAAGCCATTGGGTGCAAAACGTATTTCGCCAAGCCCTACCATTCGTGGGAGCGCGGGCAAAATGAGAACGCCAATGGGCTGTTACGCCAATACTTCCCCAAAGCAATGGGATTGTTGGACGTGACGACTCGACAGGTGTTGGAGGCTGTACATAAACTCAACAACAGACCAAGGAAATGTCTGGGGTTCAAGACACCTTACGAGGTGTTCCGCGAGCTATCCGGCATGGATGCTGAAAAGTTGGTGGGTTATGCACTTATTACTTGAATTCACCAATCATTTTTCCCTTGATCGTGTGCCAAACCGTTTGATAGCCAGTATTGCCAGCCTAAAATATGAAAAATGGCAAGGTGAGGCTGTGGTGATAACAGAGAAACACGTTGAGGATTTAACAATAAATCAAGACCTTAACGCACCTTTTTAGCCAATACCGGATAGACCCCCCTAAAAAACTTGCACTCTATCCGGTCGGTAGAATCGGGGTTGTGTTGTTCAATGTTCCGTGGAGAACGCCAATCGAAACGATAGGCGAAAAAAAACCCCGAAACCGTATGAAGCGGCGGCGGGGTAGAAACAATTTTACGGAAGCAATTTTATGATACTCACCAGACACACACAACCAAAACCGAATGATTCCTCGAAATCATCCCAAAAAACAAAACACACCTTATCCGCTGATAAGTTGACCGAATCCCCGACTTTCCCCCATACTGCCCCTGTCGATGCAAAGCACCGGCAAACAGCAAAATTCTGGGACTATCATCCCTATATCTGGCGGCAAACCCGCCTTGACGACGCAGCGGGATTTTTTATGCCCGTAGACTTCGCACACAGCGGCTTTATGCCGGGTATGCGTGGAATACAACATGGTGTAAACCGAAACAAGCGCGTCGTGCTCCAGATAGACGATGATAGTACCCGGCAATTTTTGCCAAATATCAAAACTAAATCTGGAGCGGTCATCATGACAGCAATCACTATGGGCAACACTGCCCGCACTCTATCGGCGTACCTGCCACACCTCCCTATTGCACTGCCCAAAGCAGGCAAAAAACGCACCCCGATCACCGACCTTGTGTATGAGTCGACGCAAACCGGCCTGATCGTGTATCAGGACAACATCCCCGTCGCATGGGTATACCCCGGATACCACAAAGGTCAAATCGCCAACCAACCCGCAACGTGCAACTTTGTCGACGTCGCCTTTCACCGTCGCACCGAACACGGGGTGAACCTCGAAACACACGATTTTCTCACCCTGCAAGAAGCCCTCGACTTCGTGCGCACCACCTTCGGCGGAGGTGTGCAATGATCAGTTCGATAGACCGTGTTATCAGCATTGGGAAAGTGTACGAAGACCTCGAAAACCTACACAACGTGATGCAAGTGTGTGTGGATTCGATGCAATACCACAACGTCCTAGAGCTGGACAGTGTTAAGCAGGTGTTGATCAGCGCAACCGAAAAAGCCTATGCCGCCTACAACGCCGCGAAAGAAATTCATGATGAGATGCTGGCGGAATTAAAGGACGGTGAAAAATGAGCACGAAACTCGACACCAGCCCCAACCGCGCAACCCGTCGCATCCGTCGCAACCGTGACGCCATCCGCCGGGCGCAAATCATTGAGCAAATCCCGTCCTACACCGTCAACGGCGATCCGCTGCTAACCGAAAAAGAGTCGGCGGCCTATCTCGCAGTCGGCGCCCGCACGCTCGAAGCATGGCGTCACCGCCACCCCGACCGCCTGCCCCACATCCGTGTCGGGCGCAACGTGCGTTATCGCCGCTCGGTGCTCGATAACTACCTGCAAGCCCAAACCGTCACCGACGGGCGCGGGGTACGCAAATGAGCCACCCACAAACCAACCTGACCCCGGCACTCGATTTGCACCCCGATCACATCGCCCTGACAGATGCGGAATGGATAGAGCGCCTAAGCAAAACCCATGCAGAAATCAAGCGCCGCCAGCAACTGGCGCAACCCGACAACAGTTATGCATTTTCTGCATACCACTATGTGCGTTGGATTAACCGGAGCGTAGGACTATGAACGAACCAACATTATCACTAGTCAAGCTCGCACAAGAGCTTTGCAACAGCGGGCGCACCCCACAAGAGGCCGTCAGTGGTTTGCTGGTGGCAGCGCTCAATAATAAGAGCCTCGAATACCTGCAAGGTGCAGACGTTAATCAAGCCATTGCGGAACTGGAGCGCCGTTTCAGCGGCTACCTGATCAAGCCATGGGAAAGCGCTCTACAAGAATTAGGCTATGCCCTCGAATGCATCCGCCAATTAGTAGCACTGGCAGAAGAGCACGAAACCGACGCGGCGGTGTGTGTACGCGTCGCGCAACGTTTCTTGAAAAAGTTTGAGGGCAACAACCATGGCTAAGCGTTTCGACCGTGACGAATGGGAAGATTCCCTCACCCGCATTAACCGCATTCTGGCAGAGAAACACGCCCGCGAAAGCGGCGCGTTTTCCGCTGTTTCTGGCGACGCTGGCGGCGCTGAATATCCCCCGTACTGTAATACGGGGGGTTATGACGATTCCCACAAAATCAGCAAGTTACAAAAAACCGAAAAATCCTATGACCTGAATGTGACGGCTGTTGACTGGTTGCGCCTAACCACTACCGACCTTGATGCATACGCGCAAACCATGGGCGATTTGCTGGCAGATGGCGGCCTTTTCAACCATGCCGATATGGATGTTAAATGGACAGATAAAGGAATGCACGGCTATGACTCTTCAGCCGCTATCCTGATATGGAAGGACAACGACTACCTGACAGTAGGCCACATTGCCAAGGCTGAATCAGGCCGCAATAAAGGCGGATTGCTGGAGCTAACCGGAACAGGTTGCAAAGTGCTGCAACTCGAACACCCTGCTTTGTGGCTGGAATTGTTCAACTTGTTGCAGTACCACGACTGGCGAATTTCCCGCGTTGACGTGGCGTTAGACCTGCATGGCGAATACGCCCGCGAAATGGGCTACACCGTGCCAAGCCTGCTACTGCAAGCCAAGAATAGCGGCCTGTTCCAGTCCGACCGCCTACGCAATCCCAACATGAAGCAATCATTTAGCATGGCGGGCGATTGGTCGGATTTAGCCATTGGCAACATTACCCCGCACACCTATGACCCGTTAGAGCATTGCCCGGCGGGTTTGACTGCCTATGTCGGCAACCGTAAAACAGCCGATGATTTTTTTCGGGTATACGAAAAAGGCAAAGAGCTATTAGGTGGCATGGCGGAACCCGAAAGCATAGATCGGGGCTGGATCCGCATTGAGCACGAAATGAGCCGCAAAGCCACCGGGCGCAATATCCCGCTTGAAGTCATGTTACGGCCTGATGCGTACTTTTGTGAAAGCCGATCAGGTGTGCGCACAATTCTCGATGCAGTCCGTGAACGCCAGTCATTAGAGGCCGCGCTTCAGTACCAGCGTGAACAATTCAAACGTGAGAAAGGCTTGCTGCTATTCAAAAAGCTGCATTGGGCGCGTCATTCTTACGGGCGCTTAGTGCGCACGCTGGTTGAACAAGGCATGGAAGCGAGCGAAATTGTCGATATGCTTTCTCGCATCAGCGGCTTAAAAGAATTCGTATTCGATCTGGCAGACCCACCACAAGAATACGCGCGGTTTCGGGTAGAGGTGGCTGTATGAGCAAGATATTAAAATTTACCTTTAGACTCGTTGGAACAACTTCCCACGCTCAAAAAACCGGAGGTGATGCGGTATGAAAACCGATTATTACATCAACCTAGATAACGAAGTTGTACAGGTAGAAATGCTCGAATGGCTCGAAGATGGTACGTACTTTGACGAAGATCAAAACGATGATGAAAGCATTCTTGTGGAACTGCCATGTTCTCGTTATTGCATTGGTGATGAAGATGGCGACGGCATCAGCGTATGGCTAAATGAGGATATGCAGGAGGTGATTCTGTGAATCCACTACTTTCACCCGCTGAGCAAACGCACCTCGACACCGTGCGCAACCGTCAGCACTTCCCTGATGACCTTGACCGCACCCCGGCAAAAGCAGGCGTAAGCGATTTTGCCCACTGGTTAGCGCGTCTCGATTATCACGCGGCGTTTGTCCGTGTGGTGCAATTGCTGGTGCTGCTGAGCATCGCTTTCGCCATCTATAAGCTGGTGCTGATCTGGGCTGAATACCCCGGCGTCGCATTCCTGCCATTCCTCAATATGCACACCCCGCTGATGATTTTCAGCGGATTATTCACAGCAACTTACATTCAGCATCGGGAATCCGAAGTTGTGGCAATTATCGCCCTGCTTTCCACGATGATGAATTCATTACTGGTTTAAGGAGAAGATCATGAGACAACAGCAAAATCGAAGCCAAGAAAAAGAAATCATGGAAAAGCAATTAGAAGTACACAAAAAGCAAGACCGGCGCGGCGGTATGCTGCTGAGTTTGGGCGGTGTGTTGACCGCGTTAATGTACTTCATGTTCGAGAAGCACCTGTTTTTGGGTGAAGCAATCACGTGGTCGGCCTATTTCAACGAATGGCATTCGGCACTGGATTTTATCCTGATGTTTGTCATCGTGGTGATGAGCGCAATATTTTTGGCATGGGTAAAACATCATGCATACCTGCACTTCGGTCTATACGGTTCCATCGGCCTGATCGTGTTCACCGTCATCGGGTTTGCCCTGTTCGCGGAATTCTTCAGTAGCAGCGCCAGCCAAGACACCAAAAGCCGGGTACTGCTGCAAAATGATCAAGCCTATCAGTCGACGCTCGCACCCGTCGCCAGCATCGCCCCTGCCCTGCCCACTGAGCAGCAACGCGGCGGCAATTGCCAAGGCCGAACAGATGTATGCTCGCTGCATGGCGAACCTAGGCAAGCCGGGTTACAAGCATTGCGATGGCGACAAAGCCACCTTGAGCAGCCTCAAAGCCTCTGATGCAGCGGCGCTACAGGCAGCAAAAGAAATTGCAATACAGACCAACGCCGCCACCACCAAAATGAACCACGACCGTCAGGACAAGCTCAAAGCCGATTCATACAACGCGGTCATCGTCTCGATTGCGCAAGCGATCGGCTCACTCACTGTCACCGACTACAAGGACAACATCAAAGCCGCAACCGTGCTCACCATGTTGATCGTGGCAATTGCTTTTGAAATCCTCCACCACTTCTTAGCTCACGCGAAAGAACGCGCTCAAAATGCCGTCTATGCAATTGAACTAGAACTAGCCAAGTACGAAGGCTCGGCACTGCCCCCAACATCCGACAACGTGACACCTGACAATGACGGCGCATTCAAACAGACCGGCGTCGGGTTCACTGCCAACCTCGGCAAATCGCCAGCCGCGAACCACTCACCTACCCCGGCGGAAACGGACAAGCCCCTGTTCAAATACCAGCAAAAACCACCAGCCGATCACAGTGGTTTCGTTGGCTTCGTTAATACCAACAACCTGAAAAAATCCGCCAGTGACGAACGCCCATTCTACGGATTCAAGGATGCAAAAAAGCAATCAGCACTCGATGTGCTTAACCTTGCTCACGGATCCGAAGACCGGAAAACCCGCGAAAATCGCACCGTCAACAAAGAGCACTTGCCTACCCTGCCAGCCACTCAGAAAACAGGTTTGACCGGCATCAGAAATCCGGCATTAGGCAAAAATGAAGCGGTTTATGAGCTACCTCTCGCTGCTGAAAATCCACGTGTAATTACACGTGTACCGGATGGCGAAACCACGCTCGATAACGGCCTACAGGCGGCGCAAAAAGCACGTGTAATTACACGTGTACCCGACAACGAATCCACACTCGATAGCGACCTGTACGAAGAACTGAAAGCACGTGTAATTACACGTGAAATCAGTCCAACATTCAGACCTATCATTCAGTGGTTAGCGGGTAAGGCCGTCGGCAAAAACACCCAGCATCGGCAACTGCTGGCAGCGGCGGCGCTCGACCGGATGCACCGTGAAAACGTGTTGACCCTGAACCCAGCGAACGACGGTTCGGGCATCAAAAAAGCCAAGTACATTGTGGTCTAGCCGCAATCACCAGAGCGGGCAGGGTAGCACCTGACCCGCTCCAACCTGACCACCAATCGAACCGGGCAAGCCCCGGTTTTTTCATGCCAGAATAGGCAACAACTCACCAACGGAGAAAACGACGTGTATCAAGACTGGAAACAATGGGCGCGGCTAACCTATGCCGCGATTCTGCTGCTATTGGTGTGGAATCTGCTACAGCCGGAAATGATTCAGCAAGCATTGCACTGGGAAGGCCAGCGCGAAATGGGAAAGAATGCCGCGATGTTTCAGACCATCGTGCTAGTGGTAGCGGCTGGCTTGATGATACCCAAAGGCAAAGCGACTTGAACCGCTCGACACTGACAAACCGCTTAATGATTCTATGCAGTTCGCGCTCGGACTGGTTGTGTCGATAATCGGGTTCACCATCGCCATGCTGTGATGTTTCCGCATCGCGAATCAAAACCTGATCAAGCAAAGCCGTGTCATCTGATGCGGCTTTTTTTGCCCATAGGGTAGGGCGGTAATCTCTTGCGGCTTGTCCCTGCAAAAATCGCAGGGATGACCCCAACATGACCCCGACCAAAACGGGCAAAAATAATGCAGCGGGTAAAATGGCGTAACGCCTTGAAAGAATTGGTGCCCGGAGCCGGACTCGAACCGGCACGCTGTTACCAGCGAGAGATTTTAAGGGCATAAGTAGACTGATAACCGCATAGAACCCATATATTAACTCGCTGAAAGCCAGATCGAGACCAGCCAAGCACCAAACCCGCTACACCCCGACCAACACCGCAAAAGTACGCGCCACAACATGACCCCGAAAAAAACGCAAACATGACCCCGGCGGCGGTTTGCGCTACCATCAAAACCGAACCAAAACCAAACATTCAGGAATTAGCATGGCTAAAAAAACGGCTGAAAAAATCAACTTCACCAAGACAGTGCTAGATGCGCTCGAACCACCCAGCAATGGGCGACGTTACGTATACGACTCAAAAGTGAATGGTTTGCTGCTGATGATCACCCCACCGGGTACAAAATCGTTTCAGGTGCGGAAACACCTCGAAGGCAGGGCGGCGCGTATCACCTTTGGGCGGTTCCCTGACATGACCGTGACGCAAGCGCGGGAAAAAGCCCTCGCAGAACTCTCGCTGATAGCCACCACCCGCCAAACCAGTTACCAGCAAAAGCAGGGCAGGGCAGAGGTACAGCAATTCGCCAACATGACATTGGGGAAAGTGTTCAAGGACTATCTCACCTCACACAAGAATCTGAAGCCCGCTACCATTGCCGATTATGAGCGTTCTATCCGCGTCGGCTTTCCCGACTGGGAGTCACTGCCGCTGAACAGCATCAGCCGCGATATGGTCGAAGAGCGTCACCGCGAACGCAGCCAACACTCCGAAGCACGGGCGAATAACGAAATGCGCGTGTTACGTAGCATTTTCAATTATGCCGCTGAGGAATACTTTGATGACAGCGGGCAACCGCTGATTAAGTCCAACCCGGTCAAGCGCCTCTCGCATAGCCGCGCATGGAACCGGGTAGACCGCAAACAGACCATTATCAAAAATGACGAACTCCCGATCTGGTACGAAGCCGTGAACTCACTCCCGGAATGGTACGGCGGCGCACTGGCTGAGAAGGCGCGGGTCTATTTCCTGCTAACCCTGTTCAGTGGCTACCGGCGCACGCGAGTCCAGCACCTTGCTGTGGGAAAATATCGACCTGATCAACAACACGATCAGGCTGGAAGACACCAAAAACCACCAAGCGCACACACTGCCGCTCACCACCTACACCCGCGATCTGTTGACACAGTGGCAAGCCCGCAGCGGGCAGGGCAGCGGCTTAGTATTCCGGGCGACTGACAACACCTCGCCCCTGTCCAGCGTGGAAGAAGTGATTAAAGCCATCCGTGCCAGGACAAACATTCAATGGGCAATGCACGACCTGCGGCGCACGTTCGCCACCACTGCCGAAAACATCGGTGTTCGCGGTTACACCCTGAAGCGCCTGATCAACCACAAGACCGGCGCGGCGGACGTGACCGGCGGTTACATCGTGACCGACGTGGAAAGCCTCAGAGAACCCATGCAAACCATCACCGACAAGCTCTTAAGCCTGACATCCGGTAAACTATCCGCATCCAAGACCGCACCGGCGGCAATCAATACCTGAAAAGGAAGTTTGGAAATGACCGACACCCCGAAAAAAACCTTAAGCATTACGCGCAAACCTGCTAACAGTGGCCCGGTAAATGCCACCGCTGGCACAATCCAACGCAGCGGCAAACGCATCATCAGGCGTGACGAACTGCCGCAAGTGCAGCGCATCCCCGCACCCAAACCCAAACCAGCCGCCACCGCCAAACCCAAAAAGCCGCGCAAGCCACCCGCACCTAAGAAGCAAGTCACACCACCGTCACAACTGAAAATCCGCGAATTGAACGACCGCCTAAACGCCTTCCGCGTCTGGTTCGACTTCCAACCGCTGGCAATCGGCATTGAAAAGGAAATTTTCCGACTGGTGAACGAGGAGCACTTCCCCGGCGCAAGCAAAAGGGTTGTGCAAAAGCTGCTGAGGATGCACGTTAATCACGGTGTCTACCTGCAAAACCTCAAACACGGCACAGACCGCTATCAGCTCGACGGCACACCCGACGGCACGATTGATGACTATCAGCGCCAGCTCGCAACCGACACCCTGACAACACGCTTGCAGGGTAAGTGCTGAATATTGATTGTTGACAGATTCAGGATAACGGCGCGTAATGTGCATACTGAATACATACAAGGCGAACGTATGAGCGTTGAATGGGACAAGGAAAAGACGAATAAGAACAACAAGGAAAAGTTGAATGAAGCCAAACACAGCATCAGGTTGTCAGATGTTGAACCCGTGCTGTATGACCCCATGGGCGTTACATCCGAAGACGTGACGGCTGAGGGAGAGCATCGCTTTATTACTGTAGGTGCTGATATGTTTGGACGTGTATTGACAGTTGTTTACACATGGCGCGGCGACAACATCCGGCTTATATCGGCACGTAAAGCAACCAACAAGGAGAAACGACATTATGAAAGCGGAATATGATTTAACAGACGGCAAACGCGGCGCGGTGATTCCCGCGAACGGAAAAACACGCATCACCATTTGGATTGATGACGATATTATCGAAGCATTCCGCCAACGTGCTGAAGAGGAGGGTATAGGGTATCAGACGCTAGTGAATCAAACCCTGAGAGCCAGCATGACCACGGGTAAGGCACTGGATGAAGTTGTTTTGCGTCGTATCATTCGTGAAGAGATGCAGGCAGGGAACTTGCAACACGCGGCATAGGTTAGGTAACGATGAGCCTAGACAAAGCCGTTAAGCACGGCAAAGAGCGACGCAAGCCGCATACAGGCGGCAAACTCATTGCTAATTCATGCAGGAATCACGGCGGTTGTCCGTGGTGCGAAGGCAACCGCCTACACAAGCACAAGCGCCGCGAACCCATACCAGACGATCACATCATTGACCCCGAAGAGCCGCACCTGATGCGGCTTTTTTTTGCCTGCTATTCCCCGGCCTGCTTGCGTGTCAAGGTCGGGCGAAGCCCGTTCACTTTAACCTTGACTCGCTTTCTGAAAGTAAACTACTGCAAGGGGTGCAACATGGTTGCACCCCACTAGCCTAGCGGCAATGAGCGACAAAAAGAACACTGCCGATTATCGTTGCCCAAGATATGCGCATGACCGCACGGTTACAGGGCAAGTGCTGAATGAAATAGAATTTTCTTTATGGAAAATACAACTATAATGGATGCTATCAACCCACTAAGGAGGATGCAGAATGACCACCGCAACATTACGCACCGTCGGTAATTCCGTCGCTGTGGTAATCCCTAAGCAATGGCTATCCATGTTAGGGCTGGAAGCAGGCGCAAAAGTAGAAATGAGCATCGAAGGCGGCAAGCTCACATTACAGCCAAAATCAGCGACTAGACGCAAAAAATACAAATTAGCAGACCTGCTAAGTAAGTGTGACCCATCCGCACCTATCCCAACAGCCGTAACCGAATGGGACAACCTACCAGCGACGGGGAATGAAGTATGGTAAAGCGCGGCGGGTTTGAGCGTGGCGATATTGTGAGGGTGAGTTTTAACCCAACTGTGGGGCGTGAGATGCAAGGCGATATGCGCCCCGCATTGGTGCTTTCGACCCGTGAGTTCAATAACACTGTCGGAACTGCTTTCGTTGCCGATTACCCAAGGCGGCAATCTTGCACGGGTAGCAGGGTTCGCCGTGCCATTAATGGGCAGTGGAACGGAAACACAAGGCGTTATTCTGGTTAGCGCAGTAAGAACCCTTGATCTAGTGGGCAGAGGGGCGAAACGAATAGAAATCGCACCTGATAGCATTGTCGATGAAGTGCTTGAAATACTCGCCGGTATCATCGAATAAATATGACAAAAGCCGCCAACATGCTGATCAGGCAGAACTGATGCACAAGTTGACGAAGGTATTACAAGCCCGCTTTGACACCTAATGTGAGGCGACAAGAGGCGGCATGTTATCCACTCGCTGAATAGTAAAACCTGAACAGAAAAAAGCCGGAGTTTATCCGGCTTTTTGTTCTGTCAGTGGTCAGAAAATAGCTTATAAAAAGCCGCGTTTTCTGTTCGTGTCGGGGTGTGAAACCATTTTATTAGCAGTATTGCCCCGGAATTTCATGGATTCGGTTTTTCCGTCTACCAAGTGCTTTATGTCGGTAAGCAATTCTATGGCGGATTTCTCAGAGCAGCGGGTATGCATCTGGATGATCTGCAACAGTTCAGTTTCTTGGTTGTTAAAGGTGTGTGTTGTCATTTTGGAAGATGGCACGTTATATGCTCCTGTTTTGGTTGAGTTGACAGTTAAAAAAAGCCACAGTCTTTCTGTCCGTGTCGGGGTGTGAAACCATTTTATTAGCAGTATTGCCTCGGAATTTCATGGATTCGGTTTTTCCGTCTACCAAGTGCTTTATGTCGGTAAGCAATTCTATGGCGGATTTCTCAGAGCAGCGGGTATGCATCTGGATGATCTGCAACAGTTCAGTTTCTTGGTTGTTAAAGGTGTGTGTTGTCATTTTGGAAGATGGCACGTTATATGCTCCTGTTTTGGTTAAGGTTTTTATTATATCGCTTATTGTTAATAATGGATATGAATCTAATTAGTGATATAATAAAATCTTTATAACTAATGGATTTTAAACAATGGAAAGGCTACAAGATTCTATCAATCTGATTGAAGAAAAAATTATCGGCATGGCGCATATTCAAGAATTGCCTCATGATTTATTTAGGAACGAAGGTGAGTTTTCAGTTATTAAGCGTGGGTTGATAATCTCAAACCATCCAGAGCTTGCAATACTTAACAAAGAATTGGATAAAGCGGAGGTGGTGGCTATGGGCATATTCAGCAAAGCCGATAACAAACCGGCGGCTTATCAGTTTATAGCGGCATGTATAACAAAAGCAGAAATGCAAATCAAAAAAGCGGAAAATGCACGGCATGAAGCAGAGTTGGATATAAAGCGCAATGAAGCAGCGTATCAGGAAACCATAAGAAATCACTCAGTTGCATTGTTAAGTGATTTTGAAATGAATGTGCAAGATATTGACCTTGCCGCGATCAACCAAACCGCAGCCCAGCAACGCCTAAAAAATGCGATTAATGCCGTTAGCTTGCTAACGCTTAAGCTCAATATGTTTAAGAAGATCAAAGCAACAATATTCAAACAGGCATTAAAAGATTACTACGCTGAATTGTATGGCGAAGTAGAAGCAGAATTGAAGGTTTTCTCTGCAAGGTTTGATCAACTCAAAGCGGCGGCATTGTTGGCATTTCCCCAAGCATCAGCATTAGATGGTGGCGCACGGATTAACAGCGAAGTCGCTAACATGGTGGAAAGCCTACGCCATTTCCCCCCAAGTGATTACAAAACTATCTTGAATCGTACCATTGCGGAAAGCCTGACATCTGATCCTGATGAAAACGCTTTGCTTGACAAGATCGGCATCACCTACCAAGCCAAGTTGGATGAATGGAACACTAGCGGTCGTGAAGAACCAGCGAGTGACAATTTCCCAACGGCACAACAACGGGCGAAAGCGGAAAAGGTGAGTTCTGAAATACGTCAACAGAAGTACGGTGCAGACGCTCCACTGAGTCCAAGACCTTACGGCATTTAACGCGGTTAGCGACTGCCTGACAGCTTGAAAATCATCCTGATTCACCGTCATCTGACCGGCTTGCACGTACCAAGCCGGTTTTTTTGCTTTTGCAAGTAGCTGCATGGTTTTGCATAGAAACTGCAAGTGACAAAAACCGCATCCAGCCCTATACCGACAAGGGCTAGGGGTGCGTGACCCAGTGCATATTTTTCGTATAGACAATTTACGCGGGTGCGGTGGGGCAAGTGGGCGACGGTGCGGCGGGGAACATAACGGGGGGAAATGGGGAATGTTCACGGTATTGAGAGGCGGAGTTCATCATTCAGAGCACGCTGGTTCATACATCGTGCAACCGATGACCCCAAGCAACCAGGTTGAGCGGATATTAAGCCCCGTTCAAATCAACGGGCGACTTGATCTATACAGCCGATTGACAGACAGTCGACAACCTAGCGGCATAAAAAAAGGGGAACTGTTGAGAGTTCCCCTTTTTACTTGTCCCCGTGGATGTTATGACGATCTGACAGGAGATAGAAGTATGGTGCAACAGCAAGCAGGGTGCAACCAATGGGGTGGAGAACTTGGAGCAAAAGAGCGTGAGGATTTTCTAACGCTCCCCGAATGGCATAGAAAAATGTTTTTAAACTTTCCTTGTCCTTTGGATACAACAAATATAGAGCGAATCAGAAAAAGCTTGTCTGCTATGAACAATGGCAATGATGAAGCTAATATTTTATGGTCAAGAGCAATTCTTGCACGTCGGAACGCTTCAGAAGAAATGAGTATATTAATGCTTGCCTGCATGGTTTTTCCGATGCTCGAATATAGTGAGAGTAGGGTTACATTTGAGCATAACTTGTTGGAATCTTTAGGCGTTGAGTTAGTAATTTGGCAAGAAGAGCATCCGTACTTTGTCTTTGCATTTTCAGACGAAGAGTACGAACAAATAATTAGGAAACCGGTAAATGTAAACGATGTAAATAAGTTTGCCGAAACAAGACCGCAAGGCTATGAAATTATTTTGGGTCTTACCGTGTGGCAAAATTATATTAAGGAAAGAAAAGAGGAATCAGAAAAATATAGGAAGTATTTATTAGGTGAGATTTTTGGAGACGATCAACAGTTATCACCCGAACTGCTACCAGAGCCAGCACCAGCAGCACCACCACAAAAAAAGAGCGCCTACCAACTCGAAAAAGAAAAATATCGCAGAGCTGTTTATCAGGAAGTAATGAACGAAATGGGCGTTTCAACCAAGAAAGGCATATTGGTAGAGGAGGCGGCGAAACGTGCGGAATGTAGCGAGAAAATGATTAGAGAAGCGCTAAAAGCTGGTGAGTAATCGTTTGGAGGTTTTTGGTAATTTTTGGTAGTTTTTGGTGATTTACGCGACTATAAGTAAAAAATCGGCACAATAAAAAAAGGCCAGCAATGCCGCTGGCCTTGGAAAAAAGTACAGCCGATATGATAACCAGACACCAACAAGCATTCAATCACCAAAACACGAAACCGAATGATTCCTCGAAATCATCCAAAAAAACCAAACACATCTTATCCGCTGATAAGTTGACCGAATCCCCGACTTTCCCCCATACTGTCCCTGTCGATGCAAATCATCGGCAAACAGCAAAATTCTGGGACTCTTATCCCGACACTAGGCGGCAACACCGCCAACACGATGCAGGCGGTTTTTTTTCGTCTGTAGACTACGCAAGCGGTTTTATGCCGGGTATGCGTGGACTACCAGAGGAAGCAATTCCGAATAAGCGCGTCGTGTTCCTAGTGAGCGATAAGAGTACCCGGCAATTTTTGCCAAATCTTAAAACTCAATTAGGAGCGGTCAACATGACAGCACTCACTATGGGCAACACTGCCCGCACTCTATCGGCGTACTTGCCACACCTCCCTATTGCACTGCCCAAAGCAGGCAAAAAACGCACCCCGATCACCGACCTTGTGTATGAGTCGACGCAAACCGGCCTGATCGTGTATCAGGACAACACCCCTGTTGCATGGGTTTATCCCGGATACCACCAAGGCCAAATCGCCAACCAACCCGCAACGTGCAACTTTGTCGACGTCGCCTTTCACCGTCGCACTGAGCACGGCGTGAACCTCGAAACACACGATTTTCTCACCCTGCAAGAAGCCCTCGACTTCGTGCGCACCACCTTCGGCGGAGGTGCAAAATGATCAGCCTGCAAGACACTATCCTAGGCACAAGCAAGGAACTGTGGGCGCTGCAATGCCTTGCCAGCATTGGCAAAAAGGCCGCGTTTGACGAATGCGAACCCGCAGAACTGGCACACCTGTTTGAAGCCATCGAGAAGCGCCTCGAAGCCGTGCAAACCACCATGTATAACCTCGGTTATTCCGATCTGATCAAGGCCGCAACTGCCATGCAAGGCGGTGCTGCATGAGCATGAAAGTCGACACCAGCCCCAACCGCGCAACCCGTCGCATCCGTCGCAACCGTGACGCCATCCGCCGGGCGCAAATCATTGAGCAAATCCCGTCCTACACCATCAACGGCGACCCGCTGCTAACCGAAAAAGAGTCGGCGGCCTATCTCGCAGTCGGCGCTCGAACGCTCGAAGCATGGCGTCACCGCCACCCCGACCGCCTGCCCCACATCCGTGTCGGGCGCAACGTGCGCTATCGCCGCTCGGTGCTCGATAACTACCTGCAAGCCCAAACCGTCACCGACGGGCGCGGGGTGAAAAAATGATGTTCCCTAACGCAATTGTCGTGGATGGGCTAACCCTCCACCGCGATCACATCACCCTGATAGACCCCGACTGGATAGCGCGTCTTCCAAAAACAGATGCAGAGGTAAAGCGCCGCCAACAACTGGCGAAACCCGACAACACCTATGAGTTTTCAGCCGCGCAGTGGATGCGGTGGATTAACCGGAGCGTAAGTCTATGAGTCAGCAAATTATCGCCCTATTAGCGCAACTGAAAGGAAGTGGCGCGTCATCGTTGAATGTATTCGCCAAGTGCGCCACCGACGATTACAGCACCGATCTACGCAAGCAAGACATGCTCACCACCATCATGCTGATCTTGGATGAACTCGATGAAATCCGCACCGGCCTGAAACGCGAAACGGAGGGTAGCACTCATGGCTAAGCAAAACGTCAATGGCTATACGCTCGACTGCGACAAGCTGGACACTGCCACCATCGGTTACAAGATCATGGGCTTGCCCTTCGTTATGCGCGATCTGGTAGCGTCGCAATACTCCAACCTGTACCGCACCACCCTCACCACCTATCCCGAAACCGTCGGTGATGACAATCCGGTGATTCAACGCCTCGCCAAAATCGAAGCGCGTACCCGTGCGAATACCTACCTCGCCAGCGTCATGCAGCAAGTCAAAGATCACGTCGGCAAAGAAACCTATCTCGAAACCCACGACCGCCTCAAACTGCAATTTCTGATGCTGTGGGAACAGCACGCGCCAGATTCTATTCTGCTGGACAAAGAGCAAGACGGAGCGCTCGACGACGAATCAGCCAAGGAACTGAAGCGCCAACGACTGGCACGTCGTAACGCGATCAAAGCATTTTTAGCGGCTGAGAACATCACCTACCCCGGCGGCACGAACGACGATAAAAACGGCAATGGCAGCCGCTACAATCGCCTTGTGAATCGCAAATGGTTGCAAGATCAAGTGCGGGTTCGCGGTGGGCGTAGCACCTACGAACGCGCCAGACAAGCCGGGCGCATCGGCAAACACAAACAAGCCGAACTCTACATAACCGAAGAGGATTATCAAAAGTACCTAGACAGCAAAGCCAGTGCCATGCAGTACATGAAGGACACCGTTTTCATCTCGCACGAAGATGACGAAGTGGAAATGCTCGATGTGTACAACAGCACCACCGCCAACCCTCGCAACCGCAAAACCCAACTCATGACTCAAGTAGCGGGCATGGTCAAATATGCCGACAAACACGGCTACGCTTTCGTCATGATCACCCCCACGGCGGCAAGTGAGCACCACCCCGCCCCACGGCTGGAAGATGGCGAAATCCGCGTGAATCCGCGTTATCTCGCTGTAAAACCCAACTGGACAGCCAAAAAAACCCACGAACACCTTAACGCCATTGCTGAGCGCGTATTCAGTGCGCTTGATCGTGAAGGCGTGGAATTTTACGGATTCAAAGGCATTGAGGCACACAAGGACGGCACACCTCACCATCACTATGGATTTTTCTATAAGGACGTACCCGGCAATAAGCGCAAAGTTCACAGCGCGTTTGCATGGTATTTTCAAGAACTCGACAAGGTAGTCAGTGACGGCGTGGTGTTGGGCGACGTTGGCAAATACAAGCACCGTCGCAAAATGTCCCGCGAACAGCAAGCCGCGATCAAGCAGCATTTGCACGACACCCAGCCCGGCGCGTTAAAAGTTCGCGTCACCTTCGTGTATCCAGATACGGCAATAAGCAAGTTAAGCACTTACATCCTAAAAAGCCTGCTGAACTACGTGGTCAAGGACGTTGCTGATAAAGATGCAGACGGTGATGCAATCGACCTCACCGAAAAGCAGCAAGAGGCGGCGGCGCGTCAACAGCGCATTGCAGCATGGGCGTCGCTGAACGGCATCCGCCAATTCTCGACCATCCGCACCGGGGCAAGCATGGGTGTCTATCAGGAATTGCGGCGCATCCACTCCCCTGTGGAAGGCTCGACGCAACTCGAACAAGAGCGCCTCGCTTGCGTGGGCAGTTACGGCACGGAACAGCACGAAGACCCGGAAACCCGCCTCAATGCCGATTTTTGCCGTTACATGGAATTACGCCGGAATCCGCTCGACGATGCAGAACCCGTAGAACTCTGGAAAGTGACCGACACCGAAAGCGACAAC
Source organism: Candidatus Thiothrix sulfatifontis (assembly GCA_022828425.1). NCBI lineage: Bacteria > Pseudomonadati > Pseudomonadota > Gammaproteobacteria > Thiotrichales > Thiotrichaceae > Thiothrix > Candidatus Thiothrix sulfatifontis. The sequence continues at coordinate 3,073,121 of CP094685.1, forward strand.
ATCACCATTAAATTCAATGAATTCAGTGATGAAGTTGGGCGCGTACAGGGCGTGCGCTGCAACGAAGATGCAAACACCCTCCTCGAAATCAATACCCGCCCCATCAGATGGCGTGCAATCAACCTGCCCATGCTGATTGATGACCTCGCAGAAACGGAGTTACCCCCAACCCAACCGGGCGACCTGATCGACCCCGATTACCGCGCAGCGGTTACGAAAGTATGGTCGGACATCGTGACCACCGCTCGCACTGACAAAACGGTTCACGAACTGGCGCGTGGTGTCTATCACCACCCACTCTCCCCCGCCGTAGGCGTCTCTTTTCGTGATCGGGCGAAGCCCATCACCACTTGGAAGATTAGAAATAATCCCACGGTTTCCGGCGAACGCTCAAAAAATGGGCAAATGCAGCAAGGAGGCGATCATGTTCAGGTCACAGCCTAACAATCGACAATTTGACCGCCCAAAAATGGAAAAAATGGGTTTTTCACGGGAAACGTCTATGCAGATGAAACTCGGACTCGTTGGAGCAACTTCCCACGCCCAAAAAACCGGAGGTGATGCGGTATGAACACAAACTATTACACCGACCTGAGCGGCGAAATCGTGCAAGTGGAAATGCTCGAATGGCTCGAAGATGGTACGTACTTTGACGAAGATCAAAACGATGATGAAAGCATTCTTGTGGAACTGCCATGTTCTCGTTATTGCATTGGTCACGAAGATGGCGACGGCATCAGCGTATGGCTAAATGAGGATATGCAGGAGGTGGAGGCATGAGCAATAAATACACCATCGAAAGCCGTTATGCCAGTGACCTAATGATAGTTGTCCGTAATCTTGAAGGGGTTTCAAGCGGTTACGATATTGTTCCGGCGCATTGGGGGCAAGCGTACCGTTTCACCAATCGCAAGCAGGCGGAAATGCTCCTGTTCACCCTGAAAAAGAAGCACGACCTACACGGCGGTTTCAAGATTCATGAGGTGCAGTCATGAGCAACCCACTACTGACACCCCGCGAACAAGCGCATGTTGCCTCTGTGAGAGCGTTACAGCACTTTGACACCCCTACGCTATCCGATAGCACCCCGAACAACTGGGAACGCCTCCACGCACTCATTCCGTGGATGGCCTTTCTATTTGCCGTGATCGTGTGGGCAATGTTCCTGCTGATTCCGACGGCATTCGGCCTGCATTACGCGGGCATGTTCCCCGCTGCAAACAATTGGCTATACGTGCTAATGGGCTTGACGCTCTGCATGGCCTGTTTCGTCGCTGCACAAGTCAAACACGGCGCACGGGCTATCCTGTTCGCATTTGCCGTACTCCTTTTAAGCTATTGGTTCTGAGGTAAAAGATTATGAAAAACGACAACAACTTCAACGCGGGTTTGGCCTACAGCGATTACAAAACCCGCAAACTGTTCTACATGCTGGCGGCCTTTGTCGCTTTTGCCATGAGTTCCTACTTTGTGGTCGGCTACCTTGCCGGGCATTTGCGCGTATTAGAATGGGATGGCTCGCAGTGGATGAATGGCTTAGTTGCCATTGGCATTACAGCGGTTATGACCGGCTACCAATTTATCCTTTACGGCGCGGGCAACGTCGCAGGCGGCAAAAAAGCGACCATTCTAGCGGTCGTGGTGGCGGTGTCCTTCTCAATGCTCTCTGAGGTCGGGCAAGGCATGGAACGCGACAACATTCGCATGGAAACCAAAAGCCAAGAATCCCCGACCTACAAGGCGATTGTGGGCGCGATTAGTACCCCTGCCGGTGCAAACCCCTATTCGGCTGATATGCAAGCCGCTGAAGTGAAGTTAGCGCAATGCGAAACCCGCTTAGCGCAAGGCAAGGAAAAGCACTGTGAGGGCAGCAAAGCGCGTGTGGAGGCCGTCAATAAAATGATAGCCAACCATGCAGCGACCAGCCAACAGCAAGCCCTAGCCCTCGCTGCAACCGCTAAAACCATGGAAAAGGACGAAAGCAACTACCATCCCCTAGTGAACCTGTTACGCGAAACCTTCGGCGCATCCGGTACAGTTGGCTCGTTTCTGGTTTCCCTCACCCTGATAGCCTTTTTCGAGTACGCGTTTCACTATCTGGGTGGGCAGTTCGCGGCGGCGCGTGAATACCTCATGGCACATGGCTATGACGTTACCCGCAACCTACGCCAACCACCGCGCAAATTTGATGGCAGCATCAGCACCTACTCCGATAAATCCGAATCCGCACCCATGGCAGCGCTTAACGGAGCCGCGAACTCTGCCAAACAAACCGTGGGCGAATACGCAGCGAAAATTGAGGAAGGTTTAAAGGCATCCCCTGAAGTCATCGCCACCGAGTATGCGCGTGCGCAACATGCCCGCGAACAATCAGCCGCAATGATGGGCGACAAATTGCAGGCCGTTGGGGACAAGATCGAAGCCGCGATTAACCCGCAAGTCAGCTTTTTAAAACTGCTGATTGCCGAAAATCAAGCGCGTGTTAATCACGGCATGGAAGCAAATCATGAGAATGTGAGAAATACGATTGAATATGTATTAAAACGTCACCAACAAACAACTGGCAACGATACCAGTCATGCCGACGTAAACAAACTGACTGATTTAGTCATGAAGCACTTGAAGCCGTCAAAACCTGAAGTTGCTGAACGTCATCACCTGTATTGCACGCTGGCAAATGGGCGAAAAATGGATAAAGTTTTTAAAGCACACGAAGCCGATGCAGCGCTCAAAGAATGGCAGCGTTTAAATAAAACTGGCATTGGTGAAGATGGCAACCCCATAACCATGCTGGGATTACATCAAACCCATTTTGAAACTGAAAAGGAGGCTGAAGCGTTTGAAAAAAAGATCGAAGCCGAGAATCTAAAATGGCAATCCGACGCGCCAGTGATTAAATCGGTAACAGGCTTTAAACAATCAGCCGATCAAGCCGCGAATGTCAGCCGATTGTATCAGGCAGAAACGGCAAAGCATGAAGCGGGCGAAGTATTTAACCAATCCCCTACCCCGGCAATCAAGCGCCAGTCCGTGGCGGAAACTATCCATGCGCTAGTGGATGCGGTTAAAAAATCCGGCGCAACAACTGAGGCCGATATTCAGGCGGCGGTATTCGATGGCTATTCAAAGCTCTTTAATCCGGCTGACTTGGATGATGGCGACTTGCTCAAAGTAGCGGCTAAGATTGCCAAGAGTTCGGCATCTGCTACCCCTGCCCCGGTCATGCCATTGCAGCAACGCACTGGTGCAACTGGCCTGCACAACCCCGCGTTAGGCACGGCTGAAGCGGTCTACCCGCTACCATTGCCAACTGCCCTACACGCGCGTGTAGAGGGGTTACACGCACCCAACACGCAACCCTTGCCAACTGCCCTACACGCGCGTGTAGAGGGGTTACACGCACCCAACACGCAACCCGTGTTACACGCACCACACGCGCGTGTGGGGGGTGAAGTAGGGCGGTTTGAAGTGGGCAGTATCGAAGCCTATGAAGCGGCGGATTCTGCCAATATAGGAAGTCGTGTAGGTTGCCCACAGTGTGGTGCTGAGTTCGTTAAGCGCAATCAACAACACCGTTTTTGCTGCAAAGATCACCGTTTTGCATGGCACAACGAACGCGACCCGAAACGGCAAGAGTTCATTAACAGTCGCAAGCCGAAAGCGATATAATTGATCAAGCGGGCAGGGTAGCACCTGACCCGCATTAGTGACCATCAAAGAGCCGGGATTATTCTCGGCTTTTTTGTATTAGCATTTTTATTAATCTGTCAGTGAGGTAACTATTTTGTATCAAGACTGGAAGCAATGGGCACGGGCGGTTTATGCCATTCTCATTTTATTAATGGTGGCGTGGCTGATAAAACCTGAGCAACTAATACAGTTTGCCTCTTGGCAAGAGATAAACAATTTAGGTGAGAGCATAGGTTTTGTTCAAGTCGTTATGTTTACCGTATCCGCTGGGTTGATATTCCCAAAAGCAAAGAAATTTGAGGAGGGTTTTTGTAACGTTGGTGATGATTTTTGGCAGTTCATTATCGGAATGTTACTAGCAGGGGTTGCATGGTTCATCGCCATACTCTAGGGCGCATCAAAACCTGATCAGCAAAGCCGTGTCATCTGATGCGGCTTTTTTTTGACCATAGGGTAGGGTGCTAATCCCTTGCGACTTGTCCCGGCAAAAATCGCAGGGATGACCCTATCATGACCCCGACCAAAACGGTGGGGAATCATCGGGCGGCAAAACAACGCAACACCTTGATAAAATTGGTGGGCCTACTAGGACTCGAACCTAGAACCAAAGGATTATGAGTCCTCTGCGCTAACCATTGCGCCATAGGCCCTAAAAGCGCTACGCTCAGTTTGTCGGTAAGACACCCGGCTCGTATTCTAAGAAGCTGCGAAGCATATCCGAACGGCTCGGATGACGCAACTTGCGCAAGGCTTTGGCTTCAATCTGACGGATACGTTCACGGGTTACGTCAAACTGCTTGCCCACTTCTTCCAGCGTATGGTCGGTGTTCATGTCGATACCAAAACGCATCCGCAACACTTTAGCTTCGCGGGAAGTCAAACTGGACAAAACATCGCGAGTGACTTCCGACAAACTGGATGTGGTCGCAGACTCAATAGGTGACAAAATATTGCCATCTTCGATAAAGTCACCCAAGTGCGAATCTTCATCGTCACCGATCGGCGTTTCCATCGAAATCGGCTCTTTGGCAATTTTCAGCACTTTACGAATTTTATCTTCCGGCATATCCATTGCTTCAGCCAATTCTTCCGGCGTGGCCTCGCGACCTTTTTCCTGCAACAGTTTGCGCGAAATGCGGTTAAGCTTGTTGATGGTTTCGATCATATGTACCGGAATGCGGATAGTGCGTGCCTGATCCGCAATCGAACGGGTAATCGCCTGACGTATCCACCAAGTGGCATAAGTCGAGAACTTGTAACCACGGCGGTATTCAAACTTGTCCACCGCTTTCATCAAACCGATATTACCTTCCTGAATCAAATCAAGGAATTGCAAACCACGGTTGGTGTACTTCTTCGCAATGGAAATCACCAAACGCAGGTTGGCTTCGACCATTTCTTTTTTCGCCCGTCGCGCCTTGGCTTCACCGACTGACATGCTGCGGTTAATGTCTTTGATTTGCGAAATGGATAAATTACAGTCGCGTTGAATGACTAATAATTCTTGCTGGGCTTCGTGAATTTTTGGCAAGAAGCTCTTCAAACGGGTATGGTCGCCGCGTTTATCGACACAATAACGGTCTAACCAAGTCAAATCGGTTTCATTTTGCGGGAAACTGTCGATGAAATCCTGACGCGCCATGCCGCCTTTTTGGACGCACAATTTCATAATGTGGCGTTCATTTTGGCGAATCTGATCCACGATTTCATTTAACTGCACCGTCAACTGTTCGATGATCGGTTGCGCTAAACGGAATTCCATGAATTTGAGTGCCACCGCCTCACGCGCCGCTGTGTAAGCCGCTTGGTTATTGCTGGCGCAAGCTGTTTTGGACGCTTCGTACAATTCGCGCAGTTCAGCAAACTTAATCCGCGCTTCTTCAGGATCAGGGCCGGTATCGACCGGATCAGCCGCGTCTTCGTCATCTTCTTCTTCGACGACCGCTACCGCCTCTTCTTCCGCAATAGCGGCTTCTTCTAACTCTTCCGGCACGGCAACCTGAAACGCTGTTAGATCTTCATCCGGGTTCACAAAACCGTTAATGATGTCGGTTAAACGAATTTCTTCGGAATCAATCAAGCTGGCTTTTTCCAACAACACTTCTGTCGACGCTGGGTATTGCGCCAATGCTCGCAAAATTTCGTTTAAACCCTCTTCAATGCGAATCGCAATCTGGATTTCGCCTTCACGGGTCAACAGCTCCACCGTCCCCATTTCACGCATGTACATGCGCACCGGGTCAGTGGTGCGCCCGAAATCGCCATCCACATTGGCTAAGGCGGCAGCGGCTTCTTCTGCGGCTTCATCGTCGGCCTGCACCGCTTCATCGTTTAGCAACAGGGAATCGGCATCCGGGGCATGTTCATACACCGTTATACCCATATCGTTGATCATCGCAACAATATCTTCAATCTGCTCCGGGTCAACGATGGTATCGGGAAGGTGGTCGTTGACCTCAGCATAGGTGAGGTAGCCCTGCTCCTTACCTTTGGCAATTAACTCTTTCAAGCTGGACTGCTGCTGCTCTTCTTGACTCATGCCCTAAAACTCTCTGGAAAAAAGGTCAATAACTATATCACATTTTTCTAAAATGCAACCCTATGCGCTCACTCACGCCCCGGACTTTTGTAGTCTTGGAGCAGTAAATAAGCTAAATCACTGCGCTCTTGCTCGCTCAAGGCGTGGGTTTGACCCCGATGCAACAAAGCTTCAAGCTGGTTTTGACGCACCTGCCGCCTGATTTGTTGCAGACAGTCGGCAAATTCACGCCGTATAACGGTTTCATCGTCCGTTTCGGGTCGCCAATTGGTGAGGCGTTGGATAACAGCCTCGTGTTCGGTCTGGCGAAAGCGTTCTAGCAAACCCGCCAAATGTATATGGGGGTTCTCCTCGATGTTTTCAATGATAGCTGCCAGCAATGCGGTACCGGGCAGGTCATAGCCAAGAATCTGTTCAGAACTGCCAGCAATTTCCACCAATGCCGGGTGATGCAATAACAGCGCAATCGCGTGCCGGATAGGGGTGCGCCGCACGTCTTGGTCGCCCAAGCGCGTTTGATTATAGGCGAGTGGCGCATCACCCGTTGAACTTTTTTTCAGGTGACGGCGCACCAGCTCCAAAGGCGTGTTGGTAAGTGTAGACAATTCTCCGAGAATTTGCTCGCGCAGCAAAATAACCGGCATGGTCACGAGTAATTTCACCCCGTCATTTAACAAGCGCGACTTGCCTTCCTTGGTACTCAAATTGAAGCGCTCTTTCAGCACTGCCAGTAAATAAGCGCTGAGCGTGAGTGCCGTGTCGAAGCCCGCCTCAAACGCTGCTTTACCCATTTGACGGATTTGCGTATCGGGGTCTTCGCCTTGCGGCAAAAACAAAAAGCGGATTTCCTTGTCATCGCGCAACTCTGGTAAAGCATTTTCCAAGGCTCTCCAGGCCGCATCCCGCCCCGCACGGTCGCCGTCAAAGCAAAACACCACTTCTGGCACCAGACGCAATAATTGGCGGATGTGTTCCGGCGTGGTGGCGGTTCCCAGCGTTGCGACCGCATAGGTAATGCCGTATTGCGCGAGGGCAATCACATCCATGTAGCCTTCGACCACTAACAGACGTTCTAGCTTGCGGGTATCGTTACGCGCTTCAAACAAGCCGTAAAGCTCAGCACCTTTGTGGAAAACCTCGGTTTCGGGTGAATTCAGGTACTTGGGTGAACCATCGCCAATCACCCGCCCGCCAAAACCGATCACGCGCCCGCGTCGATCCCGAATCGGAAACATAATGCGTTCCCGAAAACGGTCATACACCCGCCCGGTTTCGTGGCGAATCGCCATGCCGCTGGCGACTAACTTATCGTCCCCGTAACGCGCCAATTCACGCCCCAGCGAACTGTGCGGCGGCGCAAACCCCAAACCAAAGCGTTTGGTTACGTCTTTGCTCAAGCCCCGCCGCTGCAAATACCCAAGCGCATCAGGGTTTTGCGGCAATTGTGCTTGAAACCATGCCGCCGCCTCTTCCAGCAAGGTATACAAGTTTTTGTCTTTACGCGGGCGTTTTGGGGCATCTTCTGCACCTTCACGGGGAACAGGCACGCCAATGGTGCGAGCTAACGCCTCAATTGCCTCTGGATATTCAAGATGTTCGTATTCCATTAAAAAAGTAATGGCCGAACCGTGTACCCCGCAACCAAAACAATGGTAGAACTGTTTCGTCGGACTCACCGTGAAAGAAGGCGTTTTTTCATTATGAAACGGGCAACACGCGGTATATTCGCGCCCTGCCTTTTTTAATGGCACCCGCCCACCGATCACGTCGATAATGTCGACGCGAGCTAACAGTTGGTCAATAAACTCTTTTGGGATGCGACCTGCTTTACTCATAAGCTGTGTGCGATCTTGCTCCGTTGTGCTGGTAGCGTAGTATACGCTAAATAAGATACCGCTTTCTGGGCGTGTCGACAAAAACGCACCAAAATTCTAGCCCTAAACTGGCATTTTGGTACATAATACTTACCCTTTTATCGCCTGAGAATACGATGAGATACACTGAACTACCCCCATCGCAAGGTCTTTACGACCCTGGCTTTGAACACGATGCATGTGGCATGGGCTTTGTGGCTCACCTGAAAGGTGTTAAGTCGCATCAAATCGTCCAACAGGCATTAAAAGTATTAACCCACATGGAACACCGTGGCGCGTGCGGCTGCGAGGAAAATACCGGCGATGGCGCAGGTATCCTGCTCCAGCTTCCACATGAATTCCTTGCCGCTGAGTGCAAATCACTCAACATTAAACTGCCCGCACCCGGTCATTATGCGACTGGCATGGTGTTCCTGCCACAAGATGCCGATGCACGCGCTGAGGTTGCCGCTATCTTCGCCCGCATCGTCGAAGAAGAAGGTCAAACCCTGCTCGGCTGGCGTGATGTTCCCACCAATCCGACCCCGATTGGCAAAACCGCGCTCAAAGCCATGCCTTTTATTCGCATGGTATTTGTTGCCAAATCCGCTGACATCGCGGAAGGTATCGACTTTGAACGCAAGCTCTACGTGATTCGCAAACGCACACAAAACAGCGTCGATACCCCAGAAGTCGCAGGACACGTTTATTTCCCTAGCCTGTCGTCACGCACCCTTGTTTACAAAGGCATGTTGACCACCGAACAGGTTGGGCAGTTCTACCGCGATTTAACCAACCCGCGCATGGAAACGGCGATTGCGATGGTGCATTCACGCTTTTCCACCAACACTTTCCCAAGCTGGGAACGTGCTCACCCCAACCGCTACCTGATTCACAACGGTGAAATCAACACCATGCGCGGTAACGTCAACTGGATGAATGCACGGCAAGGCGTGATTAAAACCACTGTCTTCAATACCGATGTTGAAAAGCTATTTCCAGTCGTCAATCCTCACGGCAGTGACTCCGCGATGTTTGATAACACATTGGAATTCATGTATTTGTCAGGCTATTCCTTGCCCCATGCAATGATGATGATGGTTCCTGAACCGTGGTCGAACCACGAAAGCATGAGCGCGGAAAAGAAAGCCTTTTACGAATACCACAGTTGCCTGATGGAACCGTGGGATGGCCCTGCGGCAATGGGTTTCACCGATGGCACACTGGTTGGCGCAACGCTGGATCGTAACGGTTTGCGCCCCTCGCGTTACTACGTCACCAATGACGACATGATTATCCTCGCCTCCGAAGTCGGGGTATTGGATGATCTTGACCAAAGCACGATTATCTCCAAGCAACGCCTGCAACCGGGGCGTATGTTACTGGTCGACACCGCGCAAGGCCGCATTATTGCTGACGAAGAAATCAAGCAGCAAATCGCCACCGCTAAGCCGTATCAAGACTGGCTGGCAAGCAATTTGGTCGAACTGCAAGACCTACCGGCTGCGCCACAAAGTGCCCTGCCAGAACACGAAACGCTGGTACAACGCCAGAAAATGTTCGGCTACACCTACGAAGACGTGCGCAAAGTCATTGTGCCGATGGCGCGTGACGGCATCGACCCGCTGGGTGCGATGGGTATCGACTCACCAATTGCGGTGTTATCCAACCAAGCACAACCGCTGTTTAACTACTTCAAGCAGTTGTTTGCGCAAGTGACCAACCCGCCGATTGACTCAATTCGCGAAGAAATCGTTACCTCGTCTTACACCACGTTGGGTTCCGAGGGCGATATTACGGCGCCTACAGCAGCAAGTTGCCAGCAAATTCTGCTAAAAACCCCGATTTTGGACAACGCTGAACTGGCGAAACTGACGCACATTAACCGTGAAGGTTTCAAGTGCGTCACCCTGCCGATTATGTTCCACGCTGCCGATGGCAAAAATGCACTGGAAGCCGCATTGGAACACCTGTTCACTGCGGCCGATAACGCCATTAATGACGGCGCAAATTTAATCGTGCTCTCCGACCGCTTGGCGGATGCGGATAATGCACCAATTCCGTCACTCTTGGCAGTCGCGGGCTTGCATCATCATTTGATTCGTAACGGTTGCCGTACCCGTGTGAGCCTGATTCTCGAATCCGGTGAACCGCGTGAAGTGCATCATTTCTGCACACTGCTGGGTTATGGCGTGCAAGCGATCAACCCTTACGTCGCGTTTGAGTCGATCGGTGATTTGATTCGCGAAGGTTTATTGCCCGGTATTCAGCACGATTACGCTGTACAGAAGTACATCAAAGCCGCCACCAAAGGCGTGATCAAGGTCATGTCCAAAATCGGTATTTCCACGATTCAATCTTACCGTGGGGCGCAAATCTTTGAGGCGCTGGGGATTAGCAAAGCGGTCATCGACAAATATTTCACCGCAACAGCATCGCGTATCGGTGGTATTGATTTAGCCATTATCGCGAAAGAAGCTTTGATTCGTCATCAAACCGCTTACGATCACCACGACGCGGAACAACGTTCGTTGCGTGCCGGTAACGTGTTCCAATGGCGGAATGAGGAAGAAGAGCATCAATACAACCCGACAACCATTTACACCCTGCAAAAAGCCGTGCGGCTGGGCGATTACGGTTTGTACAAGCAATACAGCAAACTGTTGCACGAAGACGCCGATGTTAAATTCAACTTGCGTAACTTGCTAGAATTCAACTTTGCTGACCAAGCCATTCCGCTGAACGAAGTCGAATCGGCACAAACCATTGTGAAGCGCTTCAAATCCGGCGCAATGTCTTTCGGTTCCATCAGCCCGGAAGCGCACGAAGCCTTGGCAATTGCCATGAACCGCTTGGGCGCACGCTCCAATTCCGGCGAAGGCGGCGAAGATTCGGCACGTTTCATTCCCGACCCGAACGGCGATTCGCGCAACAGTGCCATTAAGCAAGTGGCCTCAGGGCGCTTCGGTGTTACCAGCCATTACCTGAACAATGCGCAGGAAATCCAGATCAAACTGGCGCAAGGCGCAAAACCGGGTGAAGGTGGGCAATTACCGGGCAAAAAAGTGTATCCGATTATTGCACGAGTGCGCGGTACCACGCCGGGGGTCGGCTTGATTTCACCGCCGCCGCACCACGACATTTACTCGATTGAAGATTTGGCGCAGCTTATTCATGACCTGAAAAATGCCAATAAACGCGCGCGAATTAACGTCAAGTTGGTTTCCGAAGTCGGGGTTGGCACGATTGCCGCCGGTGTTGCCAAAGGCAAAGCGGATGTCATCCTGATTTCCGGTTATGACGGTGGCACGGGCGCTTCCCCAAAAACCAGCGTCCAACACGCCGGTTTGCCGTGGGAATTGGGGCTGGCAGAAACGCACCAAACCCTGTTGCTCAATAACCTGCGGAGTCGGGTGCGTCTGGAAACCGATGGCAAGTTGATGACCGGGCGTGACGTCGCGATTGCTGCGCTGTTGGGTGCGGAAGAATACGGTTTCGCGACGCTACCATTGGTGGCGCTGGGCTGCGTGATGATGCGCGTTTGCCATCAGGACACCTGCCCGGTTGGGATTGCGACGCAAAACCCAGAGTTACGCAAAAAGTACGCAGGCGACCCGCAATACGTGGTGAATTTGCTGATGTTTATCGCTGAAGAGTTGCGCGAATATATGGCAAAACTCGGCTTCCGCACCATTGATGAAATGGTCGGGCGAGTCGACAAACTGCGCCAAGGCACGGCGGAAGGTCACTGGAAAGCCAGCATGGTTGATTTGAGCAAATTGCTGCACACACCCGAACTGGAAGAATGCGACGGCATCCGGTGTTTGCGTGCACAAGACCATGGCATTGCGCAATCCTTGGATGAACGTGAAATTCTTAGCGTCTGCCAACCCGCGATTGCGCACGGCACACCTGTTACCGCCGAATTTGCGATTAAGAACATTGACCGCGTGGTCGGCACGATCACCGGCTCGGAAGTCACTCGCAAGTACGGCGCAGCAGGCTTACCAGAAGACACGATTCGCTTGAAATTTAACGGCTCAGCCGGGCAAAGTTTCGGTGCATTCCTACCCAAGGGCATGACGCTGGAACTCGAAGGCGATTCCAACGACTACATTGGCAAAGGGTTGTCGGGCGGTAAGATCATTGTTTATCCGCGTAAAGATGCGCAATTTGCTGCCGAAGACAATATTTTAACCGGCAACGTGGCATTCTTTGGCGCAAGTGACGGCGAAGCTTATGTGCGCGGGGTCGCAGGCGAACGTTTCTGTGTGCGCAATTCCGGGGTGCGCGTGGTCGTTGAAGGCACGGGCGACCACGGTTGCGAATACATGACCGGCGGGCGCGTGGTGGTGTTGGGCAAAGTCGGGCGTAACTTCGGCGCGGGCATGTCTGGCGGCGTGGCTTATGTGTATGACCCTAGCGGCATTCTCGCCATCAGCGGCAATACTGAAATGGTCTCCTACAGCCCCCTGAGTGATGCCGATGAAAAAGCCGAAGTCAAAGCGATGATCGAAAAGCATGTGCTGTATACTGGTAGCACGCGCGGTAGTCTGATTTTGGCGAATTGGAATAACTATTCAGCCGATTTCGTGCGCATCATGCCAAACGACTACCAACGCATGTTAGAAGCGGTCAAATCGTTTGAAGCCCAAGGGCTTTCCGGTGAAGAAGCCTTGATGGCTGCTTTCATCGCCAATAATAGCGACGCTTCGCGTGTCAGTGGCAATTAAGGATTAAAGGTAACAATCATGGGTAAACCTACTGGTTTCATGGAATACCAGCGCGAGCTGCCAGCCGACCGCGCCCCGTTGGAACGCATTAAAGACTGGCGTGAAATGCATTTGCATTTCGGTCGTGAAGCGGAAAGCCGCGAGCAAGGGGCGCGTTGCATGGAATGCGGCATTCCGTTTTGTCAAACCGGCAAAATGTTGCCCGGTGGCGCGAGCGGCTGCCCGGTTCACAATTTGATTCCTGAATGGAATGACATGATCTTTCGCGGCTTGTGGAAAGAAGCCTACGAACGCCTGCGCATGACCAATAACTTCCCGGAATTTACCGGGCGAGTTTGCCCAGCGCCGTGCGAAGGTTCTTGTACACTGGGTATCAATGAACTACCTGTGACCATCAAATTGAACGAAGTGTCGATCATCGACAAAGCATTCGAGGAAGGTTGGGTTAAGGCTGAACCGCCAACAGAACGCACGGGTAAAACCATTGCCGTGGTTGGTTCTGGCCCTGCGGGGTTAGCGTGTGCGGATCAGTTGAACAAAGCCGGTCACAGCGTCACCGTTTACGAACGCGCGGATCGCACTGGTGGCTTGCTGATGTACGGCATCCCCAATATGAAGCTCGATAAACAGGACATCGTGCAACGGCGCGTTGACCTGATGGCTGCCGAAGGCGTGAATTTCGTCACGGGCGTGGACGTGGGCAAAGACATTTCTGCTGAACAGTTGCGCAGTGACTTTGATGCGGTAGTGTTGTGCGCGGGTGCTACTCAGCCGCGTGATCTGCCGGTGGAAGGGCGTCACCTCAAGGGTGTGCATTTTGCGATGGATTTCCTCACCGCGAATACCAAAAGCTTGCTGGATTCGGGCTTGGCGGATGGTCAGTATATTTCAGCACAAGGCTTGGATGTGATCGTGATTGGCGGCGGTGATACTGGCACCGATTGCGTGGGTACGTCGGTACGGCATGGCTGCAAATCGGTTACGCAATTGGAAATCATGCCGCGTGCACCGGATGCGCGTGCAGCGGACAACCCTTGGCCGGAATGGCCGCGTGTGCATAAAATCGATTACGGTCAGGAAGAAGCGGCTGCGGTGTTTGGGCGTGATCCGCGTGATTACCTAATTTCCACCAAGAAACTGGTCGGTGATGAAAACGGTCATGTGAAAGAAATTCATACGGTTGGGGTGCGCTGGGAACAGGGTGCTGGCGGACGCATGAATTTGATCGAAGTCGAAGGCACCGAAGAAGTATTGCCCGCGCAATTGGTATTGCTGGCAATGGGCTTTACCGGGCCGGAAAAAACACTGGTGGATGCACTGACGCTGGACACTGACCCACGCGGTAATGTCAAAGCCGATTACGGCAAATACACCACCAACCTGCCGGGCGTGTTTGCGGCGGGCGATATGCGCCGTGGGCAAAGTCTGGTGGTGTGGGCGATCAACGAAGGTCGCGAAGCCGCGCGGGAATGTGATCGGTTTTTGATGGGTAAAACTTACTTACCGTAAGTTCAAAGCCGACGTTTCACATGACTAAAAAGCGCCCCAATAATGGGGCGTTTTTTTGGATAAGGCAGCGCTAAATCGGAGCAAGATTCAAACCCTTGCGCTTACTTTTCGTCGCCTTGACGTCAGCCTTGTTGGGATGAACCGTGTGGTAACGGTCATAATAGCGCGAGTCCAGCGCTTCTTCTTGCGATTTCACCATTAAAAACCCGACCACGTTTTGTCTCACGCGCCGTAACTGCTCAATGACCGTCAGCAAGCGTTTGCGGTTAATGCGGTCTTCATCGGCAACAATCACCGTCGCTTCTGCCATTGACGACAAATAGAGTGCATCCGCAAAACCTGCCGTTGGCGGGCCGTCAATAATCACACTGTCGAAATGCTTAGTCGCCAGATTCAGCAATTGCGCCATCGCTGGGCTGGACACCAGCCGCACCGGATCCGTCATCAATGTACCCGCCAAAATCAGGTACAAACCTTTAAGCTCGCGGGAAGGGTGCGTCACACTGGCAATATCGACCTCACCATTCAGGTAATTGCTCAAACCTCTGGCATGTGGCAAACCCAATTTGACATGCACCGATGGGCGGCGCAAATCCGCATCAATCAGCAACACCTTCAAGCCCTGTTGCGCTTGGCTCGTGGCAATATTCACTGCCGATGTTGATTTACCTTCTGCCGGATTCACGCTGGTAATCAGGGTGACACGCGGCGCAACCCCACCGGGCAGTACAAACCGCAAATTTGCGGTCATTACCCGATACGATTCTGCTAACAACGATCCTGCATCCCGCACTGTCGCCAACGCTAAATTGCTTTCGGATAAATGCCGCACATGCGGAATCGTTCCCAATACCGGCAAACCACTTAGCGTCTGCAATTCGCTCACCGAAGCTACGCTCTGACTCAGGGTTTCGCGCAATAGCGCCGCACCCACCCCCAACATCAGCCCCACTAAGCTGCCGATAATCAGGTTCAACGCTTTTTTAGGGCGAAACACCTCGTTATCGGGAGCCGCCGCATCCACTACCCGAATATTACTGCTGGTTACATTAGAGGCAACATTGACCTCCTTCATGCGCTGTAACAAACCGTCGTACAAATCCCGACTAGTTTCAACTTCGCGTTTCAACGCGTTGTACTCAATGCTGCGGTCACGCAAATCCACCAGCTCGCTTTTATAAGCGTCTAATTGGCTACGCAAATCATCTTCCAGATTTTTTGCCGCCGCGTATTCGGCTTGCAACGACTGTTTCAACCCGCCAACTTCTTGTTGCAATTGGCTACGCACTTCCTGAATCTGTTGTTGCAAACGCTGCATATCCGGGAACGCGGGTTTGAATAATTTAAGCTTTTCTTGGTATTCCGCTTCCAAGGTATTCAGGTTTTGCTTAATGCCTTCCACCACCGGATTATTCAGCACTTCACGCACATTGCCATGCTTGCGGCCTTGAATCATCTGGCTTTCGGCTTGAATACGGGTGCGTTCCGCAGCACCTAGCGCCGAATACAGCTCATCGAGTTGACGTTCCTGACTCGACTGGCTGTTATTCACTTCCAGAATGCCATTTTGCTTGGCGTATTCAATCAGTTTGCCCTCTTGCAAGGTCAAGCGCTGCCGGGATTTGTCTAATTCCTGTTCCAGAAATTCCTTGGCGTAAGTGTCTGTTTCGCTTTGAGAACTGATATTTTCCTTGATGAAAGCATTAATCAGCGCATTCACAATGTCCGCTGATAATACCGGCTCAGGGCTTTCGTAAAATACTTTGACCAAATGCGTCTTTTCAATCGGCTCGACATAAAGCTTTTCAACAAATTGCGCGGCGTAATCAGCCGTCTTGTTACTACCCGCAGCGGTTTGCTTAGCAGACAGGAAACTCCCAATAAAGCCTTGGATAATCACTTTAATAGACGTCAGCAGACTAAATTTTGCAGGGCGCTCAAACAAACGGGTGCGCAAATCCAGATCAGCAATGACACGCTCTGCCAACTTACGACTTTTCAACTGCTCGTATTGGGTACGGAAAAAAGGATCTTGCTCACCCATGTCCGGCGATGCACTTGTCACTGTCCCAAAATTAACAACTTGCACCCCTTCTTTCTCAATCTGGATTGTCGCACCGGCACGGTAAGAAGGGGTCGCTGTCCAAGTGAAATAAGCCGTCAGCAGTAAAACAGCTAAAGCGGTGAGCAGTAACGTCCATTTTTGCCGCAACAAACGCCGCCAGACATCTTCCAGTGTCAACGTATGGGCGACAATCCCATTAGTAGGCATCGCAATGTACGGCACTGACGCACTGACAGGGTGAGACGGACTCGAAGCACGGTTAGCGTTGACAGTTAGCATGGTTCTCTGCTGGAGATAATTGTTAGTATGTCATTCATTGTCCGACAGCATCGCCCATACCGCAAAGTTTAGCCTGCATTCGCGGGCATTTTCTGGATAAGCGGGCATAGCACCAGACGAATGACCGCCCGCCCAACAAAGTTGCTCCGTTAATCTGCTCAGACTGGCATGACCTTCCCCAACGTCATACAAATAGGTAATCATAAAAACAAAGCCGTTTGGAAGATGAGCATAACGATTACGCCAGACCTGCCACTTACGCCAACAGTTACGAATGGAGGGGTTTTTCTCGATCCCGCCTTTCGCGCAATTCTGGCACGCGAGTTTCGGTTGCAGCCCGTGCAAGTGCAACTCACGACGGTTGAACATGAATGGATCATTCCAGCGTTTCTACGTGCGACTTGGCTCGGCAAACAAACGCTGATTTTGGGCGCAGGTTTCGATAAAACCGGCATAATCCCCAACACAACACCCGACAATTATGGTGTGATGATTGCAACGTTGGCACAAGAACTTGCCACTACGCGCATTAACACGCTGGAAATACGCACCGCGCAACACATTCCCTGCTTGACGGATACAGCCGATAAAGTCGAACTGAATCTCGACATTCAAACGTCAGTCGAAGCTATCTGGCAGAAGCTATCCAGTAATACCCGCAAAAACATTCGTCGCCCTTTGAAAATGGGGTTTACCTCAGTCGTAGGCGTGAATCCGCAATTATTGGATGAATTTTACCAATTGTACCGCATGAGTCTGCACAACCTTGGCAGTTTGCCGCACCCCAAAGCATTTTTCACCAACTTAATGCAGCAATGCCCCCAACACCTGGCAATTTTTATAGGCTATATTGATGGCATTCCAGTGGTATCATCCGTCAATTTCGTGAGCCAAACCGAAGTGTATGGCGCTTGGTCAGGCATTCACACCGACTACAAAAAACACAATGTATTCCTCGCCATGCTTTGGCAAATGGTTGAATACTGCGGCGCAAGCGGGCGCACCACTTACAACCTAGGGCGCTCTTCCGCAGGCAGCAACCCGCACCAATTCAAGCTCAAACTCGCCAACCGTAGCCACAAAATTTACTACTACAAAATACCCACGCCGCAACCGTCAGCCACACATTCTAAAGTACAAGATGCCGCCTCTTGGCTAATCCGTAATACGCCGGAAATCGTGATGGATGGCTTATCCCGCGCCCTGCTCCACAAATTTTACTGAGCACACCATGAAAACTAACCCGCTGAAAATTCTGGAAGTTTGCACTGTCAGCAGTTCCGCCTATGCGCTGGTGTTTCATCGCGCTCAGGCACTTAACCAACGTCATGCGGGCGAGCTGCAAGTCGATGTGCTGTGCAGTGACGGCCCCGAAGTCGCCCTGATGCAAGCCCAGGGCATGAATGTGGTGGTAGCAACTCTGCACCGGAGCCTAAACCCACTGCAATTGGCACGCTCAGCCTGGAATCTACGCCGTGCCATTCGCCAAGGCGGTTATCATGCCGTACACCTGCATTTTGGCATACCGGGCTTAGTCGGGCGTTTTCTCGCCTTGTTTGACCATAAAACCGTCTGGATTTACCAAAGCCACGGTTACAGCATTGCCGAAAATACCAGCCCACTGGCACGCAAAGCCTATCTGCTGATCGAAAAACTGCTGAAAAAAACCGTGCGTTATTCGCTATTCCAATTGCGTGAAGACATGGAATTGGCGCGTGAGCACCGCTTGCTCGACGCATCACAAATGGTATTTCTCGGCAATGGCATCGACCTAAACAAATTTAAACCGCATTCTACTGCCCCTACCAACATCACGACATTTGGCATGGTGGCACGCTTTGAACCCATTAAAAACCATGCCTTATTACTGGATGCTACCGAATTACTGGCAAAACAAACCCGTGATTTCAACATCAAACTTATCGGTCAAGGGCATTTACAAGCCGACATACAAGCCAGCATCCAACGAAAAGGGCTGAGTGACCTGATCGAAATCATGCCATACCGCAATGACATGCCTGCGTTTTACCAAAGCATTGATGTCGGGGTGCTGACCTCATTTGCCGAAGGCATTCCCCGCGCCTTAATTGAACCGATGGCATCCGGCAAACCCGTCATTTGCACCGATGTCAAAGGCAGCCGCGAAGCCATTCTTGATCAGCAAACCGGCTTCAAAACCCCCATTGATTCCCCGAAAGCGCTTGCCGATCACATGCTCTGGTGCATCCAACACCCCGAACAACGCCAACAAATGGGCAAAGCCGCGCGCGAACACGCCTGCAAGCATTTTTCCGAAACCCGCATCCTCGACATTCTCAGCAAAATCTACCTAAGTTGTGAGCAAACCCCATGATCTTCACCGCTGACATCGAAGATTGGCAACAATCCGTTTACGATTTTGACCGCGCCGTCTCCAACCGCGTGGTACGCAATACCAGCCGCTTACTGGATATTTTGGATGCACACAACGTCACCGGCACGTTCTTCATCCAAGGCATGGTGGCGGAAAAATTCCCGCAATTGATCCGCAGCATCGCGCAAGCCGGTCACGAACTCGCCAGCCATTCGCACACTCACCGCATGATTTACAACCTGACTGAAGCCCAATTTCGCGCCGAAATGCAACGTTCGGTCGGTTTGCTGGAAGGCATTAGCGGCACCAAAGTCATTGGTTTTCGCGCCCCCACCTTTTCGGTACGCGATGATATTCTCGACTGGTATTGCGATGCATTGCGGGAACAAGGGATTATTTACGATTCATCCATTATGTTAGCCACGGTGCGCAGTTGTTATGGCTTTAGCGATGACGGCATTTTGCAACGCATTGCGGCACGCGGGCTGGATTGTTACCCCATGAGTGTCAGCCGCGTGTTGGGCAAGAATTTGCCGGTGATGGGCGGTGGTTATTTCCGCATTTACCCTTATTGGCTGTCACGCTGGCTGGCGCGTGATTTGAATCACGCCACCAGTATTTTCTACATGCACCCTTACGAATTGGATACCCACGAACACCGTGAAGTGTCGCAACAGGTCAAGATTCCGCTGAAAATGGCAGTCCACCAATTTGCCCGACGCGGCAGCATTCCGGGGAAACTCAATAAACTGTTGCAGGATTACCCCTTCCGCTCATTCCGAGATCATTATTACGCCGCTGCGCCTACGGTAACAAACGCGATCCAATAATCCGGTAAGTATCCGCGCTCAGCAAGGTATCCCAAAACGCATGGGAATCCGGCGCCACTGCCCATGCCAAAATAGTGGCAATCACCAGCGCGGTGGATTTTTCGCGTTTTTTCCAGTCGAGTATTTTTAACGCCGTGCCGAAAGAACGTTTAATGCGGTGATTCATGAAATCCACGCTATACAATTCATCCAGCACCAAATGCAGCACAAACCCTAAAAACACAAATAAGCCAAACAACCATGCGACAAACGGCGTTTCGCCCATCACATGGTGCGCAAAGGCTGTCATCAGAAACGTAAACAACAGTGCCGCTACCAAGGAATGAATCGACCCACGGTGCGTGGTGTATTCATGGAATACCGTCCAAATCGGAAAGCGAATTAACCCAAAAGTGATCAAGCCCACGCCCCACAATTCCACAATCGACAAATTGTTTTCACTGGAAAATACCACCATAAAGGCGGCAAGGATCGCAAACAAGGAAAACATAATTCGGCTAGGGTAAGCGTGTTGCAAATCAATATCCGGCAGGATACCGCCGATGGTTCCCAATAGCGCCAACATTAAGGCTTCACGCGGCTCGGCTAAGCCCACCTGCAAGCAGAGGACAGACAATAAGCCCGCCCCCGCCGCTGCCACGCTAATATGCGTACTAAAATTTGCCATATTGTCAGCAGATTACGCCGTTTTCATCACAATAAACTGCTTGATCGCGTCAACATCCGCGTCCATCACCACAAAATGCTGCGGCAAGCTTTCCAAATCGTTCATACTCGCCGGACGCACAGGGTCACATCCCAACGCTTCTTGAATCGACTCTTCAAATTTCGCAGGCAACGCTGTTTCCAATACCAACATGGGAACACCGGCTTCACGCTGCTCCAACGCCACTTTCAAACCATCAGCGGTATGCGTGTCGATCATTACGCCATACGTTTCAAATGCATAGCGAATGGTATGCATCCGGTGCGTATGCGAACTTACCCCCGACTGGAAGCCAAACGCAGGCACTTGTGCAAACACACCATCCGCATTCAAATCAAACGCGCCGCCGTTATCCACTTCGTTCCACAAACCGCGTACTTTGTCGCCATCACGCCCGACCAAATCGAACACGAAACGCTCAAAATTCGACGCTTTGGAAATATCCATCGACGGGCTACTGGTGTGGTAGGTGTTCGCCGCCCCACGCGGACGGTACACGCCTGTGCGGAAAAACTCATCCAGCACATCGTTTTCATTGGTTGCCACAATCAAATGCTTGATCGGCAAACCCATCATCCGCGCCACATGCCCCGCGCACACATTCCCGAAATTCCCCGACGGCACCGCAAAGCTCACTTGCTGATCATTGGAATCCGTCGCCGCAAAGTAACCTTTGAAGTAGTACACAATCTGTGCCGCTACTCGCCCCCAGTTGATCGAATTAACCGCGCCAATTTTATTCGCCGCCTTGAATGCATGATCATTGGAAACGGCTTTCACAATATCCTGACAATCGTCAAACACGCCATTCACCGCGATATTGAAGATATTTTCATCTTGCAGGCTGAACATTTGCGCGGTCTGGAAACGGCTCATCTTGCCATGCGGCGACAGCATGAACACGTTCACCCCGTGTTTGCCGCGCATGGCATATTCCGCCGACGACCCGGTATCGCCAGAAGTCGCCCCCAGAATATTGATGCCCTGCCCCGCTTTTGCCAGCACGTATTCAAACAAATTACCGAGCAATTGCATCGCCATGTCTTTAAACGCAATCGTCGGGCCATTTGACAAGCACAGCAGGTGCAAATCCGGTTCGAGCGTGTGCAATGGCGTAATGTCTGCCGCATTTTCGCCGTCACGCACATTGCAATACACTTCAGCAGTGTAAGTTTTGTCAATAATCGCCTTCAAATCAGCCGCTGGAATGTCCGTCGCAAAGCGCGACAGCACCGCAAACGCCAGTTCGCGGTAATTCATGCCGCGCATCTGCGTCAAATCGTCAGCGCTGAAATGCGGGTAGGTTTCCGGCAAATACAAACCGCCATCAGGCGCAAGCCCGCCCAGCAGGATTTCACTGAAAGATTGCGCAGGCGCTTGCCCGCGAGTCGAAATGTATTTCATGTTATTAGCCCAAGGTCTCGACACGAATGCGCGTAACGCTGCTGCAAATGGTATCCAGTGCTTCAATCGCCGCAAGCGCCGCGTTCATATTGCCTTCGCGCACGCGCTGGGTCAGCATGATAATGTCGACTTTATCCACACCGCTGGTCGGCTCTTTCTGAATGAAAGCCTCAATGCTGATTTGACGATCACCGAGAATGCGCGTCACATCCGCCAAGACACCGGGGCGATCTAAGGCACACATGCGCAAATAAAAGGCCGTTTCCACTTCCTCAATCGGCAAAATGGCAGTATCCGCAAGCTGTGACGGTTGGAATGCCAAATGCGGCACGCGGTTTTCCGGGTCAGCCGTCAGCGCACGAGTAACATCCACCAAATCCGCAATCACGGCGGAAGCCGTTGGCTCTGCACCCGCACCTGCGCCGTAATACAAGGTCGCGCCAACCGCATCGCCTTTCACCAATACCGCATTCATCACACCATCGACATTGGCAATCAACCGCCGCTCAGGAATCAGCGTGGGGTGAACCCGTTGCTCAATGCCCGCCGCAGTACGCCGTGCAATGCCTAAATGTTTGATGCGATAGCCCAGCTCAGTCGCATAGGTTACATCTTCAGCACTGATTTTGGTAATGCCTTCGGTGTACGTTTGCTTAAATTGCAGCGGGATACCAAACGCAATCGACGACAAAATCGTCAACTTGTGACCGGCATCAATGCCTTCCACATCAAAGGTTGGGTCAGCTTCGGCGTAACCGAGTGCTTGCGCTTCCGCCAACACATCCGCAAATGCCCGACCTTTATCACGCATTTCGGTGAGAATGAAATTGCCCGTGCCGTTGATAATACCCGCCAGCCACTCAATGCGGTTAGCCGACAACCCTTCGCGGATCGCTTTAATGACCGGAATGCCGCCCGCCACCGCTGCTTCAAACGCGACCATCACGCCATTGGCTTGCGCTGCCGCAAAAATTTCATTGCCATGCAACGCAATCAACGCCTTGTTTGCGGTAACGACATGCTTGCCATTGTTAATCGCCTGCAACACCAAATCACGCGCCAGGGTATAACCGCCGATCAGTTCCACCACAATCTGGATGTCTGGGTCATTGACCACATCGAAGGCGTCCTGCGTTAGACGCACATTCCCCAAGCCCAATTCTTCCGCACGACTGAGGTCAAGATTGGCAGCATAATCAATCACAATGCCACGCCCAGCACGCCGCGCAATTTCTTCCGCGTTACGCTTCAACACGATGGCAGTACCGCCACCGACAGTCCCCAGCCCTAGCAGGCCAACCTTGACGGGATCCATGCTCACTCCTTTAAACCTTGATCTTTACGAAACATTTGTTTGATATTGCGAATCGCCTGACGGGTACGGTGTTCGTTTTCAATCAAGCTGAAACGCACGTGATCGTCACCGTATTCACCGAAACCAATCCCCGGCGATACCGCGACCTGCGCATCTTTTAACAGTTTTTTGGCGAATTCCAATGAACCCATGGCAGCGTAATGTTCAGGGATTTTTGCCCACAAAAACATGCTGGCTTTGGGGCGTTCAACTGCCCAACCCGCTGCATTTAAACCGTCGCACAACACATTACGGCGGCTTTCGTACATGGCGCTGATTTCCTTGACGCAATCTTGCGGGCCATCCAATGCGGCAATCGCAGCAATTTGAATCGGCGCGAACATACCGTAGTCCAAATACGATTTAATCCGCTCCAAGGCTTTCACCAGCACGGGATTACCGCACATAAAACCTACCCTCCAGCCCGGCATATTGTAGGTTTTGGACAGCGAATAGAATTCCACCGCAATGTCTTTCGCCCCCGGCACTTGCAGGATTGATGGCGCTTGATAGCCGTCAAAGCAAATTTCACCGTAAGCAATGTCGTGGATAACCCAGACATCGTGCTCTTTGGCAACTTTGATCACGCGCTCGAAAAAGTCGAGTTCCACGCACTGCCCGGTTGGGTTGCCGGGGAAGTTGATGATCAACATCTTGGGCTTAGGCCACGAGTTTTTGATCGCCGCTTCCAACTCGACAAAGAAATCCTTGCCTTCCACCAACGGTACATGGCGAATATCGGCATCGGCAATGATACTGCCATACGGGTGAATCGGGTAAGCAGGGTTCGGTACGAGTACAGTATCGCCACGGCTCAAGGTTGCCAGTGCCAAATGTGCCAAGCCTTCTTTTGAGCCAATGGTGACAATCGCTTCGGTTTCCGGGTCAATGTCCACGTCAAACTTGCGCTTGTACCAGTTGCTGATCGCTTTGCGCAGCCGGGGAATACCCCGCGACATGGAATAGCGGTGAGTATCGCCACGTTGCGCTGCTTCTACCAGTTTGTCTACAATGTGTTTAGGCGTCGGCTGATCGGGATTACCCATCCCGAAGTCAATAATGTCTTCGCCATTGGCGCGTGCTTCCCGTTTGAGCGCATCAGTTATCTTGAAAACGTAAATGGGAAGCCGGTTTATTCTTTGAAAATCGTCCTGCACGGTTCTTTGTCCTGGGAGAAAACAACCCATCACTGGGGCCATCGCTAAGCCAGTCACATTACAATTCACCATGCAGGCTGTCAATTACAGATAAAGGCTAAGGTAAGCTAAATGAAGTTCAGCGAAGAATTGAATAGCGCTCATTATCACATTACAGGCTACGGTGACACGTGGGTAGCCGTCAATCAGAATGCCCTGAGTAGCAGTTTTTTGATCGGCTCACAAACCTTGATCAGCGATTGGCAGCCCCAAGCCATCCAAGATTTGCAACCGGCGCATTTGGAGCCGTTGTTTGCAATGGGTGCCGAAGTTATTTTGATTGGTACCGGGCAAACCCAACAATTTCCATCCCCCGCAATCTGGAAAGCCTTGGTACAACACGGGGTAGGTTTTGAAATCATGACAACCGCCGCAGCCTGCCGCACTTACAACGTCTTATTGTCTGAAGCAAGGCGGGTGGTGGCAGCGTTTTTCTTAACGTAACAGGCGCATTAACCAATACCTAGCAAATTCTCGCCAGAAAAACCCTTGTTTTCAAGAATACGCCGTAAACGTTTCAGTGCATCCATCTGAATTTGGCGGACGCGTTCGCGTGTCAAACCCAAGGCTTCACCAACTTGCTCCAGCGTCGCACGCTCATGACCATGCAAACCGAAACGCCGCACAATGACTTCTTTCTGCTTGAATTCAAGCTGCGCTAACCACCCATCAACAGACTGCGTAACGTCTTCGTCTTCAAGCTTGCTGTCAGGCTCATCACAGGTTTCAGCGCTTACAAAGTCTACTAGCGGGCTATCACTGTCTTTACCAACCGTCACATCCAAAGACGTAATGCGCTCATTGAAATCGAGTAACTTGCGTAAAACTTCAATCGGCTTATCCAGTGCTTCTGCCACTTCTGGCAGCGAAGGCTCATACCCCAGCTTTTGGGTCATTTCACGCACTTTGCGCAAATAAGCATTCAGCTCTTTATTCACATGAATTGGCAGACGGATGGTGCGCGTTTGGTTCATTAACGCCCGTTCAATGTTTTGGCGAATCCACCAAGTGGCATACGTTGAGAAGCGGAAGCCGCGTTCAGGATCGAATTTTTCGACCGCATGAATCAAACCCAAATTGCCCTCTTCAATCAAATCCGGCAATGGCAACCCACGTCCCATGTAACGACGGGCAATTTTTACCACCAAGCGCAAATTGCAGGTAATCATTTTCTTGCGCCCAAACTCATCGCCGTCACGGGCAAGACGCCCATAGAGCACTTCTTCATCGGGGGTCAACAGTGGCGAAAACTCGATTTCCCGCAAATACATTTGAGTAGCGTCAACATCCATCGATGAGGCGATGGCAGTCACATTAGCGCTTTCAGTGAGACTTGACGCCTCTTCATCATCGCTATCGCTCAGGAGGCTTTCATCTTCAATATCATCCTCCAGCTCAATAACGTCGCTGGCTTCTGATGCAACAAAAGCAAGCGCTTCTTTGCTGTCAATGTGGGTCTGTGGTCGTGACATTCCTGAGACTCCTTTCATTTAAACCCCGATAGGACGAACACACTTCAAAATCATCATGTAAATACAGTAGCACAAATACCTGCCAGCGAGAATACCTTAACGCAAACTTAACGAAACACATAAGTCACTGTTTTTTATAAACCATATACCACAATAAATAAAAATGATCAAAACTTATCCTGAATTCAAGCTGAACGGTGCCGCAATAATTTAGGGCATTATTGCGTAATCAATTGACTGGCTAAACTGATCAATCATGTTCCATACTGCTGTTGCAAATCCTTCATGTAAGCTCTGCGTTCCGCGTCCGTCATACTGGGCCATTTCTCACGCAACTTTTTGCGCTCATTTTCCGGTAATTTTTTAACCCAAGCGTGCCACTGCTTGATTTTGGCTTTCTGTGCAGGTGACATCGCTTTGTAGCGTTTGAGTTGTTTGGCAATCTTTTTTTGTTGCGCCGTCGACAATGCCTGCCACTCACCAAAACGTTGCTTGATTCTGCTACGTTCTGTTGCAGGTTTAGCCGCCCAGCGCTTTAAATTGCTTTGCGTTTTATCTGATAACGAAGCCCACTCACTTTGGAACGCCTTCAATACCGACTTTTCGTTATCGCTTAAACTTTCCCACGTTACCGAACCCGCCATTGCGTTTCCACCTGCCAACAGTAGCGCCACTGTTGTCAGGAGCGCCATGAAAAAACCGACAAAACGGCGTTTATTGCTGCTGTTGGTCATCTGCTTGCTCCATCGTGTTCTCGGCTAAGAGGTATTCTTGATCATTACCCGCAAATTCGATGAAAGCTTCCGCTTTTTCCCACTCACTGCCGACTTCATCCCACCAAGTGAGCATGGTCGTAATTTCTTCGGCTGTTTCAGCAGCAGCAACCGAACCAACACTCATCAGCAGCACCAATGTGCTGCACATCCACAGGATTCCCTTCCTTTGCATTGTGTTCTCCTTAACGACTTAGTTAATGCGGTTAGCCGTATTCGGCCTCCAACCACTCATACATTTCCAGATTTTCCAGCAAGTCCATGTCCTCGCTGGCCATCAAGACTTCCATAACATTGACATCTGCATCCGTTTCGGCGGCGGCATCTGTGAAGTGATCACCAGCAGCAGCCGCTAAACTATCAGGAGGTATCGCCGTGTCGGGCAATACCCAAAGCGTTGCCGCCAATGTGACAGCCGTTGCAATCGCAAATCCCCGTGAAAACGCTGAAAGGCCGAAACCCTCCGCCCAATGGCGTTTCTGTTCGCGTTCCAACGCTTGTAAGCGTAAACGTGTCAATGTTGCCTGCGTCTGCCAATCCAAGCCCATGACAGCCTGATCCATCCCCTGTTTCACGGCACTGACTAATAGCTGCTCAGTAATTTCGTGTCTCATCTTGGTCATTGATAATCTCCCAGTTTTTCTCGCAAACTGTGGACAGCCCTTGAATAATGGGTTTTGACGCTCCCTTCGGAACATTTCATGATTTGCGCGGTTTCCGCAATGTCATAACCTTCCCACCCCCTTAACAACAATGCCTGTTGCTGACGCAGCGGCAATTGCCCGATCGCTATTTGCATCAACACGCTCATTTCATCCTGTAATAATTGACGTTCTGGCTCTAAAAATTGAGTTTGAGCAGTCTGCTCTTCTACATCAACATTCTCGTCGTCGTCTTTGCTTGAAAAAAACACCCGCCAGCGATTGCGTACTGTCTGCCGCCGGTGCCAATCATTGATTCTGCTGTGCAAAATCGTATGAAATAGCGCACCCCATTCACCGTGCGGATGCCCCGAATACTTTTGCACCAGTTTGAACAAAGCATCCTGCACAATATCCAGCGCCTCCTCTTCGTCTTGAGTCGCCAGACGCGCCACTACAAAGGCACGTCGACTTACTTCCCTGAGGAACTGATCCAAACGTGCCGCATTATTCAAACCGTCGTTTTCGTGCGAATCGCTCTCTAACCGCTCATTATGCGCGGTTATCAATGCCGCCATTCTCATCATATTCCTTTGAGTGCCCCTCGTTCCCCTGCTAACAGCCGGAGACTCCAGTAGATTAACGCCTTAGTCATTTATAAGTTGACAGATTCCGCTTAATTGGCTTTAGTTCTACGCAACGTGAAATAATTCCCGCAAATATTTTTATGGAGCACAACATGCGCTGGAAAACAGGACGACAAAGCAGCAACGTGGAAGACCGGCGCGGTGGTCGCAGCGGTGGCGGGGGCGGGATGAAAATTGGGTTGCTCGGCACTATTGCGGCTGTCTTAATTGGCTGGTACATGGGGTTTAACCCGATTCAAGTCCTCGGACTGGTCGGTGGAGCCAATACGATTTTAGGCGGTTTTGGCGGCGGCAGTTCCACCCAAACGGTGGCAACGGGTGTGCCACAAGATGATGCGGGCAAGTTTGCCTCCACGGTGCTTGCCTCCACTGAGGACGTGTGGAACCCAGTATTCCGTCAATTGGGTGGGCGCTACGTTGAGCCTAAATTGGTATTGTTCACCGACAGCACCGATTCCGTGTGCGGCTACTCCACGGCTGCCACTGGGCCGTTTTATTGCCCTGCCGACCAAAAAGTTTACATCGACTTAGGCTTCTTCCGCGAACTGCAAAACTTAGGTGCATCCGGCGATTTTGCACAAGCCTACGTCTTGGGGCATGAAATCGGGCATCACGTGCAAAACCTGATGGGCACAACCGACGAAGTAACCCGTTTGCAAAACAGCATGAGCAAAACCGACGGCAATGCACTCTCAGTAGCACTCGAACTACAGGCGGATTGTTATGCCGGTGTCTGGGCGCACCACGCCCACAAACAATTCAACATTCTGGAAGAAGGCGATATTGAAGAAGCCATCAATGCGGCTGGTTCTATTGGCGATGACCGCTTGCAACGCATGTCAGGGCGACGCATTAACCCCGACTCATTCACGCACGGCTCATCGACACAACGCATGGAATGGTTTCAACGCGGTCTAAAATCGGGCGATTTGAAATATTGTGACTCGTTCAAGAGTTAACAGTTCCCTCCCCGTAATACCCCTTCCAGAAGCTCCACCGCCTGCGCCAACCGTGCCACGGGCGTGGTGTAAGCGAAACGCACATGCGTTGTCGCCTGATGGCTGCCAAAATCAATCCCCGGCGTGAACACCACGCCGGTTTTATCCAGCAAATTCGCACACAAGCCTTGTGCATCATTCCCGAAACGTTCCGAACCCGCGTAGATGTAAAATGCCCCTTGCGGCTCGGTTCGCACCGAAAAACCCAGTTCTCGCAGTGCAGGCAATAAAAAATCCCGCCGTTGCTGCAATTCCTGCCGCTGCGCTTCCATGATTGCCAACGCTTCCGGGGTAAAGGCTGCCAGTGCCGCGTATTGTGCCGGGGTCGATGCGGCCAGAAAGATGTTTTGTGCCAAACGATCCAAGGTTGCTACCGCCCATTCGGGGGCAACCACCCAGCCTAAGCGCCAGCCAATCATGCCGAAATATTTGGAAAAGCTATTGATGACCCAAATATTGTCCGCGTCCACCGCCAGCGCCGTGGTATCGGGTACACCGTAAGTCAGCCCTTGATAAATTTCGTCGACAATCAATTCCCCACCGCGTTGCCGCACCGCGCGGTAAATATTCGCCAATTGCGGCACACTCAGCACAGTTCCGGTTGGATTCGCCGGGCTTGCCAACAGCACCGCACGGGTATTTTCATTCCAATGCGCCTGAATATGCGCACTGTTCAGTTGATAAGCAGTCTCTGCCCCCACCGGAATTGCCACCGGCTTGCCTTCAAACAAGCGCACGAAATGACGATTGCACGGGTAGCCGGGGTCGGTCATTAACACCTCATCCGCCGGATTCAACAATGCCCCCAACACCAATTGCAACGCGCCGGATGCACCGGGGGTCACGATAATTCGTTGTGGCGCAATCGTCACCCCAAAGCGACTGGCATAGTAAGCGGCAATCGCTTCACGCAAGGCTGGCAAACCGCAGGCGGGTGTGTATTTGGTCTGCCCGGATTGCAATGCCTGTATGCCTGCTGCCACAATGGGTGCCGGGGTTGGAAAGTCAGGTTCACCGACTTCCATGTGAATAATATCCTGACCCGCTGCTTCGCGTTGGCGGGCTTCTGCCAACAAAGCCATCACATGAAAGGGCTGGATTTCCTGCATTTTTGCCGCTGTTGTGCCGTGCTTCATTGCGATATGTTCACTCGTGCGCGAGGGTGAATAAAAATAAAAAATTAAAGGGCGTCGCCATCGAACCGGCTTTATTTTTACCGCATAAAAAATAAGCCAATAGTTCAGGTTAGATTCATGGATTCGCGCTTAGTATAAACCCAACTTCAGCAGGAATCGCGAACTTGGGGTTTGTGGTAACGATTTCGTCGTCAAAAGTATCTGAAATAAAAAATAAGCTTGTTCCGCCGTTCTGACACTCAATGGCATAAGAGATTCGGGATGACGGCACGCTGAAGTTACTTTCTCAACCCCCACCCTTACAACCGGCCATTTATTGGGGAGCTGGTTGAATGGTGAGGTTTGGGCACTGAATGCACGTTCGTAAACAGGGGGTTTACCTGCATTCATTACCGTAGCAGTTTGCCACGGCGTTCTTGAGTTACTTCCGCAAAAAGCGGGTCATCAAAGACCCGCTTTTTTTTCGTTCTGACACAGACATTACTGCTAATAATACAGCATTCATTCATAAATAAAATCTTTTTGTGCGCCCAATACCGGAATAGAATAGGTTATCCCTCGCCAGACACGCTACACTTAGCGACAGATTATAAAAAGGAGGACAGATGCCATGGCTTATGCTTTACGCAAAACGGTTGGTTTTATTCTTTTAGTGGTCACGGTTGGTGGCGTCAGCGTGCTATCCATATTTAACTTATTTCCACCGCTGTTCTAATGGGAGACAACATGACCACGACTGTCAAATCGGCTGCCAAACGTTATGAACCTGCCATTCACAATGTGCGCTATGGCATTAAAGGCATTCTGCTTTACTTACTCCCGCTGCCTACGCTGATTACTGCAATTGGCTCGTTAATGCGCGGTGACGTTATGTCCACCCTGGTAACGGGTGGGGTATTCGCCGCATTCATGGTAGGCGCAAATGTGGCTCGCCAAGGTTTTCGCGTGGAAGGTGAATACGAACGGCGCAAAATTGCCCGCGCACCTTCAACTCCGTTCAAAACGGTTGCCGCCATTATTATCAGCACGGCGACTGGTGTTTTGGACTGGTGGAGTTCCGATTATGCCATGAGCGGCATTCTGCCCGCAGTATTGATTGGCGCGGCAACTTTCCTTGGGTTTGCCTTGTATTACGGGTTAGACCCGCGTAAAGACAAAGCAGGCAATATTTCCATCGGCGTCACGATTGAAGAAGTCTTGGACGCACTCGATGCTGCCAATGTGAAAATCGACGCGATCGAGCAAGCACGTCGCCAAATTCCCAACCCCGAATTCAATGCCCGCCTGCAACGCATCACCAGCAAAGCCCGCGAAGTGCTCACCAGTATCGAAGATGACCCAACCCGCCTGTCACGCGCCCGCAAATTCCTCAAAGTCTATTTGGATGGCACACAACGTGTGACCGAAGGCTATGCACGCACGCATCAGGGAGAAAAGGCAGTTGCTCTGGAAACCAATTTCAGTCGCGTGCTGGATTCGATAGAACAGACCTTTGCCGAACAACAAGCAAAATTATTGGAAGACAACCATTTTGATCTGGACGTGCAAATCGAAGTCCTCGAAACTCAACTCAAACGCGAAGGCGTTCTCTAATTAAGCGATAAACTCAAGGAGAAGACCCCCATGAATGAAACTCAAACCACAACAGCGACCGTAACCCAAACCGCGCCTGCTATCGTTCCCGGCACTGAACTCGCTCCGCTGCCGGAAATGACCACCGAACTGGTCGCTTACGCCCAAGCCGATGATACCAATAAAAGTAAACTCGAAACGATCATCGCCGAAATCGACATGGACGACCGCAGCAGCATTATGTTCTTTGGTACTAAAACCCAAGAGCAAATGACAGCCATTTCAGAAAAAATGCTCAACGGCGTCAAAAACAAAGACATTGGCTCCGCTGGCAAATCCTTGACCAATATGGTTGTCGCCATCAAAGGTTTCGACATTGATTCCCTCAACCCCAATGACGAACCCAGTTGGTGGGAAAAACTCATTGGCAAAGCCAAACCCGTGGTCGCATTCCTCAATCAATACGAAGAAGTCCGCAAGCAAATCGACACCATTACCGACGAGATGGAAGGTCACAAAACCCAATTGCTGACGGATGTGGTTACACTCGACAAGCTTTACGAAGCCAACCTCGACTTTTTCCACAACCTCGAAGCCTATATCGCCGCCGGTGAAGAAAAGCTGCGTCGCCTCGAAACCAATGACATTCCTGCGCTGGTTGCCAAGGTCGAAGCCAATACCGCTGATATGATTCTGGCGCAAAACCTGCGTGACCTGCGCAGTTCGCGTGACGATCTGGAACGCCGGGTACACGATTTACGCCTGACCCGCCAAGTCGCGATGCAAAGTTTACCCAGCATCCGTTTGGTGCAAGAAAACGACAAAACCTTGATCAATAAAATCAATTCCACGCTGATCAACACCGTTCCTTTGTGGAAAAACCAATTAGCGCAAGCTGTCACCATTTTCCGCATGAGCGATGCCGCCGAAGTCGTCAAAAAAGCATCCGACCTCACCAATGAATTGCTGGAAAAGAATGCCGAAACCCTGCGCATGGGCAATGC
The DNA here is from genome assembly GCA_022828425.1 of Candidatus Thiothrix sulfatifontis. Taxonomy (NCBI): domain Bacteria; kingdom Pseudomonadati; phylum Pseudomonadota; class Gammaproteobacteria; order Thiotrichales; family Thiotrichaceae; genus Thiothrix; species Candidatus Thiothrix sulfatifontis. Next base: position 3,105,875 of record CP094685.1, read on the forward strand.
CGAAACCCGCAAACAAATGGAACGCGGCGTGTTCGACATCCAATCGGTGAAAAAAGCCAACCAAAGCCTGATCGACACCATCAACGACTCACTGCGCATTGCCGACGAAGGCAAGGTCATGCGTGCCAAAGCCGAGGAAGAAATCAAGGTTATGGAAAGCGAACTGCGCCATGCGCTGACTTCCGCTAAAGCCAAGGCCGACAGCCCCCGCCAAGGAGTATAAATCATGGGATTATGGGACAAATTGATGGGTGAGTTTGTTGATGTCATCGAATGGACTGACAGCAGCAGCGACACCATGGTTTACCGTTTCGAGCGCCACGGCAACGAAATCAAATACGGCGCGAAACTCACCGTGCGTGAATCGCAAGTCGCGATTTTCGTCAACGAAGGTCAAGTAGCCGACGTACTCACCCCCGGCATGTACGTGTTGGAAACCCAAAATCTGCCGCTACTGTCCACCCTGCAACATTGGGATCACGGTTTCAGCAGCCCGTTTAAAGCCGAAGTCTATTTTTTCAACACTAAGCAATTCACCAATCTGAAATGGGGAACGCGCAACCCGGTGATGATTCGTGACAGCGAATTCGGCGGGGTACGCATCCGCGCCTTCGGTACGTATGGAATGCGCATTGACGATTCGCGCAAATTCATGCAAGAAATCATGGGGACAGATGGAAACTTCACCGTCGATGAAATCAGCGACCAGTTGCGCAATCTGATTGTGACACGCTTTAGCAGCATCGTTGCCAGCGCGAACATTCCGGTGCTGGATATGGCTGCCAATTACGAACAATTGGGGCAATTCGTCACCCAGAAAATTGTCCCGGAATTTGCCGCTTATGGTCTGAAGCTCACCAATATTCTGGTGGAAAATATTTCCCTGCCCACCGAAGTGGAAGAAGCGCTCGACAAACGTACCAGCATGGGCATGATCGGCAACCTCGACAAATACCTGCAATACCAAACCGCGCAAGGCATTGGTGAGGGCGGCTCCAACAGTGCGCTGGATATGGGCATGGGTTTTGCGGTTGCCAATAAAATGGCAGAAGTGCTGAACAAACCGGCAGCAGCAACGCCACCACCGTTACCGGATACCGGTTGGCACGTTGCGATCGGGCAGGAATCCAGTGGCCCGATTGGAATGCCACAATTGCAACAAATGGCGCAAAATGGGCAACTCACCGCCACAACGCTGGTGTGGCAAGCGGGCATGGCAAACTGGCAAACGGCGGGGGAAACGGCAGCATTGCGTGGTTTGTTTGCAGGGCAAGCAACCCCACCGCCGATTCCACCTTCTGCGCCCCCTCACAGCAGCGAATAACAGTGCAGGCTTAAATGGCGGATAATAACAACACCAAACAACAGCATTTTCCGTGCGAACAATGCGGCGCTGATCTGCTCTACCAACCGGGGACAGAAGCGCTCCAGTGTAACTATTGCGGGCATCAAAACCTGATCCGCCCTAACCAGCAAGAGATTCGTGAATACAGTTTCGAGCAGGCATTGCGGGCTATTCAACAGGGCAAATTGCGCCCGATGGATAATACTCAGGTCATTAAATGCCCCAATTGTGCCGCCACGTTTGAACTGAAGCCAAACACGCACGCGGGTGATTGCCCCTTTTGTGGCACGCCCGTGGTGACAGGGACGGAGCAAGCACGGTTGTTCCAACCCAAATCGTTGTTGCCGTTTTTAATCACCGAAAAAGATGCCCGTAGCGCATTTGATAAGTGGATTGGGGGCTTGTGGTTTGCGCCATCTGCGCTGAAAAACAAAGCCAAACGTGACGAAAAACTGCTGGGGATTTACATTCCGTACTGGACGTATGACAGCCATACCGACAGTTATTACCGGGGTGAGCGCGGCGTGATTTATTACGAGCGCCAAATGGTCACGGTAATGGTGAATGGGCAACCCCGTCAACAGGTGCAAAATGTACCGCGTGTGCGCTGGACACCCGTGAGTGGGCGGGTGCGCTTATTTTTTGACGATGTATTGGTCGGTGCTACCCATACCCTGCCCCGTGCGATTCTTGACCGTCTCGAACCGTGGGATTTGCCCAACCTCGTGCCTTACAACGAAAGTTACCTGAGCGGTTTCCAGAGTGAAATTTATCAGGTGGATTTGGACGAAGGTTTTGAGCAAGCCCGTGGCATTATGGATAGCCGCATTTACAATGCCATTACCAGCGACATTGGCGGTGATCAACAGCGCGTTCACAGCTTGGAAACACAACATTCAGCCACCACGTTTAAACACGTTCTGTTGCCGGTTTGGTCGGCCGCCTTCCGCTATAACGGTAAGACTTACCGCTTTGTCATCAACGGACGTAACGGCAAAACCCAAGGCGAACGCCCTTACAGTGTGGTGAAAATTGTATTCGCCGTGTTATTGGGGCTGACGGTGCTGGGCGGTCTGGCGTATGTCATGGAAAAAGCCGGAGTGTTTGAGCAAGCCTTGCAGCAAAGCGGGGATTATTACCAATACCAACAGTATCAAGCGCCCCGCCGCTTGCCTGACCCTTACCGTTACGACCCTTACCGTGCGCCGAGGTATTAGCGCCGGATTTATACACCGTACAATTGCTGCATCAAACGCAGTTGCTCCAATACCGCCCAAGGCGCATCCAAAAACAGCAGGGCATCACGGTGGGCGGTGTGTTGTTGCAAATGCTCGAATATGGCGCGTAAAGCTTGCGGCGATAACACTTCATTAGTGCGTATCAAGCCGATTTGCGCCTCGGCACCTTGTGGCATTGCCGCAAACCGCTCACCTTCTGGCAAAATATGCACGGCAAAACGCTCCAACCATGCTGCCGGTATCCAAGGGACTACCCCAGCATCTGCCACAATACCCAGCACTTGCGCCGCCAATTCTTGTTCAATCGCACGGCACACCGCCTCCCAATGCGCTGCTTGCAACAATTCTGGCGTTAATTCCACGTAGAAACCGAAATCTTGCCCGACTTCCACCGACCACGCCTTAGCTTGCTCTACGGGTGCTATCCACTCACGCGCCGGAATCAGTAAGCGACTGAATTCATTGACGTAATACGAAGCCTGCCAATCCACTGGCAAATCATCCGGGTAAAATACACTTGCCCAATTAGCAGGCGACCAGCCATAAGCTGCTAAGGTTAAGGTTGTGAAAGTGGGGGTAATAGCGCTCATGAACACTCGACCATGCAATAAAATAACAGTTACCCAGCATACCACGCGACTCAAGCGCAGACATAACTTGACTTATGCGCTCGGAAATACTACCTTTAGGATATAAGCAAGGTATCAAACCACACCACTAGAGATAGTCGGGTTTGTCATTACCACAGAAAACACTCAGGAGGATTGAGTTATGATGTTTAGCGATGTTTCTTTGGATGAGATGTTCCCACGCGCCCACGCGGTCATGCGAGCGCCGTTGCCTACCCTCAAAACCCATGACGTTTACCAACTAATCCGCACCAACGCCACCGAGCGCGGCATGACCTTGACCGCAGAACACATGGCAGTAATCAATTTCATCCTCGATTTTTACGAACACTGCGATGACTGCCAGAATGCGCGAATGCTGGCGGATATGCTGCAAGACGAATTCATGCCCCAAGGCGGGCGTAAATACTTGTATCAACTCTTCCCCGATGGCCCACTGAGCACCATCCACGACATTGCTGAATTACCCAAACTAGGCAATGAAACCGATAAAAGTTTCGGCACTAACTGGTAACGCCAAGTCACGACTGCTAAAAACCAACCCAATCGCCTGAAGTGATTGGGTTTTTTGTTTGTGTTCAGGATTGAACTTATAGAATGCCCTTACATTCTAAATGCATAACAAAAAAACAGGGCAGATCATAATGGGCAATATTAAAGCAGCACTGCTAATGGGTGCAGTCACTACTGTACTCGGCGGATGCGCACCAATGGGTTCATACCCGCAAACCGCGCAATACCCATATTGGAACCACACCGTTCCGGGTGTTTATCAAAATCAGGCCAGACCTTATTTCACCAGTTATAATCAACCCTCGATGTCGCAACCGGCATTTTCACAACAGTACCAACCGTTTTCGCAACAAGCCGAACCGTATGATGCCCCCGCCCGCCGCGCCTTATTAGCACAAGCGCATCAAGCTCTAGGCGTGCGCTACACATTTGGGGGTGAAACCCCTCGCGAAGGTTTTGATTGCAGCGGCCTGACCCAATACGTCTACAAAAATGCCCAAGGCATCACCCTACCGCGCACCGCTGCCGAACAAAGTGCCGCCAGTCGCACCCTTAGCTTTGAACAAATGCGCCCCGGCGACTTAATTTTCTTCCGCACCAGTGGCAGCAAAGTCAACCATGTGGGTGTTTATATTGGGCGCGGGGATTTCATTCATGCCGCATCCGGTGGCAGCAAGGTGAGTATCGACAACTTGAGTAAAACTTATTGGCAACAACGTTTGGTTAAATTTGGCGCTTTTCTCGCTTAAAAACCCTCCATCTGTGAACCTTTCAACAAGATTTGCCGACTGACCGTCAGGCCAGTTGTTAATTTTGGCTGAATAACGTCTATACTACGAATGGAGATTAATCCATACGTAAACCAAGGAGAAAATAAGATGGGACTGTTTGATTTCGCCCGTAACATTGGCAAGAAAATCTTCGGCAAGGAAGAGGAAGCACCTGCTGCGCTGACTCAACACATCAATGAAGACAACCCTGGCGTTGACGGCTTGCAAGTGGAAGTCAAAGACGGCGTGGCTACGTTGACAGGCCAAGCGCAATCGGCTGAAGCACTGGAAAAAGCCGTATTGATGGCAGGCAATGCCATGGGGATCGAATCCGTGAAAGCGGATGGCATGACCATTGCGGACGGCAGCCAAGTCGGTGGTGATGACGAATTTTACGTGATTGAAAAAGGCGACACTCTGTGGGAAATCGCTGAGAAAGCATACGGCAATGGTTCAAAATACACCCGTATCGTCGAAGTTAACCGTGAAGTCATTAAAGACGCGGATAAAATTTTCCCCGGTCAAAAAATTCGCATTCCGAAAAGTATTTAAATAAAGGTACAGGCACACATGGACATAATGCAAATTGCTACCCAAGTATTCAAAAGCCAATTGGATACTGACCGTGACGGTCAATTAGAGATCACTGAAATTGCCTCAGCCATGATGAATCTCATGGGCAATAGCGGCAATCAAGCACAAGCAGGCGGTTTGGGTGGCTTAGCCTCCATGATTTCCGGTATGCAAGGCGGCGGTGACTCTGGTTTGGCATCACTGGCGGCTTCATGGTTAGGCAACGGTCAAAACGCCCAACCTTCCGGTAGCCAATTGACCCAAATCTTTGGTCAAGACAAGATTGCGGCATTCGCTCAGCAACTGGGTATTAGCCCAGAGCAAGCGATGAAAGGTCTGCAAGCGGCTGTTCCAGAAGCTGTGGACAAAGCTTCCCCTAACGGTTCGTTAGACATGGGTAGCCTGCTGGATTCGGTCGGCGGCGTGTCTGGCGCTATTGGTCTGGCAAGCAAGATGTTCGGTCGCTAAAGCGAAATTAGAACACTTTCGTGTAAAAAGCCGCCCCTGAAAAGGCGGCTTTTTACTTTAAACCGTATTTTTCATGGGAATACTGTTTTGTCATTAACATCTCACCTATAGTTAAAAGATTACTGTACAAGGCTGCTACAAATCCTATGACTCTTGTGACTGATCACAATACTAGCGACATTACCGCCCTCTTCCCGATCGGCACAGTATCCGAACAGACAGGTGTAAATACTGTTACCTTGCGAGCTTGGGAACGCCGTTACGGTTTGCTTAAACCGCGTCGCACCCCGAAAGGCCATCGTCTTTACAGCCGTCAAGACGTCGATCGCGTTAAACAAGTGCTCGTATTATTGGAGCAGGGGATTCCAGTAGGGCGTGTCCGTGATGTGCTCGATAGCGGTGAAACCCCTCCGATGTTATTGCGCACGGCACAAGATGTCCAAACCGATGACCCCTGGCGACATTATGGTTCGCTGTTTCAACGCTGCATCCATAAATTAGACACGCGCGCGTTAGAACACACCTTCAATGAAGCTGTATCGCTGTATTCGTTGGAATTGGTCGCCAAAAAATTGATATTGCCCCTCTATCAACAATTGTGGCAACAGCAGGCAATGTTGCCGTCTACCCGCGCTGACTACGCTTTCCTGCACGAATTTTTGTGCGTGAAACTCGGCTCGCGTTATTTGCATTACAACAGCCGTGCCAATGGCAAACGCGTATTATTGGTCAACACCCAAACCCATGCGGTGCAATTGGAAACGCTGTTGCTGGCGAACATCATCAGTCAACACGGTTATCAAGTCAGCTTGCTTGGCACTGAAACCACCTTGGATCATCTACCGCTGATTATCGAACGGGCAGAATTCGATGCGCTACTGCTGCCTAGCACTGGCGTATCCAACAGCCTGCAAGCCTTGAGCATTATGACCCAAATCACCGTTTTTCTGAGCAATCGGGCAACATCAGAAACATTGCCAGACACCCCGCCATTGCGCAATATTCATTGGCTGCCTGAAGAATTAAGCGAAATTTGTTTAACCCTTGACAAAGTGCTGGCTAGAGAACCGACTCACGTTCTTGCGCCTGTTGCTACGGCATGAAAACAGCGCTTGTTTGGTTACGGCAAGACCTACGCTTAGCGGATAACCCCGCGCTTTATCATGCCTGCCGCACGTGTGAACACATTATTCCGATTTTTATTGATGACCCACTGCCGAGTTCCATCAGTCAATTAGGGGCGGCGAGTCGGGTATGGTTGCACCACAGTTTGCAGGCGCTCGATACGCACCTGCAAACGCTAGGCAATCACCTAATCTTACGCCAAGGCGCTGCCCTCCCCGTTTTACAGCAATTGATCGCCAACACCGGCGCAACCCATGTGTATTGGAATCGGGTGTATGACCCCGCCAGCCTTGCCCGCGACAAACACATTAAAGAAACCCTCAAGCAAACCTGCGAAGTCCACAGCTTTAATGCCAGCCTGCTGAATGAACCGTGGGAAGTCTTAAAAGCCGATGGCACGCCTTACAAAGTGTTCACCCCGTTTTGGAAAGCAATGCTGAAACACGGGATTCAACACCTGCCGCTGCCCATGCCGGAACGCATGATCGCGCCCGCTAACTGGCCGCACAGTTTGCCCGTGGATGCGTTGGGCTTACTGCCGACAATTCGCTGGGATGCCGCGATGATGACCCACTGGCAAGTGGGCGAAACGGCGGCGATGCAAAAATTGCTGGCATTCTTGCCACAAGGTACGGATTACAAGGAAGCACGCAATTTGCCCGCGCAAACCGGCACTGCCCGCCTTTCCCCGCATTTGCACTTCGGCGAAATCAGCCCACGTCAGGCGGTTTATCACACCGAACACTATTTGCAAACACACCCCGAAGCCGATAGCGGCCTACGCCATTTTTTACAGGAAATCGGCTGGCGCGAATTTTCTTACCACTTGCTGTATCACTTTCCGCACACGCAGGAACGGGCGTTGGATGCACGTTTCGATGTTTTCCCTTGGGCAGACGATTACGCCGCTGTGCTAAACCGTTGGCAACAGGGGCAAACCGGCTACCCAATCATTGATGCGGGGATGCGCGAATTGTGGCAAACCGGCTGGATGCACAATCGGGTACGTATGATTGTGGCATCGCTGCTCACCAAAAACTTGCTGGTGCCTTGGCAAGTGGGGGAACAATGGTTTCGGGATACCTTGGTAGATGCTGATTTAGCCAGCAATGTGTTCGGCTGGCAATGGACAGCGGGGTGTGGGGCTGATGCTGCGCCCTACTTCCGCATTTTCAACCCGATGTTGCAAAGCCAGAAATTTGACCCAGAAGGGGAATACATTCGCCGCTGGGTTCCAGAATTGCACGCACGGGATAATAAACAGGTGCATTTACCGCGTGAATTGGGCGATGGTTTGCGGGATTATCCCTTGCCTGTGGTGGATTTAAAAACCAGCCGCGAACGGACATTGACGCTGTTTAAGCGCATTTAACGTGACGATTGCCCACGCGGTGGTGCGCGGGCAACCTGAAATCAGGAATTACACGCCGTATTCTGCTGTCAACCGGAATTCCCCACCTGCCGCCACTTCCACCACATCATCTGCCGCGTTAGTCGTTTCCACGCATACGAAGCGGGTGTAATCGTCGTCCTGCAAATCCGCCATGCCCGCTGCGATTTTCGCCCACGGATTCCACACCACTGCCGTGTTATTGCCGCTGGAAGTAATGCGAATGGTGCGATTCAACGCGCCATCGACAATCGCCAGCTCCGCCGGAACGCCGAGGTAAACGCGGTCAACTTCGCTGTTAATGCTGATTGCACCGTCTTGCTGCTTGGTTGCGCCGTTGCCGTCTGCGGCTTTGTCGAGGTATTGCGTACCATCCAGCCCAGTCACGGTTGTTTGCGCAATGTCGCCCACCGCAAAATAAGTGTGCATCGCTTGGGTAATGTTGAACGCTGCATCGCCGGTATTGCGTGTCACCAATGCCAGTTGCAAGGTTTTGCCGAAGGTAATTTCCATCGCCAAACGGAACGCATGAGGCCAAATTGCCAAAGTTTCGGGGGACGATTCCACGCCCAAAATCACCGTGGTTGAGCCATCCGCATTTTCGCGGGTTTCCCATTCGCTCCACATGCGGTTGCGCATAAAACCGTGAGCGGGGCGGCTTTTGCCTTCGGGGTCTGCGCCAAACCAAGGCCAGCAAATCGGCACGCCGCCTTTGATCGCTTTGCCTTCAGCGTAATAGGCTTTGTCGCTGACGAACAGCACATCCGCCGCGCCTTTGGGGGTGAAGGACAAGACTTGCCCTGCGTAAACCGAAATCACGGCATCGGCATGGTCGTTGCTAACGTTGATCATCGGCAAGCCACCGTTGCCTGCTACACGAGTGATTGTCATGGTGCGTTCCTGTTTTCTGGTTAAAAATCGCCGCCATCATACCGCATCCTTCAAGACAGATGCAGTACCTGATCCATCGCTTCCAAACCGTGCGCACGATGCGTAATCAGCAACAGGCTTTGCCCATTACGCGCCACCTGCGTGAGAATATTCGCCATCACCTGTGTCGCGGTTTCTGGGTCTAAGCCTTCGGTAGGCTCATCGAGAATCAACAGCCGCGCCGGTTTCAGCAAGGCACGCGCAATCGCCACCCGTTTGGCTTGTCCGCCGGACAAACGCACGCCCGTTTCACCGACCCACGTTGCATACCCTTGCGGCTGTTGCGTAATGAAATCGTGAATCAACGCAGTGCCGCACACCGCTTCCAGCTCCGACTCGGTTGCATCACGCTTTGCCAGCAACAGGTTTTCGCGCAAGGTGGTGTTGAACAAATGCGTTTGCTGCGGCACAACCGCGATGTGCTGACGCAAGGCTTCGCCGCTGTAGTGGGCAAGCGGTTTTCCCGCCAACAACAATTCACCGCTGGTCGGGTCGCGGAAACGTAGCAGCAAACTGGTCAGGGTGCTTTTGCCCGCGCCCGTTACACCGACGATAGCGAGCTTGTGACCCTGCGGAAAATTCAGCGTCAAACCATCCAGCACCGCATCACCTTGCGGCTGGTAACGGAAACCCAGTTCCCGCAATGCAAAATCCAGACGTTCCGGCACAGCTTGCGGGTGCGCTGGTTCTGTCACCGCCGCTACCTGATCCGCAAGGCTGAAAATACGCCGCGCTGCCGCGAGAGTTTCCCCCAAGGACTGGAACGCCAGCGGCAAAGGCAACACCGCTTCAAAACTTGCCAGCGCGAACAATGCCAACATCGCCAATTCAGGCGGCGCTATCGCATGATCGCGCACCAGCGGAATCGCCAGCACCAACATGCCCCACATCGCCAAATTCGCACACAGCCCCAACGCGCCTTGCGCCACACCATTCAAACGGCTCAGGATTTGCTGTTGCGCCGCCAAGGTTTGCGACAACTGTTGAACGTGCGCGGCATGAGCATCCGCCGCGCCATACACCAGCAATTCGCCCATGCCCTGCAAATCATTCACCAAAGCCGAGCGCAATTGCGCCGCCGTTTCCACCGATTGCTGCCCTGCTTCATGCCCCAAACGATTCATCAACCACGGAATCAGCACCCCCGCCACCAACAACAAACTCAATTCCAGCAACGCCAGCAACGGGTGATAAAACAGCAACGCCACCACGAAGACCAACGTCGCCAACGCCGCCACCACCACTGGCACTAACAGGCGCAAGTACACATTATTCAGCGTATCAATATCAGCACGGATGCGGCTCAACACGTCGCCGCTGCGGTACTGTTCCAACACCGCCGGAGCTAGCGGCTCGATGCGCTCATAAAACCACACCCGCAATTCCGCCAACATCCGAAACGTGGCTTCGTGCGTCACCAAGCGTTCGCCGTAACGCCCCGCCGTGCGCACAATCGCCGCCAGCCGAATCAAGGCCGCAGGGGTGAAATAATTCATCGACACACCCGCGACACCCGCCATTGCCATCGCGGTAATGAACCAGCCCGACACCGCCATCAACCCCACATTTGCCAGCAACGTGATAAACGACAAACCCATGCCCAACGCCGCCCAGCCCCAATACGGCTTGAACAGACGCAATAATCGCAGTAAATCGTTCATGCTTCACCCCCGTAAGCCGCTTGCATCTGCCGGTAGAGCGGGGAATTTTCCAGCAATTCGGCGTGCGTCCCAATCGCGCTCACTTGCCCCTGATCCAGCACCACAATTCGGTCGGCGGCTTGCACAGTGCGCAAACGGTGCGCAATCATCACCAGCGTGCGCCCTTGCGCCAAACGTTCGACCCCGGCTTGCACCAAGGTTTCGCTGGCACGATCAAGGTTGGCGGTGGCTTCGTCGAGGATCACCAGCGGCGCATCCTTGAGGAACGCCCGCGCCAGTGCGATGCGTTGCACTTGCCCGCCAGAAAGCCCTTGCCCCGCTTCACCAATCAACGTGTCGTAACCGTGCGGCAATTTGACGATGAATTCGGCGGCGTAGGCTTGTTCAGCAGCGGCTTGCACTTGTGCCAGCGTCGCAGTGGGATTGCCGAGACGGATATTGTCGGCAACCGTGCCGGGGAACAGTTGCGGTTTTTGCGGCAGCCATGCCAGTTGCTTGCGCCATACTTCGGGGGAAATGGCGGTTAGCGGCGTATTGCCGATGAGGATTTGCCCGCTTTGGGGTTGCAGGAACCCCATTAACAGGTTGATTAAGGTGGTTTTGCCTGCGCCACTTGCGCCGACGATGGCTAGGGTTTCGTTGGGGTGGATGTCCAGCGAGAGGTTGCTTAGGGCGGTTCTAGCATCGGGGTAGGTGAAGGAAAGGTTTTGCAGAACAAGGGAATGAGTACGCAACTCCGGCACACACATTACCTCTCCTTTTTTCCTTCCCTTCTCTTCCAACACCTCCACCATCTTCTCCGCCGCCCCAATCGCCGCCATCCGCGCATGATACTGCGTCCCCATATTGCGCAGCGGCAGATAAAATTCGGGCGCAAGCAGCAGCACAAAGAAGCCGTACAGAAAATCCATTTCGCCCCAGAACAGGCGGAAGCCGATCAAGACCGCGACAATCGCAATGCTGACTGTGGCGAAAAATTCCAGTGCGAACGAGGACAGAAACGCGACCCGCAATACCGACATCGTGCTTTGGCGGTATTGGTCGGAAATTTGCGCGACCACTTGCGCTTCGCGGCGGCTGGCATTGAACAGTTTCAGGGTGGTTAAACCTTGAATCACGTCGAGAAAATGCGCACTCATTCGCGCCAATTGTTGCCATTGCTGCTGATTGCGCTTTTCCGTGCCTTTACCGATCAGGATCATGAACACCGGAATCAGCGGGGCTGTCACCAGCATTACCACCGCCGAGAGCCAATCATTGGCAAGCACAAACACCAGTATCGCCAGCGGCACGAGTGCCATCAGCGACATCGCAGGAATGTAGCGGGCATAATAGGCTTCGAGCGCCTCCACCCCATCGCTGAGGGTATTGAGCAAATCGCCGCTGCGCTCCCCCGTCAGCCATGCGGGGCCGAGTTGCTGCACTTGTTGGTAAAGTTGGGCGCGAATGGCGAGCTTGACCTGCACCGCAGCATGAAACGCGGCTTGTTCGGATGCCCACGCCAAGCCTGCCCGCAGCAGAAACAGTGCCAGCAAGCCCCACAGACTGGGCATTACATCCGCTAAAGCAGCTTCGGCAAATACTACGGCATTGACGACATTTGCCAGCAACCACGCCTGCGCAATCAGCAGCAAACCGGAGGTAAGACCAATCGCAACCGCCGCTTTCAGCCAGAAACCGGAGTGGGTTTTCCAGCCTTTGAGAGCGGCGGTAATTTCAGGGGCAGGTTTCACCCCTTACTTCTCATCATCCGTATCCAAGCCACCGTGAAACTCCAGCCACATCACGTTAATGATACCGAAGGAACACGCCAGCAATACGCCGAGCAACCAAGCAAAATACCACATGGTAAAATCTCCTTAATTTCATTAATAAACGGCGTGATCGTTATCACGAATGAATTTAACCGTAATCTTGCCCCACATCTGCTTATAGCACCAGACGGTGTAAAACAAAATAATCGGCACAAAAATCACCGCCGCCCAAAACATAATTGCCAACGTCAAATGACTGGAAGCCGAATCCCAAATCGTCAAACTGTGGTTCGGGTTCAAGCTGGAAGGCATCACGAACGGGAATAACGACACACCCGCCGTCATAATCACCCCAATCAAACACAGCGAGCTATGGATAAAGCTCAATACTGGGCGACCTTTCCCCCCCGCCAACAGCAACACACCTAAAGCCCCAACAAAGCCTGCCAACGGAGCAGCAATCGCCAATGGATACGTGCTGTAATTCGCTAACCACGCGCCTGCCATCGGCACGACCGTTTTCGCAATCGGGTTCGGCAAAGAATCATGCGGCGGTGCTTGCGTAATCGCATACCCATCAATTCCCGCCCACAACCAAATGCCCGCCAAGCCGAAGGTTACAATTACCCCCGCCGCTGTCCATTGCGCCGCTTTGCGTGAACGTTCGTACACCACGTCATCGGTACGCAGCATTAAATACGTCGCGCCCTGCATGGTGAACATCAGCAAACTCACCAAGCCGACCAATACCGCAAACGGATGGAACAACGTGAACAGCGAACCGTAAGTCGTGATCCGCAAAAATTCATCAAACGCAAACGGCACACCCAGCAACAAATTGCCAAATGCCACCCCAATCACCAACGGCGGCACAACGCCCGCAATCACCAAACCCCAGTCCCACGTATTGCGCCAGCGCGTATCCGCGATCTTAGAACGGTAATCAAACCCCACCGGGCGGAAAAACAGCGAAAACAGCGTCAACACCAATGCCCAATAAAACGACGAAAACGCCGCCCCAAACGTAATTGGCCAAGCCGCAAAAATCGCCCCTGCCGCCAAAATCAACCACACCTGATTGCCATCCCAGTGCGGTGCAATCGCATTAATCGCGACGCGGCGTTCCTCGTCATTACGCCCAACATAGCGCAACAACGCGCCCACGCCCATATCAAAGCCATCGGTCAAGGCAAAGCCAATAAACAGCACGCCGACCAACACCCACCAGATCAACTTAAACGTTTCGTAATCAAAAATCATGGCTTGCTCCTTAGACCTGATCGTTCATTTTGTCAGCGTAAACCAAGCCCGCGTGACCACCACCGTGTTTCTCATGGTGATAACGCCCGGTGTGCAGGCTGCTAGGCCCTAACTTCGCAAACTTGATCATCAAGTACATTTCCGCTACCAACAACACGGTGTAGAAGAACACAAACCCAGCAATTGAACCGATCAAATCCCACTCGGTTAGCGTCGAAGTTCCCATGAACGTTGGCAAAATCTCACCAATTGCCCAAGGTTGACGCCCGGCTTCCGCCACAAACCAACCGGATTCAATCGCAATCCACGGCAATGGCAACCCAAATACAGCCAAGCGCATCAACCAACGTTTCTCATACGCCGTCTTTTTCGCGGTGTAATAAAACGCCAGTGCAAAAATGAACAGCATCGCCACGCCTGCCGCCACCATAATGCGGAACGACCAGAACAACGAAGCAACGTGCGGCACCGTGTCTTTGGATGCTTGCTGAATTTGCGCTTCGGTCGCATCGACCACGTTCGGCGTATAACGTTTCAGCAATAAGCCGTAGCCCAAATCCGCACGCATTCCTTCAAAGGCAACTTTTTCCGCTTCGGTCGCCGTTCCTGAACGCAGCTTCAGCAGCAAGCCGTAAGCGGTCATGCCATTGCGAATGCGCTGCACATTTTCTTCGACCAAGTTATTGATACCTTTCACTTCTTCAGTCAAGGAGCGCGTTGCAATCAAGCCCAGTGCATAAGGAATCTTGACGGAAAAGGTGTTTTCGCCATTTTCTTGATCAGGCCAAGCAATTACATTGAAACCGGCGGGAGCTGGCTCGGTATGCCATTCTGCTTCAATCGCCGCCAATTTCATTTTTTGCACATCGCCCGCTTCGTAACCACTTTCATCACCCAACAAGATAACCGACAAAATGGATGCCATGCCGAAACCTGCGGCGACCGCAAACGAACGCTTGGCAAACCCAAGGTCACGCCCTTTGAGGATGTACCACGCACTGATCGACAGCACGAACATTGCACCTGTCACATAACCCGCTGCGACGGTGTGAATGAATTTCACCTGCGCGACCGGATTCAGCAGGACAGCGGCGAAATCCACCATTTCCATGCGCATGGTTTCGTAGCTGAATTCCGCACCGATGGGGTTTTGCATCCAGCCATTCGCAATCAAAATCCACAGTGCGGAAAGGTTTGTGCCAATCGCCATCAGCCAAGTGACGGACAGATGCTGCACTTTACTCAGGCGATCCCAGCCGAAGAAGAACAAACCGACGAAGGTTGATTCGAGGAAGAAAGCCATCAAACCTTCAATCGCCAGCGGTGCGCCAAACACGTCGCCAACGTAGTGTGAGTAGTAAGCCCAGTTCGTGCCGAACTGAAATTCCATGGTGAGACCCGTGGTCACACCGATCGCAAAGTTAATCCCAAACAATTTCCCCCAAAACTTCACCATGTCTTTGTAGATTTGCTTGCCGGTCATCACGTAGACCGACTCCATGATCGCCAGCATGAAGGTCATACCAAGGGTCAAGGGTACAAATAGGAAATGGTAAAGAGCAGTCACCGCAAATTGCAGCCGTGACAGGTCGACGACTTCATCCGTAATCATGTTGCCTCCGAAAAGCTAAACGCCATACATACCAAAACAAGTATCCGCAAAATACGCCCGATTGCGGTGCAACAACATTGATCTCGATCAAATTTGAAATAAGTTTTACCTAACAAACCGTTAGCGCCAATTTTCAGAAAGGGTTTCGCAAAGGCGCGATGAAATCTATAATTGGCGGTTTCCCATACCGGATAGAAGACAACACCATGCGAGTTTCCCGATTCCCCCTCACCACCCTGCGCGAAACCCCCGCCGATGCCGAAGTCATCAGCCACCAATTAATGCTACGTGCGGGCATGATTCGCCGCCTCGCCTCCGGTTTGTATACCTGGATGCCGTATGGCTTGCGCGTATTGCGCAAAGTCGAAGCCATCGTGCGTGAAGAAATGAATAACGCGGGCGCGATTGAAGTGCTGATGCCCTCCATCCAGCCTGCCGAATTGTGGCAAGAATCCGGGCGTTGGGAAAAATACGGCGCGGAATTGCTGCGCATCCGTGACCGTCACAGCCGTGACTTTTGCTACGGCCCGACGCACGAAGAAATCATTACCGATTACGCCCGCAAAGAATTGAGCAGCTACAAGCAATTGCCGATCAATTTCTACCAGATTCAAACCAAATTCCGTGACGAGGTACGCCCGCGTTTTGGCGTCATGCGTGCGCGTGAATTCTTGATGAAGGATGCGTATTCCTTCCACGCCACACAAGAATCGTTGCAGGAAACTTACGACATTATGTTTGCGGCGTATTCGCGCATCTTCCAGCGCTTGGGCTTGGATTTCCGCCCGGTGCAAGCGGATACCGGCTCGATTGGCGGCAACGCTTCGCACGAATTCCACGTACTGGCTGATTCGGGTGAAGACGCGATTGCGTTCGCGAGTGGCAGCAACTACGCCGCGAATATCGAACTGGCGGAAGCAGTGTGCCTGATCGCCGAACGCGCCGCGCCAACTGAAGCGATGCGCGAAGTCGACACGCCTAACGCCAAAACCATCGAAGAATTGGTGGCGCAATTTGGCTTGCCAATCGAGAAAACGGTTAAGACCTTGATCGTGGCAGCAGCGGAAGATTCCGAGCACGCCTTCATTGCTTTGCTGGTACGTGGCGATCATACCCTCAACGAAATCAAAGCGGAAAAAATCCCCGGCGTTGCCGTGCCATTGCAGTTTGCACGGGAAGATGAGATTCGCGCCCTGATCGGTGCAGGCCCCGGCTCATTGGGGCCAGTCGGTTTGACTATTCCGATCATTGCTGATCGTACTGTCGCGAACATGTCGGACTTTGGCGCAGGTGCGAATGTTGACGGCAAACACTTCTTCGGCATCAACTGGGAACGCGATGTCGCGCTGCCGCAAATTGCCGATTTGCGCAATGTGATCGAAGGCGACCCTAGCCCTGATGGTTGCGGCACACTGTCTATCGTGCGCGGTATCGAAGTCGGTCACATCTTCCAGTTGGGCAAAACCTATTCCGAAAAACTCAATGCCACGGTGTTGGATGAAAGCGGACGGGCGCAAGTGATGACGATGGGTTGCTACGGCATCGGTGTTTCCCGCGTGGTTGCGTCGGCGATTGAGCAAAATAACGACGAATTCGGGATTCGTTGGCCTGCGGCGATTGCACCCTTCACGCTGGTGATTGCGCCGCTGAATATGCAGAAATCGCCGGATGTGGCAGCGAAAGCAGAAGAACTTTACGCGCAATTGCAAGCAGCGGGCGTGGATGTGTTGCTGGATGACCGTGCGTTGCGCCCCGGTGCGATGTTTGCCGACCATGAATTGTTGGGCATTCCGCACCGCGTCATTATTTCTGAGCGTGGTTTGCAAGCGGGCGAGTTGGAATACAAAGCGCGGAGTGGCGGCGATGCGGTGAAAGTGCCGGTTGCGGATATTCTCGCGTTTATTGCCCAACTTTAACCGAAACTTAACCGCAATGTGATAGTCGTCACGGTATCCGGGCGATTATTGCAAGATAATCCGTTTATGGCTTTCGTCGGGCAAATTTCGGGGCTGATTATGGATATTCTTACAGTGTCGTTTTTATTGCTGTTGGGTGCGGCAGCAGGTTCATGGTTGGGCTATGCGCAAGGGCTGGCGCAGGGCAAACAAGTCGGCAAATTGGCGGGGATAAAAGAAGGCATTAAAGAGCAATTGCGTAAGGAACTGATTGAGTCCAAGATCATTGGGGGGGCTTATGAGGTTAAAGTTCACGCAGATGCTTGCAAAGAGCTGGAAGCCGCCTTATCCGGTAAACCGAAGAAAAAAGCTCCCGCGTCATCACTACCGGGCTGGGTGATGGTGGCGGGGGTATTATTTGCGAGTTGGCTGCTGTTGATGTAGCGCGTCAATCGACTTATTGCAACTTGGTGAAATGCGGTGCTTTAGCAGCTTTCTTGTCAAAAGTCAGCGTGGTATCGCAGCCTTTGCCCCGCGCTACATGACAAATCAGCAGATCCGCCAAATCATAGGTGTTGTTTTGTGCGCTGCTAACGAAATCGCGGACGCTCAATGAATCTTGGAACTCCAACGCAACCATAGACAGCAATTCGCCTAGGGAGTCTAGGATTTCATCACGCGGCACTTCATAGACACTTTTCAGCACCCACATCATTTCCAACACGACCACATTGCTCACAAATAAAGGCTGCTTGTCAGCTTCCGCATCCGCTAATAATTTGGTGGCAATTTGCGCCTGCTTTTCGTCATCCTGCACCAAAAAGCGCACCAGCACATTGGTATCAACAGCCTTCATAAAGCCTCATTCCTGATGTATTGGGCAACAGCCTGATCCATTGCTTCGATACTTACCGGCTGGGATTTTTTGTACTTGCTCAACAACCCGGCAACTTCTGCCACCTTGCGGGTAACGGGCTTGATAACCACTTCACCCCGATCATTCAGGACAAACTCAATTTTATCTCCCGTGACTAAATGCAGATTATCTCGCACACTTTTGGGAATCGTAACTTGTCCCTTTTGCGTCACTGTCGATACAAACGCATTCATACCAAAGCTCTCCAGTATTACTTTAGACTCATATTATTACCTAGAGTAATACCGATTGCAAAGCCCGAAACATCGGATAATGTTTACTGCGGTGTGCTGTTGTCACTTGACACGCCGAATCTTGTACATACCATGTAACCATGATGAAATTTTGCCATTGTGAACGTCAATACTACAAAGGTAGAGTGCCATGAAAGCGGAATATGACCTGTCTCAAATGAAATCTCGCAAAAATCCCTACGCCTCCAAACTGAAAAAGTCCGTCACCATTCGGCTCGGCGAAGATGTGGTAGGGTATTTCAAAGAAATGGCTGAAAACACGGGTGTACCTTACCAAAGCCCGATCAACTTGTACTTGCGTGACTGTGTGCGCCAGCACCGGACAATTGATATTTCGTGGTTATCGAATCCAGAATAAAAAATAATGCGCCTACCGTTCGTCGGCTGTATAATCCTGCGCAATTGATTAGCAAATGGGGAAATACGCCATGATGATGACAAGTTACTGCATAGCACAGGTGGCTTCATGTCCTGACAGGCCACTTTCGCATAGCCTGTTACATATGGTTTCCGTTTAATAAACTATTAGCGAAGTGTATTAAACAGTTTTTAAAGAAATTACAAGGATAAAGTGTGAAACCCTTCATTACAGGAAAAAAAGTTTTTTTAAGAAATGTTGGTAAAGATGAAAAATGGTTACAAGATATTATAGAGAAAGATCCATCTTTATTACCGTTTGAAAATCTTCAACTAGTTTCTAGAGAAAGAAGGCAATCATCAGGTGGGAAACTAGATTTTCTAATGAAATCTTTAGATGATTCTTCAATGTATGAAGTAGAAATTATGCTAGGAGACACTGACCCATCTCATATTATTAGATGTATAGAATATTGGGACATCGAAAAAAGAAGATTTCCTCAAAGACAACATTTTGCTGTTTTGATTGCCGAGAGCTTCAATAGAAGATACTTTAATATAATACAATTATTCAGTTTAAATATTCCAATGATTGCCGTTCAATTAGACATTATCGAGTCTGACAATAATTACATCGTAAACTTTACAAAAATAATGGATATATATGAAGAAGTAGATGATGAAACTGAAAGTGCAGAAGTAAAAGAAGATTATTGGGAAAGAGATTCGCCTTGGGTTAATAATGCAGCAAAAAAGATAGTTGAAGAGTTGAAAAAAATTGATCCATCTATCTCTTTAAAATACACACAAAGCTACATTGCCATTACAAAGGCAGGAGTAAATCAATATTATTTTAATAAAAGAGCAAAACCTAAATTTAAGATTGGCTTTAGAATTTCAGATCAAGAGTTATCAGATAAAATCAAAACATTACTAGATGAGAAAGGATTGAATTACGATCATAAAAGTAAAGACTTTGTTTTGACCAATATTGAAGTAAAAGACAACTTAATCAAAATGATATATGATATACATGAAACAAGATTAAAGCACAAACAAATTGAAAAAGATTCAGATACCAATGGATAATGCTATTTTTATATATTTCCAAAAAGATAAACTTATGAAGAAAATTCATCTAATTGCCATATTGACTTTATTGCTGAGTGAAAATCTATTTGCGGCTGGCTTTGATTGCAATAAAGCAGAGACACAAGTTGAAAAGATGATCTGTGCTGACTCATCTATCAGTGAGTTAGATGATAGACTTAATAGTCTATACGAAGATGCCAAAAGCTCTCAAAATAAAAAAGAAATTATTACTAAGATTAAAGACTGGCTAAAATTAGAGCGAAATCAATGTCAAACAGAGATATGTTTGCGGAACGCATATGAAGATATTTTACCAAAATTAGAATTACTCGTCGAAGAAAATACAGAAAAAAAAGCCTCCAATAAAACTGAAAGCATTGCAAAAAATGATGTAAAAGAAATATCTATTGATGCTACGACAATACCTAGCATTGGTGACAAGAATGATATAAAAGAAAACAATAACACTAGCAACAGCGAAACACAAAATAAAACATTAAATAAGAATAAAGAAAGTGAGAATCAAATTTTAGATCAAAAAGATTTAATCAATGACAAGGAAGAACATCCAGAAACAACACCTGATAACAAACCAAAATCTGATGATTACACTCCTTGGTGGATAGCAGCATTTGGAAGTATTGGAGTTTGGTTTTGGAATAAATTCATAAGAAATAGATGTCCCAACTGCAATTCCACTAATTTCTCTCAAAACAGTGGAGATGAAATTGATAGATGGAGACAATCAGTAAAGGTAACAGAAACATTGAGCAATGGAAAAAGCAGAGAGAAACATGTAACAAAAACCTTCATAAAAGTACAATATACTTATAAATGCAGAGATTGCGGCAGGGTATGGAGCATGACAAAAGAGCGTGAAAAATAGAATATTAAAATATCAAATATGATCGCTAATTAAGTGGAAATCCCAACCCATGACTCAACCCTACTCCCGAATCTTCCTACTCAGCCACATGCGAGCCTACAGCAGTTTGCTAGGGCATATTATCGGCTCACACCCGCGCATCAATGGCTATTACGAAATGCACCAAAGCTACCTCAGCGACGCTGATCTAGCCCAGCAAATCGCGGATTACAGCCAACACGATAGCTTAAAACCTGACAGTCACTATCAGTTTGATAAACTGCTGCACAACGATTATCGGCTGAATTTGAGCCTGCCCGCATTGCAAGATGCTGTCATTTTTATTGCGTTGCGCCAACCTGAGCCAACCATTAAAAGCATCATTAAGTTATTCCGGCAAAAATCCAGCGATGATTTGTATGCGCAACCCGCTGGCGCAACCCACTATTACCTTGAACGGCTGCAAACCCTTACCGATTTCGCCCAGCAACACCCGCAACGTTATTACTATTTTGATACCGAAAAAGTCTGCACTGACACCGACGGCTTATTAAGCCAGTTACAGCAATGGATAGGGGTGACTGAACCGTTAGCGCGTGAATACGGTAGCTTTGCCAAAACGGGCATAGCCGGTGCGGGGGATACCTCACCGCTCATTCACACCGGAAAAATATTACCGGATTTTCAGGAAGCGGTGGATGATGTGGAACTGGATGCGACGTTATTGCAACAGGCAGAACAGGCTTATCAAAACAGCCGCGCTTTATTGCTGCACTACGCCAAACAGCATTGCTAATAGTCGGCTTTTACGCCTGCACCCCAAACACATACCCCAAATCAATCCCCTGTTCAGCGAACGGGGGAATAAATACCCGCTGGCAATCTTCAACCGCGATACACTCTTTGGAAAACACCACGCGGTAATGCTCCCCCGCCAACTCATAAGCAATCAGGGTTTTATTCTCTGGTGAAATCACCCAATAATAAGGCACTTGGTACACCTGTAAGCGCATCAGGTGCATCACCAAATCCTTGCTTTCATGCCCCGGCGAAGTAATTTCACACACCCAATCAGGCAAAATATCCACCACACCCTCTGGTGGATTCGGCACACGCGCCTTACGCCATCCGGCAAGATCATGGGTTGGGCAATGATGTTCGCTGTAACGCACGCTGATTTCCGTCACAATCCACCAGCCATCTGCACCTTTACGGCGTTTGAAGGGGGAAACTTCATCAGAAAGACCCGATTGCACCTGCGCATGAGCAAACCGCGCCATCGGGCGTTTCACAATTTCACCGCTAATCAGTTCAATGCGCCCATCGACAGATGCAGCCATTAGCAAGTCATCGACTGTTGCAAATTTCCGTGCTTCCATCCCATACCTCGGCTTACATAATCCTAATAATCGACTTTTTTACGCCCCGATTTAATATCGCTGTGCTTTTTCTTGCTGTCAAGCCGTTTGAGCCGCGAGCTAAACGTCGGGCGCGTGGCTTTGCGCTTCTTTTGCACTTTGGTCGCGTCCGCGATTAATTGTTGCAAGCGTTCGAGCGCGTCCGCCCGATTTTTTTCCTGACTGTTGTGGGTTTGCGCCTTGATGACCACCACGCCATCGCCGGAAATGCGCTGGTCAGCGTAGCTCAACAGCTTTTCTTTCCAACTATCCGGCAAGGAAGAAGCGCGGATGTCGAAACGCAGGTGAATCGCGGTCGAGACTTTATTGACGTTTTGCCCGCCGGAGCCTTGAGCGCGGATGGGTTGGAAATCGAGTTCTTCGGGCGGGATGTTCATAAGGGTGATGACCTTCAAAACGGCGTCTAATTGCCGGTTACTTTAACGTTCAATGACCGATTAGTGAAGGTATTTGACGGGAGTTTGGTATTCCAGCACGGGATACTGACGCTTTACGCCGCTTCGGTATATCATGCGCCTTTCAACCAACACCAAAACTACCTTGCATGGCTACCACTAACACACTGTCCGACCCCGCTATCCAGCTCCAGCTCCGTCAAGCCAAGCTGGATGACGTTGCACAAATTGCGGCGTTATCCGAGCGCGTTTATGCAGGCACGGGGATGTACGGCTACCCAGAGCCGGTACTGATCGGGCAGCAAAACCATTTCCCAGAAGGGCAATTTGTGGTCATCGCGGGCGACAAAATCGTCGGCTACTGCGCCACCCTGCGCGTCAATGAGCAACGCGCCTTTAAGCAGCACGACTGGAGCGAAATCACCGGCAATGGCTACATCGCGACCCACGACCCCCACGGCGAATGGCTTTACGGCATGGAAGTGTGCGTCGACCCCAACTACCGTGGCTACCGCATCGGGCAACGCTTGTACAATGCCCGTAAACAACTAGCGCAAGACCTCGCGCTGAAAGGCATCGTCTTCGCCGGGCGTTTGCCTACGCTTGCCAGCCGCATCAAGCGCTACGGTACGGCGGAAGCGTATGTCGAAGCCGTGCGCAAAAAGGAACAACGCGACCCGGTACTTTCCTTCCAGCTACGCAATGATTTCGAGTTCATCGGCTTAATCCCGCATTATCTGGATGCTGATTACCAATCAATGGGTTACGGTGTCCACATGATGTGGCGCAACCCCAAAGTCGCGCAGACGCCCGCCAAAGGCAAACAGAAAAACTACGGCAAACGCCAACCCGATAGCGTGCGCGTCGGCACGGTGCAATACCAGCAACGCAAAGTGCAATCGTTCGAGGAATTCATGGAAGCCGTCGCCTACTTCGTGGACGTGGTAGCCGATTACAAAGGCGATTTCGTGGTATTCCCCGAACTCTTCACCCTGCAATTATTGTCGATGGAATCGCAGCAATTAAGCCCCGTGGAAGCCATTGAAGCGCTCACCAAATACACCCCGCAATTCCGCGAAGCCATGCGCGACCTGGCGTTGCGTTACAATATCAACATTATTGGCGGCTCGCACCCCACGCGGATGCCGAATGGACGGGTGGAAAACATTTGCTACATTTTCCTGCGTGACGGCACGGTACACGCACAAGCCAAAATTCACCCCACGCCCAATGAAGCGTATTGGTGGAACATCGAAGGCGGCAGTGAGCTGGATGTCATTCAAACCGATTGCGGTCCCATCGGGGTACTGATTTGCTACGATTCGGAATTTCCTGAGTTAGCACGCCACCTCACCGATCAGGGCGCACAAATCCTCTTCGTGCCGTTTTGCACCGATGAACGCCAAGGCTATTTGCGGGTGCGTTATTGCTGTCAGGCACGCGCGGTCGAAAATCAGATTTACGTAGTGATGTCCGGCAACTGTGGCAACCTGCCCAACGTCGCCAATATGGATATTCAATACGCGCAAAGCTGCATTCTTACCCCCTGCGACCTGCCATTTGCGCGTGACGGGATCGCCGCCGACACCACCCCGAACACCGAAATGGTCGCAATGGCTGACCTGCGCCCCGATTTATTAATGACCGCCCGCAACAGTGGCTCGGTGCAAAACCTGCGCGACCGCCGCCATGACTTGTACCACGTGCGTTGGAAAGGCAAATAAATTAAGCCACCAACAGCACCAATTGCGGCGCTGCGGTGGCTGAATCTGCCCACAAAATCGCATTCTGGGCGTATTGCTCGCCCAGTAATTTGGCACTTTCCAAATCCAAGCCCGGTACCAGAAAACTCGCTTCGCCTTGCCATTCACCTGCCGGGTCTAAGCCAATCGCGGGAATCGTCATGTAACCGTGTTGCGCCAACTCTGCGGCTAATTGCTGTTGCGCAAGGGCATTTTCCGCCTCGCTCAACGGCCAGCTATGCGGATTGCAAGCCGTAATAAACGCTGCGCACGTATGCCCGGTTTCACGCAACAACTGCGCTAATTCAACGGAGGGGCTGTCGGTGCGCAGCGTAAATGCGCCCTGTGGGTATTGCACTTGGTAATGGGCAGCGTGATACGCCGCCAGTAATTCTGTTGTCATCATCGGAAGTCCCCATTGATTGATACTGTTATTCGCCCAAAATCGCGCCACCGAACAGCGCCGGGTTTTGCCAAGCCTCGTCTTGTTTGGCTTTCCAAGCCAATTTACCGTCACGGTCGCCGCCGTCGTCGTCGTCATCCACGTGAATATCCAAGCCCATGCGTTGCCCCACGCGCGGGCTAATCCCCAGACCCGCCCAAGGCAAGGTGACATCCAGCACGTAGCCATTGCCAGAGCGGGTCACGGTGTGATTCAAGGGTACGCGATCAAGTTTCGGTGAGTTTTTGCCCAAAACAATATTGCCAGCTTTCAGATCAACAATAAAGTGGAAATCGTTGCGTTGGTCGTATTGCTGACTCATGGAACCATCCGCATCCAAGTACAATTCAACCGCGTCATCTTCCCAAGGCACGGTGGAATCGCTCACGCCGGGGCGGTCATCTTCCACCCCAATCCGCAAATACAAGTATTGCTGATCCCAACTGGCTTGCCACACCGCTGCCAAATCTGGCGTGCCCTCGATTTTGCCATTCAACACATTGCGCAACGGATAAGCCGCAGCCCCTGCCCAAACATCCGCCGGATTCCGCGCTTGCCGAATCAAGGCACTGCCCCCCGCCACGTATTGTTCATTAGGCATCGTGCGCATCGTCACTAAGGTGGTTTCCACTGACGACGGCGCAGCATCTTCTGGCGGAATATTCCCCATGGGGAATGGCGGCGGTTCGCCGTGGATGGGTTCGTATTGTGGCGCGGTCGCATCCAAGGGTTCGGATTGGGTTTTCATTGCCTCCAATGTCACCGCCGGTTTCGCCTGACGCACCAAAGTATCCCCAGAACAACCGTTCCACCAACAACGATTGACGCGGGTGAATTCCAACAAAGCACGGTGTTTGGGTGCTTGCGCATCCGGCTGGGTAATGTACTCCTTCGTGCCAAAACTGCCGTATTTGCGGTAAATGCGCGGTGAACTGAAATGTACGAATAATTTACCCCCCGCTTGTTTCCAACCCGTCAGGAGTTGCTGGTAAATAGCAGCCATTTGCGGGTGACGGTTGGCGGCATAAAACAGGGTATTCGGGTGCTGATTATCGGATTTCGTGGTCATGTCCACCAAATGTTGCCCGCCTTCATACGCGATCAAATCCACTCCGAAGCTTTTGGTCACTTCCGCCTGTTTTGCAATCAACTTGATTTCATTGGGCAAGGAATGCGGGTATTTCGGGTCAGTCATCACTTGGAAAATGTCACTGACGCTACGGGCTTTGCGCAAGGCATTCGCCTCGCCATACACATACGGTGCGACCGCGTAAGCATCGGTAAAGCGGTAAGCACCGTTATAAGACAAAATCGTTTTGCTCATCGCGGTGCTGCCCACCAAACCGGACATCACCCGCACCACGCGCTTATTGCCGCGAAACACTTGCTCCCAAATGCCAAACACATCCACCGAACGCTTGGAATAAAATTTGTACGCGGCTTGATTCGGATCAGGGTCTAAGCCCATTTGCACGCCTTGTTGCTTGGCAAAAGCGTGTTGGGTAAACACGCCATTCCACACTTCGTTGGAATATTCCACGTACACTTTCAAGCTCGGCTCCAGATTGGCTTGCACGTATTCGGCAAAGCGGCGGATAAAATCGTTACTCGCCGCATGAGGCATCGAAAACCACGGATCGGCGTGCAAACGGTTCGCGAGTTCCACCATCACTTCCATTGGAGCGCCGCGAATGCCCTCTGCACCACCCCAGGTTTGCTGGTCGATGCTGGCGCGGTCTTCCCACGCATACACCGGGTTACGGGTAATCCCGCTCATATTCATGAAACGGATCACCCGAAAATCGCGCATATACGTCAAATAATCGGGGTTAAAAATAATCTTGCTGGAATCACGCTCGAATGACAGGTAATTCCCGGCACACTGCCCGGCTGCCGCCACGCGCTGAAACGGGTTATTCGCACAAATCCCACCCGGCGGCAAAATACGGATATTGCGGATGGGATTCGCCGGATTCGTCGCCAGAATAAACAGCGTCGCGTTCAACTCATTGTCTTTACCCGGATCGAGAGTGATGATGTCGCGCCCCAGCGCACCCGCTACTAAGCTCGCATCGTTACGGTAATCCAGCTTGCCTTCGCCTTCATACAACACAATGTATTGACCGCTGGGAATCGTACCCGCCGGTAATTTGCTCACAAAGCGCGTACCCGCCTGCCCCCCTTGAGAAATCGTTTTCGGCCAACCGTTGCGATCGTATTCGATATTGCCTTTGTTTAATTGCCGCGCTTCACGGAATGGCAACGCCATTTTCATTAAATCAATGAACGGTGCACTGGAATCGTCATCCATGATTTCATTGGTATTCGTTCCCAGCGCCGAATGGCTGTTGTAAAACGCGGCGGCAGGTTTAACCGCACTTAAACCCAATAGCAGCAGTAAAGCAGCCATAGCCCAGCGGCTCCCCCCCCAACGGTAAGCATTTATCATGATTTCTAACCCCATGTTATCGTAAGCAGCAGCCCTAACCTCGCGCTAACGCTGCCTTATTCCCCAATTTGTTATGCTTGGAAGACCAATATGTTCTTTAAGTTCCCTTTTCGTTATTATTCCATCCTTTTGCTGACAAGCGACTGAACCGGATCTTAATACCATGCAAAAGCTGATTATCGAAGGTGGCGTAACACTGGATGGAGACGTAGAAATCTCCGGTGCGAAAAACGCTGTCCTGCCCCTGCTCGCTGCCACCTTACTGGCAGAAACCCCCATGACCATCCGCAATGTGCCGCGCCTTAAAGACGTATCCACGCTGGCTGCGGTAATTGCTGGAATGGGCGTGACAGTGAACATTGATGAACACAATAATGTTCACACTGACGCATCCACCATTCAGCACTTTGTCGCGCCGTATGAGTTGGTGCGCACCATGCGGGCGTCGATTCTGGTATTAGGGCCGATGGTGGCGCGTTACGGTGAAGCCGAAGTTTCCCTGCCCGGCGGTTGCGCGATTGGCTCACGCCCGGTCAACATTCACCTGAGTGGTTTGGAGGCGATGGGTGCGAAAATTGTGGTGGAAGAAGGCTACATCCGCGCCACTGCCAAACGCCTCAAAGGTGCAAAAATCGTCATGGACATTGTGACGGTGACAGGTACCGAAAACT
This sequence comes from Candidatus Thiothrix sulfatifontis, assembly GCA_022828425.1. Classification (NCBI taxonomy): domain Bacteria; kingdom Pseudomonadati; phylum Pseudomonadota; class Gammaproteobacteria; order Thiotrichales; family Thiotrichaceae; genus Thiothrix; species Candidatus Thiothrix sulfatifontis. The sequence goes on from CP094685.1 coordinate 3,133,639, forward strand.
TGCTGATGGCAGCCGTGTTAGCCGAAGGCACGACCACACTGGAAAATGCCGCGCGTGAACCGGAAGTAGTCGACCTTGCCAACTGCCTGATTGCGATGGGCGCAAAGATCAAAGGCGCAGGCACCGACAAAATCACCGTCGAAGGCGTGACCAGCCTCAACGGTGTCGATTACAGCGTACTGCCTGACCGTATCGAAACCGGCACTTTTTTGGCAGCCGCTGCGATTACCGGCGGTCGGGTAAGGACAATAAAAGCCGCACCTGATACACTTGATGCTGTACTGCACAAATTCACCGAAGCAGGCGCATTGGTCACGACCGGCGCGGATTGGATCGAAGTCGACATGAGGGATCGCACCCTGAAAGCGGTCGATATTCGCACCGACCCCTACCCCGCGTTCCCCACCGATATGCAAGCGCAATTCATGGCGATGAATGCCGTGTCGCGCGGCATTGGCGTGATTGTCGAAACCATTTTCGAGAACCGCATGATGCACGTTGCCGAACTGATGCGCCTAGGGGCCAACATTCGTTTGGAAGGCAATACCGCCATCGTCGCCGGAATGCCTTACCTGAAAGGTGCGCCGGTGATGGCAACCGACTTACGCGCTTCCGCCTCGCTGGTGCTGGCAGGTTTGGCAGCGCAAGGCAAAACCACGGTGGATAGGATTTATCACACCGACCGTGGCTATGAACGCATTGAAGAAAAACTCTCCCGACTGGGTGCGCGTATCCAACGGGTAAATGGATAACATTGTGAAACAGACACTGACCATTGCGCTCTCCAAAGGGCGCATCTTCAAAGATACCGCGCCGCTGTTAAAAGCCGCTGGTATCGAACCTTTGGATGACCCCGAAACCAGCCGCAAGCTGATCCTCGACACCAACCGCGAGGATGTGAAAATTGTCATTATCCGCGCCACTGACGTGCCGACTTATGTGCAATACGGCGCTGCCGATTTGGGCGTGGCGGGCAAAGACGTGCTGATGGAACACGGCGGGCAAGACCTGTACGAACTGGTGGATCTGCAAATTGCGCGTTGCAAGCTCATGGTTGCCGGGTTTGCCGACCGCCCTTTACCCACCACCGGCTTGAAAGTCGCGACCAAGTTCGTCAACTGTACCCGCCGCTATTTTGCCGAACAAGGCCGTCAAGTCGATGTCATCAAGCTATACGGCTCGATGGAACTTGCCCCGCTGGTCGGCTTAGCCGATTGCATTGTCGACGTGGTTGACACCGGCAATACCTTACGCGCCAATGGTTTAGCTCCGCTGGAACACATGGCAGACATCACCTCACGCCTGATCGTGAACAAAGCATCCATGAAACTTAAACACGCCCCGATTCGTGAGCTGATTGCCCAGATTCAGGCGGCTGTCGCACAGAGGAGCGCCCAATGAAATACCAAACCGACGACTTACGCATCATCGGTATGCACGAACTCACGCCACCCGTCGAACTGCACCGTGAATACCCGCTGAGCGAAGCCGCCACCGAAACCGTACACAACGCCCGCGAAATTGCGCACCGCATCCTGCACGGCGAAGATGATCGCTTGCTGGTGGTGGTTGGCCCGTGCTCCATCCATGACGTGGATGCAGCAATGGAATACGCGGCGCGTCTGCAACACTTGCGTGACGAATTGCAAGACCAGTTACACATCATTATGCGGGTGTATTTCGAGAAGCCGCGCACCACGATTGGCTGGAAAGGCTTGATCAACGACCCGGATATGGATAACAGCTTCCATATCAACAAAGGTCTGCGCATGGCACGTAAGTTGTTGCTGGATTTGAACAATCAGGGAATGCCAGCGGCGACCGAATACCTCGACCTGATCAGCCCGCAATACCTGGCGGATTTGGTAAGCTGGGCAGCGATTGGCGCACGCACGACCGAAAGCCAAGCCCACCGCGAACTGGCGTCTGGGGTTTCTTGCCCGATTGGTTTCAAGAATGGCACGTATGGCAACCTGAACATTGCGATTGACGCGATTGGCGCTTCTTCTCGTCCGCACCATTTCCTATCCGTCACCAAGGAAGGCCGTACCGCGATTTTTGCGACCAAGGGCAACGAAGATTGCCACGTGATCTTACGTGGTGGGCAAGAGCCGAATTACGACGCCGCGAGTGTTGCCGCCGCCGTAGCCGCATTGGAAAAAGCCAAACTGCCAGCGTCGTTAATGGTCGATTTCAGCCATGCCAACAGCCACAAAGATTACCGCCGTCAACCGGAAGTCGCCGCGAATGTGGCAGCGCAAATCGCCGCAGGCAACAAAGCCATTACCGGCGTCATGATCGAAAGCCACTTGGTCGAAGGCAATCAAAAAGCCGACGGCAAACCGCGCGAAGCACTGGTCTATGGGCAAAGCATCACCGACGCTTGCATCAACTTCGAGACCACCGATGCGGTATTGCACCAGTTGGCGGAAGCGGTGGAAGCACGGCGTAACAACAGGGGTTAAACATGCTCAACATTACCGAATTAAGCACCACTGACAGCGCGTTCTGGTCGAAACTGCAAGACCTACTGGCATGGGAAAGCGTCTCCGATGACGCGGTATTCAACACCGTCAACGGCATTTTGAAAGATGTGCGCAAGCGTGGCGACGCCGCCGTGGTGGAATACACCAACCGCTTTGACCGCATGAGTGTGGGCAGCATGGCGGAACTGGAAATTCCCGCCGCCCGCGTGCAAGCAGCGCTCACCAAAATCACGCCAGAACAGCGTACTGCATTAGAGGCCGCCGCCGCTCGCCTGAAGTCTTACGCCGAACACCAATTGCTGGAATCGTGGAGCTACACCGAAGCCGACGGCACTTTGCTGGGGCAACAAGTCACCGCATTGGATCGGGTCGGTTTGTACGTCCCCGGTGGCAAAGCGGCATATCCCTCTTCGGTGCTGATGAATGCCGTGCCAGCCAAAGTTGCAGGCGTGCCGGAATTGATCATGGTAGTGCCAACCCCCGACGGTGAAGTCAACGAACTGGTGCTGGCCGCCGCCGCCATTTCCAACGTCGACCGCGTGTTCGCTATCGGCGGCGCACAAGCCGTTGCCGCCCTCGCTTACGGTACCGCAACCGTCCCGCCAGTCGATAAAGTCGTCGGCCCCGGCAATATCTACGTCGCCACCGCCAAGCGCATGGTCTACGGCACGGTCGGTATCGACATGATTGCAGGCCCTTCCGAAATCCTCGTGGTGTGCGATGGCAACACCAACCCGGATTGGATTGCCATGGATCTGTTTTCCCAAGCGGAACACGACGAAGACGCACAATCCATCCTCGTCTGCCCCGATGCAGCTTTCATCGAACAAGTAAAAGCCAGCATCAACCGTTTGTTGGAAGAAATGCCGCGCAAACCGATCATTGCCACTTCGCTGCAAAACCGTGGGGTACTGATCCACGTGCAAGACATGGCAGAAGCGGTAAAAGTTGCCAACTACATCGCCCCCGAACACTTGGAGCTTTCGGTGGAAAATCCGCGTGAAATGGCGACGCAGATTCGCCATGCCGGGGCAATTTTCATGGGGCGCTACACCGCTGAAGCCGTCGGCGATTATTGTGCAGGGCCGAACCATGTATTGCCCACTTCACGCACCGCACGTTTTTCCAGCCCGCTGGGGGTATATGACTTCCAGAAGCGCTCATCCTTGATTGACTGCTCGGCGCAAGGCGCCTCGACACTGGGCAAAATTGCTTCCGTATTGGCACGCGGTGAAGGCTTGGTCGCGCACGCCCGTTCAGCCGAATATCGCATCAAAGACTAAGCGACTTTACGCGCTGCATACCCTCTGAAAGCCCCATCCAACGGGGCTTTTCAGTTCTCTGCAAAAAGTTCACGGTTATTACAAAAAATTTGCAGAAAACGTGCAAAACCTCTTTACATTAGTAAATGCTAATATTATTATTATCCCATACTGAACTTCTCGAAATACAACCTGCTAGGAAATAAAATTATGAAACTGCATACTATCGCTTTCGCTGCTTTGATCGCTTTCACTGGCGCTGCTTCTGCTGAATTCACAGACGGTTTTGATAACGGTTCTGCTTCTGGTCAAGGCACCAGCCAAGGCAATGGCGCTACTGGTGGTCAAGGCACTGGTTACGGCGCTACCAACGGCGACGTAAACGGCTGGGGTCGTGGTAAAGGCGACGCTGACGGTGAAGTTGATTTTGCGATCACTTTCAAAGGCAAAGGCCGCACTAACTTCGACAGCGACATGGCTGCTAACGGCAAAGGCAATGGCAACTGGTACGGCAATGGCAACGGTTACGGCCAAGGCAACACCACTAACAACGGTTACAGCGACTTCCGCTCTAACTCTGAAGGTTCTAACAACGGTTACGCAGCACCAGCCATGATGACTGCACCGCAGATGCCTGCTGCTCCTGTTACCGCTCCAGCAGCACCGGCTGCTGCACCAGCAACCCCTGCTGCTGCGAAATAAGACTGACGCAAGCATCACAGTTTGCTAAAGGGCACCCTCCGGGGTGCCTTTTTTGGTTTACTCGCTGCGCTTTTACCGTATTATCCTGTCTTTAGCCGTTAATACACGAATCCTGCATGAATCTACTTGATATTCTGAAAGCTTGGCCTCTGTACATTTTGCCGCACCACTTTATCTCCCGACTGGTGTTTCGCCTGACACGCATCCAATCCCCGACGCTTGTGCCACCTGCTATCCGGTTATTCAGCAAGGTTTTCAACGTGAATCTGACGGAAGCGCTCTACCCCGACCCAGCGAGCTATTCGACCTTTAATGCATTTTTCACCCGCTCATTACAACCCGCCCTACGCCCAATCGCAGCCGGAAATCAGGTGCTGGTCAGCCCGGTAGACGGGCGCATTAGCCAAATGGGAACGGTGGAAGCAGGGCAAATTTTCCAAGCCAAAGGCCGTGAATATTCTGCCGTAGAATTGTTGGGCGGCGATGAGGCACGTGCTGCCCCGTTCATGCAGGGTCAATTCGTGACCATTTACCTGTCACCGCGTGATTATCACCGCATTCACATGCCGCTCACGGGAACCTTGTGCGAACAGGTTTACGTACCGGGGCGACTTTTCAGTGTCGCGGGGCATACGGTGCGCACGATTCCGCGTCTGTTTGCCCGCAATGAACGGGTTGTCACGCTGTTTGATACCGAATTCGGCAAGCTGGCTATGGTGTTGGTGGGTGCAATCAACGTTGCTGCCATTGAAACCGTGTGGGATGGGCTGGTCACACCTCCGCAAGGCTGGGGCGTCAAGCGTCAAACGTTTCCAGAGGTTCATTTGGCAAAAGGCGTGGAAATGGGGCGTTTCAACATGGGTTCTACCGTGATCTTATTATTGGAAAATCCTAGTTTGGTGTGGAGTCAAGCACTAGGAGCTAACGTGGTGCTTCAGTTAGGACAAGCATTAGCGAATTTACCCGCAAAGGATTAAACCAATGAAAACATATCAACAAGATTTTCTGGATTTTGCTATCGGGCAAGGCGTCTTGCGTTTTGGCGAATTCACCCTCAAATCCGGTCGCGTTAGCCCGTATTTTTTTAATGCGGGCTTGTTTCAAACCGGCTCAGCCCTGTCACGCCTTGGCAAATTTTACGCGCAAGCCATTGTCGATTCTGGTATCGCGTTCGACATGCTGTTTGGCCCGGCTTACAAAGGGATTCCGTTAGCGGCAGCAACCGCGATTGCGCTGTATGAACACCACGGCAAAGATTACCCTTACGCTTTTAATCGCAAAGAAGCCAAAGACCATGGCGAAGGTGGCACAATTGTAGGCGCACCCTTGCAAGGCCGGGTTTTAGTCATTGACGATGTGATGACCGCAGGTACCGCGATTCGCGAAGCAGCGGCTATTGTTGCGACTCAGGGCGCCACTCTAGCCAGTGTCGCCATTTCACTCGACCGCCAAGAACGCGGCACCGGCACCCAATCTGCGGTGCAGGAAGTGCAAGCCCTGTACGGCATTCAGGTAATTAGCATCGTGGGTTTACGCGAAGTCATCAACCACGTTGGCAGCCATTTGCATGATGCAGCGTTACTGGAGACGATACAGGCTTACCGCAACGAATTCGGGGTTTAAAAGCGTGCCTGTCCGACGTACTATGTCACTAGCATTTTTTTCGTAATAAAAAGCATTAAATACTGATAAATTAATGGAGTTCCACAATGTCTAAACTAGTAGGCGTATTTATCCTTGGGATACTGTGCGGTTGGTTAATCGAATGGATTTTTGTACGGTTGTTTGTTCCCAATCCCAAGAAAAAACTTGAAGTCGCCCTGCAAGCCAGTCGCAAAGAAAATGGCACGCTGCAACAACAGAACCGCACCTTACAAGCAGAGTTGACAGTCGCAAAAGCCGCGAAAATCGAACAAGTTACCACTCCAGCGCCACAAACACACCTTGAAACCGTTGAAACCGTTGCAGCAGCCGTTGAACCTGAAATTGCAACCGTAACAGATACTGTACCGGATGATTTAACCAAACTCAGTGGCATTGGCCCCAAGTTAGCCGAAGCAATGCAAACCAACGGCATTAAGCGTTATGCAGAACTTGCAGCGTTGACTACTGATAATTTGAACGAGAAATTGGCGTCGAGCGGTATTCGCTACAGCAAGGCATTTGCAGAAAGTTGGGCAGAGCAAGCTAAACTTGCAGCCGCAAACGATTGGGATGGGTTGAAGACGTACCAACAAACATTGAAAAATTGAGCTTAATATTGGGGGCGGTCTATAAATACCGCCCCTCTTGTCCACACTTAGTCTTTGATTAAAGTAAGTTATGGCGCTTCAGCTTAGTGCGCAATGTGGCACGATTAATGCCCATGCACTGTGCAGCCTTCGACTGGTTATTGTGCGTATAACGCATCATAATTTCCAGCATCGGGCGTTCAACCTCATCCAACACCAAACGGTAAATGTTTGACGCTTCATGATCACCCAGCGTATCCAAGTAATCTTGTAAAGTACGAGCAACCGTTTCAGACAAAGAAGCGTCCAGACCGGCACGAGAAGATGTATTCGTCATATTGATGCAACCTTTTTAGTATTTGTTGGTACGATTCTACACAATGTTTCATTAACCGTAGCCAACTGCTTTTTAGGAGTCGTGATCGTAAAAATCCCTTTAATAACTTGTATTAGCGGTGATTCGATCCAGATACCACCCAAATGCTTCCTTTCAATACGGACACTGTATCCGCTCCATAGAAGTCGTGCATAGCCTCAGCGTGATCTAAAACGACTCGACACCATCCATAGACATCTGGCTGTTCAAAAAGTTTTCTAAACGTTAGAAAAATTTTAACTTCACCGGACTGTCTCCAGTTGACCCCAAGTCAATCGACCAATTATTAAGCTATCGGCATGTGTAAAACCAAGCATGGTTTTTCATACATAAACCATCTCATTAAACGCATATCCTGAATAAAAGAATACCACAGAGTGAAATATATCCAATAGATTAGGTCGATAAACGGTAGTTTACCACGGTGTGAGTGGTATGGATTTAACAGACAGAAATATACTTATTATACGATTCACCAGCCCAAAAACAAACGGACGCTTACGCCTCAAACATCCGCCGCCACGGGAACAACTGCTTTTGCCAGTTTGCCCCCCGTGCGCAAAACCGTCTCCACTTCGCGGAAACATTCCGCCTTACTGCCTTCTAGCACCAAGACATCACCGGCTTGCAAACAAATATCCGCAGAAGGCTCGTCACCACGAATATCACCGCGCCGCAATGCCTTAATGCACACAGAGAAGCGCTCCAATTCTAGCGCAGCAATCCGCTTACCTGTCGCGTAATCTTCATCCTGCAACCTAAACGTATGCAAAAATGCCTCGGTTTTTTGACCAACCTGCAAGGTTTTATCACGCTCACCGTGGTAATAGCTGTGCAAAGCGCGGTAACTGTCACGGCGGGTTTTTTCGGTCATCTGGAACACTTCATCCGGGCTAAAGCCGAGTTGCTCCACAATGCGTTGGGTAATCATCAGCGTGGCTTCCAGCGTTTCCGGCAACACGCTGGTAGCGCCTAAGCGTTCCAACGTTTTCAAGTGACGTTCGTCGCGGGTGCGCACCAAGACCGGAATATCGGCACGCTTGAGACGCACCGCTTCAATAATGCGTTTGGCGACTTCGACTTCCACCACGGTAATCACCACCATGCGGGCGCGTTCCAAACCAGCCGCCATCAGAATTTCTGGGCGGGCAGCGTCCGCATAATGCACTGGATCCCCCGCCTCCCACGTTCTTTCCACAATGCTAGGGTCAAGATCCAATGCAATGTATGGCACGCCCTGCTCTTGTAAAAAACGCGCAATGCTCTGCCCCATGCGCCGATAACCGCAGAGAATCACGTGATTTTCCACCTCATTAACAGCCGTATTGACCTCTTCTGCTTCTTTGAAACGCTCGTGGGTATAAGTATCCGCCAACAAAAAATGGGTAATTTTCTCGTTGTAGCGAATCAAGAATGGCGAAATAGCCATGCTAATCACAATGGCCGCCAAGGTGGTTTGTGCTTCACTCGATGACATCACTTCATTGTTTAACGCCAAGGTCAGCAGCGCAAATCCGAACTCCCCGCCTTGCGCCAGCACCAACCCGGTGCGCAATGAAGTCACATTATTTTTCACAAACAAACGGGTTAGCAGCGCAATCAGTAAGCCTTTGCCCACGATCACACCCAATACTAGCAATAATACCGGCAGCCACAACGAAGGCAGAATGCTAATATCCAACTTCGTCCCGACCGTTATAAAAAAGATTCCCATCAAAATATCGCGAAACGGACGGATCTCACTTTCAATCTGGTGCTTGTACTCGGTTTCACTCAGCAACATTCCGGCTAAAAACGCCCCCAATGCCAATGACAAATTCATGGATTGCGTCAACCACGCCGCCGTCAGCGCTACCAGCAATACCGTAATATTGAACAATTCAACCGATTCAGCGCGAGAAATATACTGAAACAACGGTCGCAGCGTGTAATGCCCCACCAACATCATGGCGACAAACAGCAACGCAGCGGAAAGAATAGTCAACATTAACTCACTGGGATTTACAGTCAAATCCGCGCCACCCGCCAACAACGGAATCATGACCAAAAAGGGTACGACAGCAATGTCTTGAAACAGCAAAATTCCCAACGCCGATTGCCCGTGAGCCGCACGCATTTCCGCCTGATCGGTCAATTGCTTGACCACAATCGCGGTCGATGACATCGCCATAGCACCGCCTGCGACCAGCGCACTGCTCCAATGCGCCCCGAAATACGACAAAATGGCAACGCCGGATAGCGTAGAAATCACCACCTGCAACCCGCCCAAGCCAATAATCGTGGTGCGCATTGCCATGAATTGCTTGAGTGAAAATTCCAACCCAATGGCAAACAATAGGAATACTACCCCGACTTCCCCCATGAAGATCAAGCCTGCGCTATCGGGCATAAAGCCTAATCCATGAGTTCCGGTTAGCGTCCCCACGAGTAGATAGCCCAAAATAGGCGGCAAGTGCAAGGTGCGGAAGGCAGCAACCGCCCCGACGGACATCACCAACAACAGCAGGATGCTTTGTAATAAGTCGTGTTCTTCCAAGGAATCCCCTACAATTTGTTCAGTTGTTTTGACCAAGTATACGGGTTTCTGACCCGCTAGACACCGTGTCAGTTCAGTTATCATTCAAATTTTAAGTGAGCGAATGCGTGCAAACAATAAGCGATTGGCGGCAAATAGCGCGGTATTTGTGGGTTGCTCCCATCAGTATGTGGTTTTTACCCTTGGCATTGCTGGCAAAATGGACAGGTGGTGGTTACGCCCTGCACACGGGGGTGTTGGAAATCTGGGGTGGCTGGGTCGGACGCTGGCTGGAGCGTGGCATTCCGTTTCTTGGCGCAGTGAATGCCGTTACCGTTGGGCACATTGTTGCGGGTGTATCACCGCAGCATTTGCGCAGCAGTCGGGTGCATGAACGGGTGCACGTGGAACAATTCGAGCGCTGGGGCTGCTTATTCCCTTGCGTGTATTTTATCGCCGGAGTGCGGGCGCAACGACGCGGTGGCAGTTTCTATTGGGATAACCCTTACGAAATCGAAGCCCGCCGCAGAGCCGCTGCCACAGGGAAATGTTAGTGCATGGATATTATTTTTCGTGAATACGGCGCCATCATCCGCCAGAAATGGGGGTGGTTTGCGGTGGTCATGCTTGGCATTACCGGCGGCGCGGGGCTAGAGCTATTGGTGCCGCTGTATTACAAAGAGATTGCCAATGGCTTATCCAAAGCCTTCAACGCGGATACGCATCAGTTGCTGCTGCAAAACCTGAGCTACATTGCCATGACTTACGGGGTGATTTGGCTGAGTTGGCGGGCGCTGGAATTGGGCATGATCATGTTCCAAAGTTGGGGACTAAACAAACTCGATAAGCGCTGTTTTGATGTGCTCGTGAAACAACGCACCCATTTTTTCGAGAACAATTTTGCAGGCAGTTTGGTCAAGCAAGCCAACCGTTTCATCAAAGCCTTTGAAACCATTATCGACTGGTTAATTTTTCAGTTTTACGGCAACTTGCTGCAAATCGCTCTCGCCTTCCTTATTTTTTACCAACAACAGCCGACGTTTGCGCTGTATTTTCTGCTATGGGTCGCCATCTTTTTAGGCTGGAGCGGTGGCTTTCTGGTCTGGAAACTGAAATTCGACCTGCGCGTCGCGGCGATGGATTCCAAACTCGGTGGCGCGTATGCCGATGGCATCAGCAATATCGCGATTGTCAAAAGCTTCGCGCTGGAACAACACGAACGTGCCAATATCGGCGCATTGGCGGATGAATCCTATCGGGTGCGCAATATCGCGTGGTTATTGACCTTCATCTCGTTTGCGGTGCAAGGCATTCTGGTGTTCAGCATTGAATTGCTGCTGATTTATTGGATGATCGGCGAATGGCAACAAAGCGCATTCGAGATCGGTGAATTTGTGTTATTCCAAACCGTACTGCTTATCCTGATCAAACACCTGTGGGATTTCGGGATGAATTTTCGGCGTTTTTTCAACGTATTGGCCGATGCGCGTGAAATGGCAGACGTGTTCCGACAAACCGATTTGGAGGACGACCGTGCGGATATGCCAACCCACACCATTACGCAAGGCGACATTCGCTTCGAGCAATTAGGGTTTGCGTATGGCGCAGCGGATAAGCAAGTCAGCTTATTTAATGATTTCAACCTGCACATCCAGCCCGGTGAAAAAGTGGCATTGGTGGGGCATTCTGGTTCAGGCAAAACTTCACTGACCAAATTGCTGTTCCGTTTTGTTGACCCGCAGCAGGGCAGAATTTTGTTTGATGGGGTGGATGCTACTGCGTTTTCACTGGCGTCTTTACGCGCACAAATTTCATTGGTGCCGCAACAACCGGATCTGTTTCACCGCAGTATCCGCGACAATATTGCGCTGGGCAAAGACATCCCTGATGAAGCGTTGCGTGAAGTCGCCCGCAAAGCCCGTGCACTGGATTTCATCGACAAACTGCCGCAAGGCTTTGACACCATGGTGGGCGAACGCGGTGTGAAACTGTCCGGCGGTGAAAAGCAACGCATCGCGCTTGCCCGCGCTTTTCTGGAAGATGCACCGATTGTGGTGCTCGATGAAGCCACCAGTGCTCTGGATTCACTCACCGAACAGCAAATTCAGATCGCTATTTTCGAGCTGATCGAGCGAAAAACCGCGATTGTGATTGCGCACCGACTGGCAACCATTCTGCGCATGGACAGAATCATCGTGTTGGAAAATGGCGAGATTATCGAACAAGGCACGCACAGCGAATTGCTGGCATTGCGCGGTAAATACCACGAAATGTGGCAACACCAAAGTGGGGAGTTCCTGTAACGAAAAAAGGCTGACATTAAGTCAGCCTTTTTAAATGAGATGGCGCATCTGGAAGGATTCGAACCTCCGACCACCTGGTTCGTAGCCAGGTACTCTATCCAACTGAGCTACAGATGCGCTGGAAGAGGTGCGCATTATGCTAACTTGTTCAGAGTTGGTCAAGCAAAATTTCACACAATTTTAATTGTCAGGCATCTTTTTTCCGTGCCACACCGATTACTGCTAAACTCTCTGGCTTGATTACGCACCCCCGACGAGCCATGAGCAAAGAACAGCCCCAACACACTCCCATGATGCAACAATACTTCCGAATCAAAGCGGAATACCCCGACATCCTCCTGTTTTACCGCATGGGGGATTTCTACGAACTGTTCATGGACGACGCAAAAAAAGCCGCTGCCCTGCTCGACATCACCCTCACCGCACGCGGTTCATCAGCAGGCGACCCCATTCCCATGGCAGGTGTTCCCTACCACGCCGTCGAACAATACCTCGCCAAACTCCTCAAAGTCGGCGAATCCGTCGCCATTTGCGAACAAATCGGCGACCCTGCCAAATCCAAAGGCCCGGTCGAACGCAAAATCACCCGCCTGCTCACCCCCGGCACTGTCACCGACGACTACCTCCTCGACGACCGCCGCGACAACCTGCTGGTAGCGATTGCACGCAAAGAGACGCACTACGGCATCGCCGCCATCGACCTCAGCACCGGACGCTTCACCGTCCAAGAAGCCGATTCCGACACCACCCTGCACAACGAAATCGAACGCCTGCAACCCGCCGAAATTCTGCACGACGAAGACTGGAAACCCGCCTTCGCCCGCAACCGCATTTCCACCCCACGCCCGCAATGGCACTTCGACCTCGACACCGCCAAACGCCTACTGCTACGCCAATTTGGGGTACACGATCTCGACGGCTTCGGCTGCAACCACCTGCCGCTCGCGATTGCCGCTGCGGGCGCATTGCTCAATTACGTGCAAGAAACCCAACGCACCGCCCTGCCCCACATCAACAGCCTCACGGTAGAACTCAGCGACGAAGGCATCATTCTCGACGCTGCCAGCCGTCGCAATCTGGAACTCGAATACAGCATCAGCGGTGAACACAAAAACACCCTGATTTCAGTGATCGACAAAACCGCCACCAGCATGGGCAGCCGTCTGCTACGCCGCTGGCTCAACAAGCCGCTACGTGACCGTTTCATTCTGCGCAACCGCCACCAAGCCGTCGGCGTATTGCTCGACCAATACCGCTACGAAACCTTGCTGGAAACCTTGCGCGGTATCGGCGACATCGAACGCATCGCCAGCCGCATCGCCATCGGCTCGGCACGTCCGCGTGACCTCTCCACCCTGCGGAGTTCCTTGCACGTACTCCCCCGCATCCACGGCTTGATCGGCACCATCGACAACCCGCACATCCAGCAATTACAAACCAACATCGACTTGCACGAAGCACTGCGCCACTTGCTCGACAGCGCGATTATCGACAACCCACCCGTGGTCATCCGTGACGGCGGGGTAATCGCCCCCGGTTTCGATGCCGAACTCGATGAATTGCGCAACTTAAGCGAAAACGCCGACCAATACCTGCTCGATCTCGAAGCCCGCGAAAAAGTCCGTACTGGCATCAACAACCTCAAAGTTGCCTACAACCGCATTCACGGCTATTACGTCGAAATCCCGCAAAGCCAGTTGAGCCGCATCCCCGCCGACTACATCCGCCGCCAAACGCTTAAAGGCGTGGAACGCTTCATTCTGCCCGAACTGAAAAAGTTTGAAGACAAGGTACTGTCCGCCCGCGAACGTGCGCTTGCCCGCGAAAAAGCCATTTACGACAATCTATTAGGCGACTTGCTGGCACACTTGAATCCGATTCGCACCAGTGCGCAAGCCATTGCCGAACTGGATGTATTGAGCAACTTCGCCGAACGTGCCAATACCTTGAATTACAACTGCCCTGCGCTGGTCGATGGTGCTGGCATTCAAATCGAAGGCGGACGGCATCCGGTAGTCGAACGCACCCTCGATAATCCCTTCGTGCCAAACGATCTGTACATGGACTCGCGCCGCCGCATGTTGATGGTGACAGGCCCCAATATGGGTGGAAAATCCACCTACATGCGCCAAGTCGCGCTGATCGTGTTGCTGGCACACATTGGCAGCTACGTCCCCGCGCAAACCGCCCGCCTCGGCAATATCGACCGCATTTTCACCCGCATCGGCGCACACGACGACTTAAGCACCGGGCGTTCCACCTTCATGGTGGAAATGACCGAAGCCGCCAATATTCTCAACAATGCTACTGCTCACAGTTTGGTATTGATGGACGAAATCGGGCGCGGAACCAGCACCTTCGATGGCTTGTCACTGGCATGGGCAATCGCCGAATTCCTCGCACGCGACCGCAAAGCTTTCACCCTGTTCGCCACCCACTATTTTGAATTAACATCCCTCGCCGAACAAATCAGCACCATTGCCAATGTACATATCGACGCGGTGGAGCATGGCGACAAAATCGTATTTTTACACGCGGTGAAAGAAGGCCCCGCCAACCAAAGCTACGGTTTGCAAGTCGCACAACTGGCAGGCGTCCCCAAAGGTGTGATTGCACAAGCAAAAAAGAAACTGGTATCACTGGAAAAGCACAGCCAGCAAGCCCCACAACCGGGACAAACCTTGCCCCTGATGTTTGCAACACCCGCCGAACCCAAAGATGAAATCGCAGAAAAAGTGAAAGCGGCACTAGCTGCCGTAGACCCGGATGAACTCACCCCGCGTCAGGCTCTGGACGAGTTATATCGGTTAAGAAAATTATTGTAGGGTGAGTGGAGCGAATGCGATACCCACCCTACACGGCAAAGCTGCTTACTTCGCCGCCGCTTTCGCGTCATCCAACATTTTGACTAACTGATCCGCCGGGCGAAACCCTGGAATCATCGTACCATCCAATGTCAATAATGCCGGTGTGCCATTCACACCCAGCTTCTGACCAAGTTCAAACTGCTCCGCTACGGGGTTAGTGCATTCTTTGGCTGCCACTTCTTTGCCGTCATTCTTCACTTGGTTCATCGCAGCGGCTTTGTCATCTGCACACCAAATATTCACCATCTTTTTGTAAGCCGGTGAACCCACGCCTGCACGCGGATACGCCAAATAGCGCACGGTCACGCCTTTTTCATTCAGTGCTGGCACTTCTTTATGCAATTTCACGCAGAAAGGGCAGTCAACGTCAGTGAAGGCATACAACACATGCTTTTCTTCGCCCTTGGCTTTGAATTCAATGCTCTTGGCGGCGTCGATGGTTTTGACGATAGCAACACGATCCGCCGCGCGTGACGCTTCGGTCAA
Source organism: Candidatus Thiothrix sulfatifontis (assembly GCA_022828425.1). Lineage (NCBI taxonomy): Bacteria > Pseudomonadati > Pseudomonadota > Gammaproteobacteria > Thiotrichales > Thiotrichaceae > Thiothrix > Candidatus Thiothrix sulfatifontis. Next base: position 3,148,867 of record CP094685.1, read on the forward strand.
ACTGGATTTGTTTTGCGCATCAATCAAATCGCCGACAAACACATAACGCGCATCGCCCGTTACATAAATAATTTCGCCGCCAAATTTGGCTTCAAACATGCCCGGTACGGGGGTTGATTTCAATGCATCAGGGGCGCTGCCACCAAACATCGGTTTCATTTTATCGCCCAGATCCGCAGGCACATCGTCAGCCATTGCCCCGGTCGTTGCGAGCGCAACACTGATCAGTGCGCCCAGAATCATTTTTTTGTACATGGTTTCTCTATTCCTGAATGAAAATCTTATCGTAAAAAGTGCTTATTCTTTAATCAGATAGTGGATAGTACCTTATCATGGCTGACTGTAGCGTGTATACGCTTCCCCACATTACAGAACCTTAACCACGCGGGTGATGGTGGCGGTGCAAATCCTGCAACCGCGCCTGTGCCACATGCGTGTAAATTTGCGTGGTGGAAAGGTCACTATGCCCCAGCAACATTTGCACGACCCGCAAATCCGCCCCGTGATTCAACAAATGGGTCGCGAAGGCGTGACGCAAAGTGTGCGGAGAAATACTGCGCACAATATCCGCTGCCAAGGCATAACGCTGAATCAGCACCCAAAACATCTGCCGCGTCATCCCGCTGCCGCGCGTGGTCACAAACACTTGCTCCGCAATATCCTTGCCGTGCATCAATACCGGGCGTGCCTCGCTCAAATACGTTTGTATCCAATCATGCGCCTCCTCCCCCATCGGCACGAGGCGTTCCTTATTGCCTTTGCCGGTAATGCGGAGCACGCCATTGGGCAGGGAAATTTCATTCAAACGAATCCCCACCAATTCCGATACCCGCAACCCCGTGGCATACAACAACTCCAACATGGCACGATCGCGCAGCCCCAGCGGGCTGGCAATATCCGGCGCTTGCAATAAGGCATCGACTTCAGCTTCTGACAAGGTATGCGGTAAATGCCTGCCTTGTTTGGGCGCTTCAATTTGTGCGGTAGGGTCATCTTTGCGCAAATTTTCACGGACTTGCCAACGGTAAAAACGCCGCAAACTTGATAGCAAACGCGCCGTCGTCGCCGCCTTCGCCCCCCCACGCACCCGAATCGCTAAATACTCCAGCAAATCCCCGCGCTCGGCTTGATCCAGCGCCACGCTGCGTTCGTCCAGCCAATGGCACAACATCCGCAAATCACGTTCGTAACTCGCCAAGGTATTGCGGCTTACCCCACGTTCCGACCAAAAAGCGTCTAAGAAACGGTCAATTAATACCTGATTCAGGCATTTTGTTCGCATGATAGCGGGTAGGGATTTTTTTTCAGGTTTCATGGTCTTATTACGAGAGAGTGAAAAATGGGCAGACTCTACTAATATCCAAAGGGCTAAAATAATGACTAATAATGAATACCAGAGCATGGCGATGAGCCAATACATGCTGCGAGAATTTAGAGAACAATGCAAGCAACAGGAAGCCGCCACGCAAGCTGATGACCTCAAGCTTGAATACCAGCAATTCAACCAAGAAGTGCTGACTTACCCAATTTTTTCCAATCATGCTTGCGGCAATCACGATGCCAAAGAATTGCTGGGCACACGTTCGGAAGAAGCATTTTGTGAACGCTGGAGCTTTTTTTACGCTGCGGATCCGTGGAAATTGCCACAAATTGCTTACCAGCAGCAAATGGATACTCAGCTTGCTGCGCTCAAACAACGGCTATTTGCACTGAATTCGCCGCGTCTGATTTTATTTTGCGTCACATTCATCATCATTATTTTGCTGGTGATGCGCGGGCATTTCCTGTTGCCAGCGCTGCCTATCTTCGCCTTGGCATGGTATTGGCGGGTGTCGGAACGCAATATCCGAACAACCCAACAAGCCTTGCAACAACACCTCGATAAGATGCACGCCTTAGATGAACAAAAAGAAGGCATTGCGCATCAGCTTGAAAGCCTGCCACCGCCAACCGGCTTGACGCAATTGAACGCGGATTATCAGCAAGCGGTGCGAGAGTTTTTTCAAAACACTCTGCGGCAAGTGCTGCCGCCCTCGGAGTGCGCTGATTTAGCCACGACCTTGCAACAGCAACGCTGGGAAGGCTTTATCACCGAAAGTTGGGGGTATCTGCAACTGCCACTGGCGGCGCAGCAACACAGCATTATCAAACACACTTTGCTGGATGCCGCACACATTCCGCTGATTGCCTTGCAAGACGACCCGCACGGGCGCAAGGGACACAGCTTATACCGCGTGCAATACCTGCAACTCTGGATTTTAACGCAGCGGGGTTTAGTGATGCGGCAAGGGTATTTTGACCGCGTAGCCAAGCAATTTCTGTTTGAGCAGCAAGAGTTCTACCCGTACAAGCAATTGCTACACCTCGAACTCACCGAGCAACCCCTACCGGAAGAACCGTTGCTCAAACAACGCTTACCCGCACACCTGTACAAGCGCTATTTCGAGCAGCCGGTCAGCATTTTGTCACTGAGAACCGTAACCGGCAAAATGCACGAATGCGCGACACTGCCAGTAAACGAGCGTCCGTTTCAACAACGCGAATGGCAGGAACGTTACGGGCTAGACACCGATATGCAGCGTCTAAGCCGTTGTTTGCACCAACGCCTGTATTAGGAAGCCATTAGCACAGCAATTTTTGCCGCATCGGGATTCAAAATCACGCCTTTTTCGGTGACTAGCGCATCGACTAAGGCGGCGGGGGTTACATCAAACGCTGGATTCCATGCCTGCATATGCTGTGCAGCAATGCGCTGGTTGTTCACGTTTAGCACTTCATCTTGGGAACGTTCTTCGATGGGAATGTCATTACCACTCAAAGTCGCTAGGTCAATCGTGCTGGTTGGCGCAACCACCATGAATTTCACCCCGTGATAACGCGCATTCACCGCGAGACTGTAAGTGCCGATTTTGTTGGCGACATCACCATTCGCGGCAATCCGGTCAGAACCGACGATGACCCACGAGACTTTGCCCAGTTTCATTAAGTGCGCCGCTGCACCGTCACACAACAGATGTGCAGGGATTTTATCTTTGATCAATTCCCATGCGGTCAGGCGTGAGCCTTGCCACCAAGGACGGGTTTCATCGGCGTAAACGTGTTCAATTTTACCGCTGCTGTAAGCACTGCGAATCACGCCTAGCGCGGTACCGTAGCCGCCAGTCGCCAGTGACCCGGTATTGCAATGGGTTAACACCCCGTGCGACGGTTGAATCAAAGCGCTACCCAGTTCACCCATGCGGTAATTGGCATCAATATCATCTTGGTGAATCTGCTGCGCCAGTGCTAACAGTGGCTCTTCCGGGTCGCCATCCACGGTATCGGCCAAATCGCACATGCGCGTTAATGCCCACATGAGATTCACAGCGGTTGGGCGGGAATTTTTCAGCAGGTCAATTTCGGCACTCAGGCGATTGCGCCAGTCTTGCGGGTACTGTTTGTAACATTTTCTGGCTGCCATGGCTGCTGCGTAGGCAGCGGCAATGCCAATCGCAGGCGCACCACGTACCACCATATTGCGAATAGCGTCGGCGGTGTCTTCCGCGCTGTATAACTGCACGAACTGCTCGTTATGCGGCAATTTGCGCTGATCAAGCAGCACCAGATGATTGTCTTTCCATTCTACAGCACGGATCGAATCGTGTTGACTCATGATGATTTTCAGCATAAATAGGTTATTCTACCGTGGCAATCTTACAACACCCAATGGCACATAATGGCAATCGAAATTGACTTACTCATTACACCCGAATGGATTATTACTGTCAATTCGGATAATCAGGTGCTGCGACACCACACTATAGTTGTGAATAATAACAGGATTGTGGGCATCATGCCCACTTCTGACGCAGAAAAACAGTATATACCCCGACAAACTGTAGCATTACCACAACAGGCTGTATTGCCAGGGTTTGTGAATGCGCATACTCACGTCGCAATGGCGCTGCTGAAAGGTTTGGCAGACGATTTACCCCTAATGGACTGGTTGCAACACCACATCTGGCCTGCGGAAGCGCAATGGGCGGATGCGGAATTCGTGCATGACGGCAGCCAGTTAGCCATTGCCGAAATGCTGCGTTCCGGCACAACGTGTTTTAATGACATGTATTTTTTCCCCGAAGCCACCGCGCAAGTGGTCGCGGCAAGCGGGATTCGGGCGTGCATTGGCATGATCATGATCGACTTCCCGACCCGTTGGGGCAGTGGTGCAGCAGAATACATTCAAAAAGGCTTGGCTTTGCATGAGCAATTGCAGGCAAATCCACTGCTTACCACGGCATTCGCCCCGCACGCGCCGTACACCGTGTCTGATGACCCTTTGCAACAAGTGCGGCATTTGGCGGGCGAACATGCGCTCCCCATCCACATGCATGTGCATGAAACCGCATTTGAAGTGCAGCAAGCCATCGAACAAAGCGGAATGCGCCCACTCGCCCGACTCGCGCAACTTGGCTTGCTCGACCAGCATTTTCTCGCCGTCCACATGACGCAATTGACCGATGCTGAGATTGCATTACTGGCGCAAACCGGCACACACGTTATCCATTGCCCCGAATCGAATTTGAAACTTGCCAGCGGTTTCTGCCCGATTGCTAAACTCACCGCTGCCGGGGTCAATGTCGCCCTCGGCACGGATGGCAATGCCAGCAATAACGATCTGGACATGTTCGGCGAAATGCGTACCGCTGCCCTGCTCGCCAAAGCCGTGGCGCAAGACGCCAGCGTGATTCCAGCGGCACAAGTGTTGCGCATGGCAACCATCAACGGCGCACAAGCGTTAGGGCTGGATGCTGAAATCGGTTCACTGGAAGTCGGCAAATCCGCTGACATGATTGCGGTTGATCTTGGTACACTGGAAGCCAGCCCCTTGTATGACCCCGTGTCACATTTGGTCTATTGCACCAGCCGTGAACAAGTCACCCATGCATGGGTAGCAGGCAAAGCCCTGTTGGAAAACCGCCAACTGACCACGCTAGACAGCAGCGCCCTCATCGCCAAAGCGCGGCACTGGCAACAAAAAATTAGCTAACTATCACTCAGCAATTCCCGCTATCCATCGGTAATCAGAGCTTCGCAGGCTTGCGAGGGCTTTGATTTTTACGGGCACAACCCCACCCTCCAAGCCCTGAAAGCCTGCCCGAATACCGCCTGACTTTTGCATAACCCAACACCCTGTTGGAAAACTCCAGCGTACCCTCAAGCCTGATTTTCATCCGCTGCGAATGCCTTTGGGTTTCAGGTCGGTACGTTCGTAACCCCAAATGATGGCGGCGTAAAATGTTTCCCAATCGCTAATCAGATGCTCACGGAACATCCCGCGCATCTTCTCCCACAATGCGGTACGGCTCTGTAAGCGGGTGCGTGCGGCTTGGAAGTACTGGCAGCAAGCTTCCTGTATCTGGTCGATAAGGAAGGCCAACATCATCAAGGTGGCGAACACGGTGGAAAGGTGTTGCTTGCCATGACCGTAATTATGTTCGAGGTTGTAACCGAGGTTTTTGAGGGTGTTAAAGGTTTCGTTCTCCACCTTCCAGCGGGAACGGCCTGCGCGTACCACATCCGCCACGTTGTCGGCGGTGAGGGGGATGTCAGTCACGCAGTCATAGATAAAGGTTGTACCGTCGGGGCGTTCCTCCCAATAGTCGATGTAGTTGACCCGCACGTCTTGGTTGGCATGATTGAGCGGGATGTCGTTGGCATAACGGTAGCCACACCGTAACTTTTTGCTCGTCGTGCCTGCCAATTCTTGGGTACTGCCATTGGCTAACCCGTCCAATACCGTCTTCAGTAATAGGCTGCCACTACGGGCTTTGGCGGTAATGATAAAGCTGTAACCGTTTGATTTCAGAAGACGGATGTGCGGTGCATTGCAGGACAGGGCATCTTGCAGCAGGATCATCTCCATGCGCGGGAAGTCTTGGCGCAACTGGGGGATGAGCCGTTTAGAGGCATTGTGTTCGCAATCATTTTTCTTGCTGCCATCCTGCTTGGTGATGGCCTCTGGGAAAAAGGGTAATACGGTATTCTTGTCAGGGTGAACCAGCACTGCCGCCAGCATCTGGTGGTAATACTCCTCACGTCCGTCCTTGTGTGTCTTAATGCAACAATCCGGGCAAGAGATAGCCCCAGAGCTAAAAATACCTGTTCCATCAATACTGACTAAATACTTTCCTAGAAAACGGTAGCCTTCCAGTATGCCTTGCCGTTGCAGCTCCTGATGGATGGCGCGAAACACCGGGCGCAGACGCTGCGGTTTTACCCCGTCCAATACCGTGCGCATTTGGCTGTCACAGGGAGCATCGGGGATGCCAAACAGGGTTTTCAGGTTGTGCCGCCGCGCCTTGTCCCCGCGCTGTTTGTCAAACTGCAACAGTGAGCCGTCTTTCAACGAAAATAGGGCAAGCCCTGACATCAACACGTCAACCAAGGGATAGTCGGGTTTGGTTTTACGGTGCTCAGTGACTTCGCTGAAACAGCCGCGCACACGTTCCAGCAATCCGGGGGCTGAGAGGGTCTTGCGTAGCTTCAGGCTACCAACAGGAGGCAGGGGAGGTGGTTTTGCAGGCATTTCGTTGCACAGTGACTCGTTTTACAAGACCATGATTATACTGTCATTTTAAGATCGGCGGGAATTGCTAACCATCACTTATCCTGCTTCATGATTTCAAAAGCAGGGCGCAACATATCCGCCAGCAGTAAAGACCCGCTGGCGGAAAGGTGATCATCATCGGAATACACTGATTTGCCGTTATGAGCGATACGGCACTTACCGTCTGCTCTACAAAGATGTGGCAGCGGGTCAAGTAAATGAACACCATATTGTTGACTCAACCGTTCAAAGAAAGGACGCAGTGAAGTGGCTCGTTCTGGATAGGGATTATCCATCCACACTTCAGTCTTACCAGCATTATGAAACGTTAGCCAACGTGGTACTGTTCTGTCCATTTCCGGTACAGGTAATACCAACCAAACACGCTTGTTTTTTGCAACTAATTTTGCAACAGCTTTTTCCAAACCGTATTCAAACGCCAATCGTGGGTCATTTGTTTTATTTGATTTTAAATTAGAAGGCAGATAACCCTCATATGTTGTACTGCCATACACATAAGATGTCCATCTCCCTACTAAAAAAACATTTTTAATAGATAAATCTTCAAGCAACCCCAAAACATTTTTGTTATATTCATGCCAGTTTTTATTTCTTAATAAATAGGATCCTCCGCGAGATACATCTAGTAAAAAAGGAGAACCACTCAAGCTTGCTTGCAAACCTGGCAAGGCATATTTATCTGCCAACTCTTTAAAAACAGGTGTGATTGCATCGGCATGGCTAGATCCCCAAACAATAAATTCTGGATGTGTTGACAATGAACTTCCAAAAGTACACTTTTCTACAGATAATGGTGCATTATGTAAAATAGGATTTCCATGACAACTCCTCAAAGGATTTATATCCATTGCACCATCCGAATAAGTAATAGTTTCAGAGCTAAAACGCCATACAACACCCTTACTTATCCACAAACTGACACCAACTACTAACAACACTAACTGTGTAGCAATTATCCAATTAATCAACGATTTACTCGGACGAATAGATAAACGACGCGCTGGTTTTTCAACCCAACGCCATGTCAAGTAACTCAATAAAAAACACAACACCAATAAAAAAAGTATTTCATACCAAGGAATCACATCGGGAGACAGCCAGTAAGAACGCAAGCTAAACAAAGGCCAACGCCACAAATAAAGAGGATAAGAAATCAAACCAATACCCACAAGGAGTTTCCAAGACAGAATCCGCGATACAAATGTTTGTCGAAAACTATGGATATGGATCAATAAAACCGTACCGAACACCGCTACTAATTGATGAATAAGTGCACTCACTCCTATTGTACTATTTGGTATTACTACGCTTGCCAGTATAGCCACTAATCCTAAAAAAGCTAACCACTCATAATTGCTGGTTGCTGGTTGCTGGTTGCTGGTTGCTTGATAAAATGTAAATAGGCTAATCCTACGCCACACAATAATTCCCACGCACGCGGAGGAGATAAATAAAACCCCGCAGCAGGATGATGCAAAGTTAGATAAGTTGCCAATCCAAAAGAACCGAAGAGAGCACTCAATAATACCCACACGAGCCAACGTGGAGACACATAACGAATTAAGAAAAATAAAATCAGAGGTGTTAATAAATAAAATTGCTCCTCAACACCAAGCGACCACAAGTCTAATAGGGGATTAGCATCGACTGTTGGCGCAAAATAATTTCCTGAAGCCTGCCAAATGCTGATATTAGGTATCATCAAAACGGTTGCCACTATATGCCTTCCCAAAAGTCTAAAATCTTCTGGAAGTAATACAAACCAACTCAAAGCCACCGTTCCTATCAACATAACAGCTAAGGCAGGTAAAATACGGCGAAATCGGCGCAGGTAAAAGGTGCGAAAAGAAAATTTGCCATCCTGAATCTGCCGCAAGATGATACCTGTAATTAGAAAGCCTGAAATAACAAAAAAAATATCAACACTAACAAAACCACTTGCAAAACCGGGGACACGAGCCTGAAATAACAACCCTACCAAGACCGCGATTGCCCGCAAACCATCAATATCAGGCCGATAGTACGTAAGCCCAGTCTTTGCTACCATGAAACACCCCAGACACTCATCGAGAAAATTTGGCGAAGAATACCGCACAACTACAAATTAAATCTATATTTATTAGGAATAAATTGATGATGAAAACAACACCGAACGTTGACCCCAACGAAATCCGCAAGTTTGAAGACCTCGCCTGGCGCTGGTGGGATCGTGACAGCGAATTCAAACCGCTGCACGACATTAACCCGCTGCGCCTCAATTACATTGACGACCACGCCCGTTTGCAAGGCAAAAACGTCATCGACATTGGCTGTGGCGGCGGTATTCTTGCCGAAAGCATGGCACGCCGTGGCGCTACCGTTACCGGCATCGACATGGGCGCAACCCCGCTGGAAGTCGCCGAATTGCACGCGCTGGAATCCCAAGTCGAAATGACTTACCGCCAAATCAGCGCCGAAGCCATCGCGACTGAAGCCCCTGAGCAATTCGATGTCGTGACCTGCATGGAAATGCTGGAACACGTCCCCGACCCCGCATCGGTGATTGCCGCCTGTGCCGCACTGGTGAAACCCGGTGGCGACGTATTCTTTTCCACCCTCAACCGCAACCCCAAAGCGTTTGCGTTAGCGATTGTCGGCGCGGAATACGTGATGAATATGCTCCCCAAAGGCACGCACGAATACGCCAAATTCATCAAGCCCTCCGAACTCGAACGCTGGGCGCGTTCTGTCGGCTTGGAGCTGCGGAATATCGCGGGCATGACATACAATCCATTATTCCAGAGTTATCGTCTGGGCAAGGATGTGGATGTCAATTACCTGATGTATTTTAAGAAGGAAATGTGATTAATGTTTGAAATGAAACGACTGGTAGGCTTACTGCTGGTCTTATTTGCCGTGAGTGGCTGTGCCGTGCAATACGACAACGTAACCGTCACCCCTGATGGCGACCCACGCCTGCAAACCCTGACACCGAAGATGAAACAGCGCATTGATGAACTCGCGCAAGCGCTGATTGCACTTGACCCCGCCATTATTGACCCGCGTGAAGCAAAATCGGTGGCGCACGATGCGTTTGTGTACCCGATGTATCTGGCGAATGACTGGGGCTTGACTTGGCCGCCCGTTTTCCACAACACCTTGCGCAATTCCAAGCAGCGTAAAGCGGGGTTGTGTGTCGACTGGGCACGCGCCATGCGAGCGCGGATGCGTACCAAAGACCTCAAAACATTCGACCTCTATTGGGGTGTCGCTTATAAAGGCAACCCGTGGCGCGAACACAGCACCCTGATCGTCACCGCCAAAGGCAAACCTTTTGCGACCGGCATTTTGCTTGATCCTTGGCGCAATTCCGGTGATTTGTATTGGAGCACCATCAAAGACGACCTGCATTACCCTTGGAAGTATTTTGAAGGCCCCGGTTAAACGCTAAGCCAGCGCTTTGTGGAAGGTCAGCACCAACACATCCCGCCAAGCGGGTTGGGTTGGGTCAGCGGGGCTAATCGCGGTCACGCCGTGATAAACCGCGTGATCATTCACCAACACCAAATCCCCCGCTTGCGCCAACGTGCCTTCCGCTAAGGGGCGCATGGTGTTGTCGTAAATGCGGCTCTCGCCGCCGTCAACATTGTGGCGATCCATCATCATGATTAAGATATATTCCGCGCCATCCTTATGAATGCCTTCGGGGGTCGGTTTTCCCTGTTGATTAGGGCGGGCAATAATGCGGAACTGGTGGGCTTGAATGCGCCACAATTCGGCAGGGCTACGCGAAAATTGTTGCGTTGCCCAGCCGATCACTTCCTTCAACACCGGATTCGCGAGCGTCGTGGGCAGCCAGCCACGAAAATGGCGGTTAAAACCACCGTGTACCCGGTTGTAATGGCTGCTTTGATAATGCGGCTCGTGCGGCAATACGGTTAAGGCATTATGTTGCCAATGAAACACCGAATAACGCCGATAGCGATAATTCCCGCCATCGCGCAAATACGGGTCGAGCAATAAGCCGCCCCAACTGTCGCGGAAGCGCTTGTATGCCTGCCCCATTCGCCGGGCAAGGCGTTGCTGCAAGCGATTGGTATCACCCATCGCGAACATAAACCCTGGTTTGTGCAATAACGTATCCACTTGGCTCACTTTATTTCAATGCTTAATCATATTGTAATTTAGTGATATTCCCTTGAACAGATCACGCGGGGGTATTAGCGATAAGCGTCGCTCTTACCGGCGCGGGGTATCCTTCTATAGTGCGGCTAATATCTTGCGAATCAAGGAAATCCACCAACGATTCGCCTTTACTCCACGCCGTGCAACGTTGTTCTTGAGTGCTGGTTGTTGTCACATCTACCACACGAATATGAGTGAATCCCAGCCGTTTCAACCACAATTCTAATAATGCCACCGAGGGAATGAACCACACATTGCGCATTTTGGCGTAACGGTCGTGCGGCATTAGCACCGTATGTTCATCACCTGCCACCACCAAGGTTTCCAGCACCAACTCGCCACCGGCTCGCAAGGCACGGCGCAATTCCTGCAAATGCCCCAGCGGATCGCGGCGGTGATACAACACGCCCATCGAAAATACCGTATCAAAGCCTTTTTGACGCAAATCAGGCAAATCTTCGCTTTTCAGCGGCAACATCCAGACCGGCTGTTCCCCTGCATAACGCTTAATCAATTGAAACTGCGTCAAAAACAGCAACGTCGGGTCAATCCCAATCACCGCCTCCGCTCCCGCCCCGCGCATCCGCCACAGGTGATAGCCACTCCCGCAACCCACATCCAACACCAAGCGCCCGCTCAACGGACTCAGATGCGGCAACACCCGCTCCCACTTCCAATCGGAACGCCATTCGGTATCGACCTCAATTCCAAACAAGTGATAGGGGCCTTTGCGCCAGGGAATCAGGGCTTGCAAACACGCCAGTAATTGCGCACGGGAATCTGCGTCAACGTCAGCAGCCGTGCCAAGCGTTACCGCACTGCTAGTAAAATCAAGCTGTTGCGGGTGCAAATCGGGTGCAGCAGCCAAAGCAGCTTGCCATTCTTCCCACTTGCCGTGCGAACCTTGCAACGCGGTTTCAAGTTGCGCGGGCAAGCTATCCAACCAAGGTGCGAGACGCGAATCTTGCAAAAAACGGTACAGTGACTGCATTGCGCTCACACCTTCACCGCCAACAATGACGCAAAATTCAAGCCCTGAAACCAGTTCACCACTTGGGTAAAACCCGCCGCCTCCAGCCGCTCGACGTGTTGCGCAAACGTGTCAGGAATCAGCACATGATCCAGCGCGGAACGTTTCTGGCTGATTTCAAGTTCGCTGTAACCATTCGCCCGCTTAAATTCCAAATGTATATCGGTCAGCAGTGCTTGTTCCGTCGCAGCCGCAAACTGGAGCTTTTCCGACAAAATCAGCACCCCGCCCGGCAATAAACCCTCGTAAATATGACGCAACATCGCCAAGCGTTCATCCGGCTTAAGAAATTGCAGCGTGAAATTCAACACCACTACCGACGCATTGTTCAAAGGGATGGCTTGAATATCCGCGCACTCCACTTGAAACCGCCCGTTAAGTAGATGACGTTGCAGAATTTGCTCACAACGGCGCGTCATCGCGGCAGAATTATCCACGCACACAAAGCTAAGATCCTCCACCCGCACTTGCGAAGCCATCGACAAGGTTGCAGCGCCCAAAGAACACCCCAGATCATAAATACGGCTGTGCGGCTGCGCGTAACGCCGTGCAATCACACCCAACAGCGCAATAATGCTTTCATAGCCCGGCACCGAACGGCGAATCATGTCAGGAAAGACATCCGCCACCGCCTCATTAAAAGCGAAATCGACGACCTGTCTTTGGGGAAGCGCGTAAATGGAATCACGTTGCATTACGCAGCACTCGCCTCGCCGACCCATTGAGCATCGCCCGGCTGACGTGGGAAAACAAGGTGTTCGCCCGTGCGCCTGCCCGCATCTGCACCCAAAAAGTACAAATAGGGCGCAACCAAGGCTTCAGGGCGAGCCACGCTATTCGGGTTTTCACCGGGAAAATTCAAGGTGCGCATACTGGTACGTGCCGCGCCAGTATCCACGGTATTGACACGAATGAAATGTGTCGCATCGTCGTGTTCAGCCGCCAGAATATCGCAAAATGCTGCCATCCCCGCTTTTGCCACCCCGAATGCGCCGTAAAACGCCTTATTTGACGCATGGCTGGCAAACACAATCGCGGGGTCAGCAGCCTCCTGCAATAATGGCAAACACGCATGTGTCAGCAAGAAATTGGCGTGCAAATTCACCATAATCATTTTCGACCACAATTCGGTGTCGTAATGCGAAATTGGGGTGAATGAACCTAACCATGCCGCATTCAACATCAAACCGTCCAAGCGCCCTAATTGTGCGCGGATATTTTCGGTGAGATCGAAGTAATCCTTAGCGGTTGCGCCCTGCATATCCAGCGGGTAAATCGCGGGTTCGGGATAGCCAGCGTTGACAATGGCGTCGTAAGTGTCTTCGGTGCGCCGCATTTCTTTGTCGAGCAACACCACGGTTGCGCCGTATTGCGCACACGCGCTCGCAATCGCTTTGCCCATGCCTGCCGCAGCACCCGTGACCAAAATCACCCGCCCTTGCAAGGCACTCTCAGAGGGTACATACGCCAATAAATCTTGCACATCTTGCTGCATTTCTGTCTCCGCTTGGGGTCAGCTTGAAAAGAAACAGAGTTTAGCGCTTATCGACGGAAGGGTGTAGGGCGCAGGTCAAGGTTATCGGTAATACGCACGACAGAATCTGTAACCGTTAAGCAAATTAGGGCATCATATCCACAAGCATTGCAACACAAACCAGCCAATAAGTGATTACCCATGTTAATCGGTATTTTAGAAACCGGACGTGCGCCGGATGAATTAATCCCCGAACACGGGACGTATACCACCATGTTTGCCGCCTTGTTAGGGCAAACCGGCGCTGATTTACGCTTTCAGGTATTTGCGGTGATGGATGGCGAATTCCCGGATTCGCCACAAGTGTGTGATGGCTGGCTAATCACCGGCTCGCGGCATGGCGTGTACGATGATTTGCCCTGGCTAGAACCGTTAAAGGTATTAATCCGCCGGATTCAGCAGGCGCAAGTGCCGTTAATTGGCGTTTGTTTCGGGCATCAAATCATGGCGGAAGCCTTGGGTGGCAAAGTAGCCAAAGCACCGCAAGGCTGGGGGGTCGGGCGGCATCACTATCAGGTAGAGCAATCTTTGCCGTGGATGGATGCAGCACCCGCCAGCATCACCCTCAATGCTATGCATCAGGATCAGGTGATGGAATGCCCACCGCAAGCTGAGGTATTCCTGCAATCAGCGTTTTGCCCGTATGCCGGATTGATTTATGGAACATCAGCCTTCAGCGTGCAAGCTCACCCGGAATTTACGCTGGCGTTTGAACGTGCTTTGATTGAGCTACGGGATGATGAACCATTGCCCTGTGAAATTGCTGAACCCGCATTGGCGGACTTGAATCAAGCCAATGCGGTTACGGACAGTGCTGCGGTTGCCTACTGGATGAGCAACTTTTACGGAAAACGTGGTTGATTTCTTAAAAATCAGTCAACAATGCCTGCATATCACTAGCCAAACGGATGGAACAACCTTGGAGGCTGCGGTTGATCATCCGTTACAGAATCTGGCTCGTATTTTCTCTTTCTTAATAAATATTTTACTTTACAACAACAAACGAAATTTATTAGAATGTTGTATAAAATTTAATCTTCAAAGGTGGTATCTGTGAGGCCAACACGTCAAACCAGAGGAATTCCCGTATTTAGATATGCATCAACGACGCAATCTGTTGAGCCTCTATTCAATCCCCCGATACAAGTTTTCCAAAAACTGCCATCAAACACCCATTCCGTAAATTCACTGACATCACCAATTTCAACACACAAACATGAAGGACGTAACATGAAGATAAAAACTGCACTCAATTGGCTAACTTTATTGATAAGTGTCACCGCCGCAACAAATGCCATTGCCAATACCACAACATATACCATAACAAAGAATACTGGTGAATTAGTCACGCCTTATTCTAATGATTTTGGTAGTTCAGCTCCATCCGTTCCTTCTAAATATGGAGATATAACTCCAGGACCATGGGGTGGTTATGTATTTAAAGACACTTTTACACTCAGATCTCCTAAAGATTGTCATACCATAACCTCAGTAAAGCTATCTTTTAAATTAAAATGTGATCGCGGGGGTAATGATTGTTCAGCCAAACCTTCTGGCGAAGGAATAAACTTTTTAAGTGAAAGTCAACCAAATAACTATTTTGACAGCTTCTTCTACTATCCATTAATAAATGGAAGTCTATTAAACTCTACTTTTTCCCCCACCTATGCATTTAATTCAGCAAGTCCAAACCAATCATCAAATAATCCAGTCAATTATTTAGCAGAGATTAATAATAAACGTCGTGTAAGCTTTCAGATTTCAGATGATACCAGTGTACATCATGCAGAGTTAACATATACTTGCGAAAATCCACCTAAAAAAGGTACGACGTGGTTGAAGCATGGATCCGATTCGATTACGGGTACTGTTCATGTGGGTTGTGGGCCGAGAGTCAACTCACCAAAAGACAAAATCAAGCCGCCAAAAGACCCATATGATTATGCCTGTAACCCTAAAATAGGCGATCAACTTTGTACTACAGCCTTGCCTATTTTATGCAAACACGAAATTTACCAACCAAAACCTAATTCATTAAACATTGTTAATCCACAAAATGAGTGGGCTCCACAAGTAGTCGGTACAACCAAATCAATAGCACCTACCACTGATAATGGTATTACTACCTTAGCAGACGCTAATGCATTCTGTGCAAAGGAATTTGGTGAACGTTGGATTGTCGCTGACTTCTTTGATGGTACGGGTAATGCGGGATGGAACTTCCACTCTTATGGCAATACCGGCACTCCACCACGCTTTTGGATCAATGTACCTGGTTATCAAAACTGCTGGGATCAATAGTTCTCTATTAACATCAGCGTCCTAAAATAATAGCCATGTTATTTCCGACATGGCTATTTCAAATAAGCACTGAATTGATTCCCGCAGAGAATAGATTGTGCCGATGCATAGCACTTAGCAGGTGCATTCATACCGACCTTCAGATAATCGCAACCGGATAAGACCCCAACACTCGCACCACTTCTACTTCATTGCGCAAGACACTGAGCGCCTGACTCACTGCCGCATCCTGTTCATGCCCCAGCACATCCAAAAAGAACAAATATTCCCAATTGGTCGTGCGTGACGGGCGTGATTCAATCCGCGTCATATCCACGCCATTGTCTGCCAACGGTTGCAGCAAATGGTAAAGCGAACCGGGGCGATTCCGTGCCGACACCAGCAATGACGTGCGGTCATTGCCACTCGGTGTGACGACTTGATCCCCAATCACCAAAAAGCGCGTGGTGTTATTGGGATTGTCTTCGATGCTGTCTTGCACAATGTGTAAACCGTAAATTGGTGCTGCTTGCCGACTCCCCAGCGCTGCCGCCGTATCATCATGAGACACCAACCGTGCCGCTTCCGCATTGCTACTCACCGGAATGCGTTCGGCATGAGGCAAATGCTTATCCAGCCAATAGCGGCATTGCGCTAACGATTGCGCGTGTGCATACACTTTTTGCACACCCTGCCAGTTTTCATGCCGACACATCAAATTCTGATGAATCCGCAACGATATTTCGCCGCAAATCCGCAAATCCGACTGCGTAAACATATCCAGCGTGTGCGTAATCACGCCTTCAGTCGAATTTTCAATCGGCACCACCCCGTAGCGTACCCTACCCGCTTCGACTTCGCGAAACACCTGCGCAATCGAATCCACCGGCAAGGTGCCAACATTCATCCCAAAATGCTTAAACGTTGCCTCTTGGGTAAACGTGCCCGCTGGCCCCAGATACGCAATGCGCATCGATTCTTCCAACGCCAAACACGACGCAATGACTTCGCGGAACAAGTGCGTAATTTGCTCATCACGCAACGGGCCTGCATTTAACGACTGCATCCGCGTGAGGATTTGCGCCTCACGTTCCGGGCGGTAGAATTTCGCGTTCGGGTCTTCCGCCAACTTCGCGTGTACCACTTGCTCGGCACATTGTGCGCGTTCGTTGAGCAAGGCTAAAATTTGGGTATCCAGCGCGTCAATGCGCTCACGGATTGCTTGCAAATTGAAGGTATCAGCCATTGCGTTGCGCGAAGTCCTGCATGAAGTGAATCAAAGCATCCACACCGGCTTCCGGCATGGCGTTATAGAGGCTGGCACGCATCCCACCCACCGAACGGTGTCCTTTCAAGGAAACCAATCCGACTTGTGCGGCTTCGGCAGCAAATGCCTTATCCAATTCGGGTTTTGCCAGCGTAAACGGTACATTCATCCATGAACGGCACGTCAGGTCAACAGGGCAGTGATAAAAATCTGAAGCGTCGATAGCCGCGTATAACTTGCTGGCTTTGCGCTCGTTAATCGCTGCCATTGCTGACAAGCCACCTTGCGCTTTCAACCACTTAAACACCAAACCTGCCAAATACCATGCGTAAGTGGGCGGCGTGTTATACATCGAACCGTTATCCGCCTGCACTTTGTAATCAAACATGATCGGCGTACACGGCACGGCTTGCCCCAGCAAATCCTCACGCACAATCACGATGGTCAAACCCGCAGGCCCGATGTTCTTTTGCGCCCCCCCGTAGATCAAGCCAAACCGACTCACATCAATCGGACGCGACAAAATCGTGGACGAGAAATCTGCTACTAACGGCACATCGCCCGCATCCGGCACAAAACCAAATTCCACACCACGAATGGTTTCGTTCGGCGTGTAGTGCAAATACGCCGCATTCGGATCACATTGCCAGCTTGCCGGATCGGAAATGCTGGTGTAATTGCCCGCACTACTCGATGCCACCACATTCACGTCGCCGTAACGCCGCGCTTCATCAATCGCCTTCGACGACCAGTCACCCGTGTCGACGTAATCCATGCGCGTTTTGCCACGCAATAAATTCATCGGAATCATCGAAAACTGGCTGTACGCCCCACCTTGCAAAAACAACACCTTGTAATTGCTCGGAATGCCCAGCAATTCGCGTAAATCCGCCTCGGCTTGCGCGGCAATCGACGCAAAATGCTGTTCACGGTGGCTCATTTCCAGCACCGACATGCCGCAGCCGTTCCAATCCAACATCTCTGCTTGCGCTTGTGCTAAGACCGCTTCGGGCAATACCGCAGGGCCTGCGCTGAAATTGAATACTCTACTCATGGCTTATTCCTGATCGTCGCTTACATCGGTCGCCGTGTCGTCTTCGTCGGCTATATCACTAGTATCGGTCAAAATCGGCGCAATTTGCACCAGTTTTTCCCCATCATTGAGGCGGATCAAGGTCACGCCCTGCGTATTGCGCCCGACGATGGAAACGTCAGCGACAGGGGTACGCACCAACGTGCCGCCATCGGTGATGAGCATGATTTGTGCTTCTTCGTGTACTTGCACCGCACCCACCGCGTTACCGTTGCGGTCAGAGGTTTGGATCGCAATCACGCCTTGCCCGCCACGCCCTTGCTGCGAGAATTCTTCCGCACGGGTGCGCTTGCCGTAACCGTTTTCGGTGGCAATCAACAATTCGCCTTCGCCCAAAATGATCAGCGCGTTGACTTCCTGCCCCTCGTCCATGCGGATACCGCGCACACCTGCTGCCGTCCGTCCCATGGCTCGCACGTCAGATTCGTGGAAGCGGATCGCCTTGCCGGAGGTGCTAAACAGCATCACTTCGTTGTCGCCATTGGTCACGGCAACGTCTACCAATTGGTCGCCGTCACGCAAATCAACCGCAATAATGCCCGCCGTGCGCGGACGTGAGAATTCGGTCAGCGGGGTTTTCTTAACGGTGCCTTCCGAGGTTGCCATGAAGATGTATTTATCTTCGGCGTATTCGCGAATCGGCAGTACTGCATTGATGCGTTCACCCTCTTCCAGTGGCAGCAAATTAACCATTGGCTTGCCACGAGCACCGCGCCCGCCCATCGGCAATTGGTAAACTTTCAGCCAATACATGCGCCCACGGCTGGAAAAGCACAGCAAAGTGTCGTGCATACTGGCGACAAACAGCTTTTCGATGAAATCTTCGTCCTTCATCGCGGTCGCCGCTTTGCCACGTCCGCCGCGTTTTTGCGCACGGTAAGTGTCGAGCGTTTGCGCTTTGGCGTAACCGGCGTGCGAGAACGTGACCATGACTTCTTCGTCAGCAATCAAGTCCTCCATGCACAAGTCTTCACCGACCACGTTAATTTCAGTGCGGCGTGCATCGCCGTAGGTATCACGCACCAACAGCAATTCATCGCGAATCACTTGCAGTAAACGGTCAGGATTACCGAGGATTTCCAGCAAATCGGCAATCTTTTCCAGCAATTCGCGGTATTCGGCAATGATTTTGTCTTTTTCCAACCCCGTCAAACGGTGCAAGCGCAAATCCAAAATCGCTTGGGCTTGTACTTCGGACAGCCAGTAACCGTCAGGGCGCAACCCGTATTGTTCCGGCAAATCGTCCGGGCGACAGGTGTCCGCTCCGGCACGGCTGAGCATGTCACTGACAATGCCCGCGTTCCAAGCACGCGCAATCAAACCCAGTTTCGCATCGGCAGGGCTAGGCGCGGATTTAATCAGCGTAATGATTTCGTCGATGTTGGACAACGCAATCGCCAAGCCTTCCAAAATGTGCGCACGTTCACGCGCTTTGCGCACTTCAAAAATGGTGCGGCGCGTGACGATTTCACGGCGGTGACGCAGGAAAGCTGCCAGTATGTCTTTCAAGTTCAGCAAGCGCGGTTGACCGTCGATCAACGCCACCATATTGATGCCGAACACGCTCTGCATCTGGGTTTGCTTGTAGAGGTTGTTCAGGATGACATCGCCGGATTCGCCGCGCTTGAGTTCGATCACCATGCGCATCCCGTCTTTGTCGGATTCGTCGCGCAATTCGGAGATGCCTTCGAGCTTTTTCTCTTTGACCAGTTCGGCGATTTTTTCCAGCAACCGGGCTTTATTCACCTGATACGGCAATTCATGGACAATAATGGTTTCGCGACTGGTGCGCTCATCCACTTCCACCGTCGCCCGCGCCCGCACGTAAATGCGCCCTTTGCCGGTGTGATACGCATCCCGAATCCCACGTGCGCCGTTGATAATACCCGCCGTGGGGAAATCCGGCCCCGGCAAGTATTCCATCAAATCACTGATGCTTAATTCTGGATTGCTCAATAATGCGAGGCAGGCATTAACCGTTTCGGTCAGATTATGCGGGGGAATATTCGTCGCCATCCCGACCGCGATACCGGATGAACCGTTGATCAGCAGGTTGGGCAGGCGCGTGGGGAAAACGCTGGGTTCTTTCTCGTTGCCATCGTAATTGGGGACAAAATCGACGGTTTCTTTGTCGATGTCCATTTGCAATTCGTGGGCAATTTTGGACATGCGCACTTCGGTGTAACGCATTGCCGCCGGTGAATCGCCATCGACTGAGCCAAAGTTACCCTGCCCATCCACCAGCATGTAACGCAGCGAGAACGGTTGCGCCATGCGCACCATGGTGTCGTACACTGCCGTGTCACCGTGCGGGTGGTATTTACCGATCACGTCACCGACGATACGTGCAGATTTTTTATAGGGCTTGTTCCACTCGTTGCCAAGTTCGCTCATCGCAAACAACACACGACGGTGGACAGGCTTCAACCCATCGCGCACATCCGGTAACGCACGCCCAACAATGACACTCATTGCGTAGTCCAAATAGGACTGACGCATTTCATCTTCGAGATTAACCGGGATAATTTCCTTGGCAAATGTGGCCATATTCTTGTTCGATCACCTAAATCATGAAGAGCGGGATTATACCAGAAAAAGTGTGGAAGTGTGCGTTTGCGTGACCGGCTTTACTGGCTTAATGCGTGCAGCACATCAACCTCGACAACAGGAAAAGCCAATGTAATCAGCGATGGAAATCGTTCCGTCAACCGTACCAACTGATGAAGGTATTCGCGATCGTAAAACACCACTACCCGCGTATCCGGCGTGCGCTGCACCACTGCCATCATCGACTCCAGACTGCTGGTGCGATCCCGAAAATCCGACTGAAAGTTAAACTCCGCGACAATCACCGCAGGCGTGTTTTTCTTCAGAAACTGTAACACCTTGCGCATACTGGTTTGCTTTTCGACACAAAAACCGAGGCGCTCGTACAAGGCGGTAAAATCGGGATAACCGCCCAATTCGACAATACTCAACAGCAATTTTTGGGATTCTGGCACACCGGGCGCTCCTGCGTGAAAGAACGCCATCATGCCACAATCCGTGGAGATGCATTCCGTACAAAACGCGGCGCTTCCGCCATCACAAACTGCTTAAACTCGCGTGCAATCGGCGACAGCCGTTTGCCTTTGCGCATCACCACATGCCAATGACGATGAATCGGGAAATTTTCCACCGGCAAAATCACCAACCGCCCGCTATCCAGTTCCGGCTGAATCGTGTGCATCGACACAATTCCCAGCCCCAAACCCGCCTCCACCGCGTGTTTGATGGTTTCATTGCTGCGCATTTCCAGCGAATTTTTGCAACTGGCATTGTGTTTATGCAGATGCCGCTCAATCGCGCTGCGCGTCCCCGACCCTTTCTCGCGCACGATAAAGCGTTCCGCCAACACATCACTCAGCAATAACGGGCGACCAATCTCTACCAGCGGATGCGTCGGCGCGGCAATTACCACCAGCGGATTTTCCATCAAACGCTCCGACTGCAAACCATGACCTTTCGGCGGTTCGCCCATAATCACCATGTCCGGCTCGTGGTTTTCCAACTGATCCAGCAAGGTGTGGCGGTTGGTCACATCCAGCGTGATATTGATGCCTTCGTGCTGTTGTGAAAATTCTGCCAGCAATTGCGTGACGAAATAATTAGCCGTGGTCGCCACCGAGACAACCAAATGCCCACCCTTCGTGCCTTTGAGCTCTTTCATCACTCCCAGCATGTCGTTGTGGGCTTGTAAGACGCGGCTGGCGTAATGCTGCACTTCCCTGCCAATCGGGGTTAAGCACATTTTTTTGCCTTGGCGCTCAAACAATGCCAGCCCGCTATCCTCCTCCAACTGCTTGATTTGCATGGAAACAGCCGGTTGCGTCATGAACAGCTTTTCCGCCGCACGGGTGTAACTTTCGTATTGTGCCACCGCTTCAAAAATGCGGATTTGGCTTAATGAGTACGGCATCTGTCCCTCCTAAAAACATCAGCGTTGCTTATATTTACACGTTTCATTATTGAGTTTCAATTATACCTACTGTTTGGCATACTTCTCCCCATCAGCAGGCAGTGCTTGTTGTTTAGGCAAAAACACTTTTTTCTTATAACCTCGTTGGAGGAACTCACTTCATGGCAAAGAATTACAGCGCAGGTGTTAAAGAATACCGCGAAACTTACTGGATGCCGGACTACACCCCGAAAGACACCGACATCCTCGCTTGCTTCAAAATCACTCCTCAGGCGGGCGTACCGCGTGAAGAAGTGGCAGCAGCGGTTGCGGCAGAATCTTCCACAGGTACTTGGACAACGGTTTGGACTGACCTGTTGACCGATCTGGACTACTACAAAGGGCGTGCTTACGCGATTGAAGACGTACCCGGCGATGACACCTGCTTCTACGCATTCGTGGCATACCCAATCGACCTGTTTGAAGAAGGTTCAGTGGTCAACGTACTGACTTCCTTGGTCGGTAACGTGTTTGGTTTCAAAGCGTTGCGTGCGCTGCGTTTGGAAGACATCCGCTTCCCTATCGCTTACGTCATGACGTGCAACGGCCCACCGCAAGGTATCCAAGTCGAACGCGACATCATGAACAAATACGGCCGTCCGCTGTTGGGTTGCACCATCAAGCCGAAGCTGGGTTTGTCGGCTAAGAACTACGGTCGTGCGTGCTACGAAGGTCTGCGCGGCGGTTTGGACTTCACCAAAGACGACGAAAACGTCAACTCACAGCCGTTCATGCGTTGGAGACACCGTTTTGACTTCGTAATGGAAGCGATCCACAAAGCGGAAGCCGAAACTGGCGAGCGCAAAGGTCACTACCTGAACGTTACCGCGCCTACCTCTGATGAAATGATGCGCCGTGCAGAATACGCCAAAGAAATCGGTGCGCCGATCATCATGCACGACTACCTGACCGGCGGTCTGTCAGCGAACACCCAATTGGCGCAATGGTGCCAAAACAACGGCATGTTGTTGCACATCCACCGTGCAATGCACGCGGTACTCGACCGCAACCCGCACCACGGTATCCACTTCCGCGTACTGACCAAAATCTTGCGTCTGTCCGGCGGCGACCACCTGCACTCCGGTACAGTTGTAGGCAAGTTGGAAGGCGACCGCGAAGCCACCTTGGGCTGGATCGACATCATGCGCGATTCCTTCATCAAAGAAGACCGTTCACGCGGTATTTTCTTCGACCAAGATTGGGGTTCAATGCCGGGCGTTATCCCTGTTGCATCCGGTGGTATCCACGTTTGGCACATGCCTGCGCTGGTTAATATCTTCGGCGATGACTCCGTATTGCAATTCGGCGGCGGCACATTGGGTCACCCGTGGGGCAACGCTGCTGGTGCAGCCGCTAACCGCGTCGCGGTTGAAGCGTGCGTCGAAGCGCGTAACTGCGGACGTGAACTGGAAAAAGAAGGTAAGGACATCCTCACCAACGCGGCGAAGTCTAGCCCTGAACTGAAGATCGCTATGGAAACATGGAAAGAAATCAAGTTCGAGTTCGACACCGTTGACAAACTTGACGTTGCTCACAAGTAATTGATTCGTTAAACCTTATTTTGGAGTACATCACATGAGTGATATGCAAGATTACAAATCAAGCTTAAGCGATGCTGGCAGCCGCAAGTTTGAAACTTTCTCTTACCTGCCTGCGATGGATGCGGATCAAACGCGCAAGCAAATCCAGTACATCATCAACAAAGGCTGGAATCCCTCCATCGAACACACTGAACCACAGAATGCGTTTGCCAACTACTGGTACATGTGGAAATTGCCAATGTTTGGTGAAACCAATGTTGACGCGATTCTGGCGGAACTGGACAACTGCCACGCTGCGCACCCGAACAACCACGTTCGTTTGCTCGGCTTGGACAACTACGCGCAATGCGCCGGTGCATCTATGGTTATCTACCGTGGTAAAACCGTTTAATATAGGGCGTTAAACCCTATATTCGGAACACGGTGCTGGCTTGGCTGGCACCGTGTTCTCCACACCTTTTCAGGAAACGCACCATGAACAAACCCAACACTTACATCGGTATCGACAAAGATCTGCAAGGCGGCATGACCACCATCGGCAAGATTATCCGCGACGCTTGGGTATTTGACATTTTGCCAGAAACGCAAACCTGTGAAGGCTGGAACCTAGCCGGGATTGACTCCGTGTTACAGAAGGTCAATGCCGAGTGGGATAAATACGGCTGTTTAGTCAGCCACTTACCGCCCGATTTAGCCGAACGCCATCAACGCATTCACGGTGCTGCTATCGACCAAGCCCGTGCGGAAGGCTGGTGCGGCGAACACGAACTCGAAGACGACAAGTAATCGTATAATTTGTAAGAGGATTAGCCATGTCTGCATCCGTTGACCCAACCCAGTACATCGTAAAACACGAGCCATACTACGAAGCCGTCGGCGATGAAATCGCGCTTTACGAAGCCGCGTACAGCGCACGGATGCCGATGATGCTCAAAGGCCCGACGGGTTGCGGCAAATCGCGTTTCGTCGAACACATGGCATGGCGGCTGAAACGCCCACTGATCACCGTGGCGTGTAACGAAGACATGACTGCCTCCGACTTGGTAGGGCGTTTCTTGCTCGACAAAGACGGCACGAAATGGCAAGACGGCCCCTTGGCAACCGCTGCCCGCATTGGCGCGATTTGCTATCTGGATGAGGTAGTGGAAGCGCGGCAAGATACCACGGTCGTAATTCACCCGCTGACCGACCACCGCCGTAGTTTACCGCTGGACAAAAAAGGTGAACTGATTGAAGCGCACCCTGATTTCCAGTTGGTGATTTCTTACAACCCCGGCTACCAGAGCCTGATGAAAGATTTGAAACAATCCACCAAGCAGCGGTTTGGTGCGCTGGATTTTGATTACCCGCGTGAAGCGATTGAAGTGGCGATTGTTGCCAAAGAATCGGGCGTGGATGAAAAGACGGCGGCGAAGCTGGTACAGATTGCGCATCGGGCGCGTAACCTCAAAGGTCATGGGCTGGATGAAGGCATTTCCACCCGTTTGCTGGTGTATGCAGGGCAATTGATCGGCAAGGGCATTGCGCCACACGCCGCTTGCACCATGACGATGGTGACACCGTTGACCGACGACCCGGATATGCGGGATACGCTGAATGCGGCGGTGCAGACGTTTTTTGGGTAAACCCAACGGTAGGCAGCTATGGCAATCCATCTTGAAGAGTATCGGGAATTCCTCGAAAAAATAACGCCACGGGTGCGTGATGTCCTCGATGGTTCGTACCAAGAAGCCACGCGAGTGATGTCACCCGCCGGATTGCTGGATTATCTGGACGGTGCCAAAGCCATTCAGAAACTCGGTCGTGGCGAAGACCTGCTCATTACCTATTTGCAGGAAATGCCGCTGGTTGCCAAAGAATGCGGCGAAGACATTATCCCCGATGTGGTCACATCCGCCATGAAACTGTCGTCGATGGTGTCGGGCGAAGTGATTACGCTGATGATTTCCAGCCTGCCTACTGCCTCACGGCATTTGGGCGATGCGGAATTGGTGCGCGGCTACCTGACGTTTATTCACCAGTTTTCTTCGACAGCGGCACGTGGCTTACGCCCGATGCTGAATCATATGGATGAATTGCTTTCCAAACTCACCTTGAGCGGCTTGCGTCGCTGGGCGAATTTTGGGGCGCAAGCCTATCGGCGTGATTTCAATAATTTAACCAAATATTTTGATCTGGAATCGGCGGATAGCCGCGCTACTTTGCAGAAAGAACGGCGCGGGGTGTTGTTCGTTAAAACCCAGCGCAAACTGAATTTTTACTTGCGGGCGTTGTGGGCGCGTGACTTTTTCCTGCGTCCGACGGGTGCGGATTACACCGATTTTCGCCCTTATATCGAACACCGTATTTTTCACATGCCGGATGCGGTGGATGATATTGGCGATATTCCGGGGTTGGAATTGTACCGCGCTACTGCCGCGCACATGGCAGCGCATTTGATGTATACCCGCAAGGCGTTGTCGGCGGAACAACTTAGCCCTGCGCAATTGTTTTTCATCGGCTTTATGGAAGATGCGCGGGTCGAATACAAAGCTACGCAAGCGTTTCCGGGGCTGAAAACCTTGTGGAGTCGGCTGCTGACCGCGAATTATGACGGCGCGGTGGAACACCCGACCATGCGTTTGCTGGAAAATATTGCGCTGATGTTGCTGGATGAGCAGGTGACGGGTAAGGGTGATGAGGCGATTAGTGCATTCGTGGCGAAATTCCATGCCAATATTGCCGACAAGCAGGATGACGGGCAGTTCTCATGGTTGATGGGTGTGGAGCTGTACAACCTGTTTGCGGGGCGGCGTGAAGTGCCGAGTTTGCGGATTCTGGAGCGCATTCGCATTCCTTACCGCGATGACAACCGTTATGTCTGGACGATGGAAGAAATGACGTGGGATGTTGGGTTTGAATACGTCCCCGCCAGCCAGCGGCAAGTGCGCCGTCAGGTCAATGTGATGATGATGGCGAACGAAGTCGATTGCGAACTCGCGGGCGATGACGCGCAGGAAATCTGGACGTGTTCCACCGAAATGCGCCCGTATGAAGACGATTTGACCGATAACACCAAAACTTTCAATGAAATGTGGGGCAAAGAGCCGGTTTCTGAGCCGTTTCATTATCACGAATGGGATTACCACATTCAGTTGCACCGCTCCGATTGGGTGACGGTGTACGAACGTCGCCAGCAGCGCGGTGATCCTGATGATATTCGGGCGATTATTGACGCTTACCGTCCGGTGGCGCACCGCATCAAGCAGATTATCGACTTGCTGACTCCCGATGGAGTGCAACGCCAACGCGGCTTGGAAGATGGCGACGAAATCGACATTAATGCGGCGGTGGATGCGATGATTTCGATCCGCATGGGTGAACAGCCGAACCCGCGTATTACCATGCGTAATGTCATTAAAAACCGTGACTTGGCGGTGGTGGTGTTGCTGGATTTGTCGCAATCCACCAATGAGGCGATGAAGGGTTCAGACAAAACCGTGCTGCAATTGACCCGTGAAGCTTCTACGTTGGTGGCGACGGCGATTGAGGGGATTGGCGACCCGTATGCGATTCACGGCTTTGCGTCGGATGGGCGGCATGATGTGCAGTATTTCCGCTTGAAGGATTTTAATCAGCATTTTGATGATGAAGCAAAATCGCGCTTGGCTGGGATGAAAGGGGGGCTTTCCACGCGCATGGGGGCAGCGTTGCGCCATTCCGCGCACCATTTGCACAAGCAACCGGAACGCCGCAAGCTGATTTTGTTGGTGACGGATGGTGAACCGGCGGATATTGACGAGCGCGACCCGCAGCATTTGCGCTTTGATGCGAAAAAGGCGGTGGAGGAGCTGTATAGCCAAGGGGTGCAGACGTATTGTTTGACGCTTGACCCGCACGCCGATGATTATGTGAAACGGATTTTTGGGCAGAATAATTACACGGTGATTGACCATGTGGATCGGTTGCCGGAGCAGTTGCCGGTGTTGTTTGCGAGTTTGACGAAGTAACACGGTGATGCTGTTGATGGAGTTCTGCAAGGAATTGGATTAGAGAGGCATTTACAGTTATTGTATTAGTCTTGATCAGCGAGCGGACGAATATGTGTGTGGTATTTTCGGCAAGCGCGTTATCGTAGTGGATAACGCGCAGCGGTTGCCGAAAAAGATAATGCAGGTGCTTGTTACGTTGACACTGTGAGTTTAGAAAATCTATTTAAAGAACTGGCTAAACGTTCTAATTCATCCATGAGATCTTTTGAGCTGTAGCATTCATAAGTATTAAAATATTGTAAGCATTCAGATTTTGAATAGGATGGTAGGTATTGTCCGCAATCTAATAACCCCAACAATTCATTGACAGCCAAAGGATCTTCTTCTCCATAGAAATATACGTAAATTTCAAAAAAACCGTTAATTTTTACAGAGAAAGAGATGTTGAGAATTTTCTCCCAGCTTGTGGGGTATATGTCATAAACTGTCTGTTTAGCTTTTTCTTTTCCTTGCCATCCTGCTAACTTGCAAACCACGTTATCTATTTCAATATTAGCTCCCAATGCGATGCGATGTTTTGCATAAGTTTGAATTTCAAAAAGATAGACATCTTTCATCGGCATTAGATTACAAATATCTTGATAATATTTTTCAATAAATCTGAATGAATCATCTTCCATTTTTGCAGCCTCATACTCTTGTTTCAAATTCAATAAAAATTCCCTCAAAAAAACAATCCATTTGTTATATGAATTTTTTAGTATATAAGTACCGAGTTTTGATTCTATCTTATCAATAAGATTCTCATAGGATAAAACGATCCATTTATCATTTGGTGATTTTTCTTTTTTTGGTGAAAGCAAAATAAAAACGTGCTGCTTATCCTCAAACTTTTCTTTAAAGTGATTTTCATATAAATCAAAAGGATTATTAGCCACATGCCTAACTTTATTTTCAATCAAAATAACCTGCTTGTCAAACTCTAATACTATATCTATTCTTTTATTATTCTGAGTCGCATTTTCTCGCAAAGGCTGGCTCAATAGCTTAAGGCTTTCCAATTTTAAATTAGCAGAATCATTCAAAGATGAAAGAACTAAATCTTTCAATCCATGTTCTTCGTAAGGATTTAGGAAAAACGCCAATATATCACTAATTGGATTTTCATAATGCCCTTTCCCTCCGATGGAAAAAATTGTTTTTTCTTGTGGAGAAATGATATGTTTTCTAGACTCACGAAGAATTTGTTCGAGTTGGTGAAAGTTGTTCATTAAAAACCTATTTTGTAGCATTAATGAGGGCAGACCCTATTGGTGTATATTCAATCATCCACCATTGGTTGCCTATCGTTTGTGATCGAACTTGTTTTTTGTGATATGTGATGACTGATGTGCCACTCTCTTCACTTCTACAGCAAACATCCAAACACCTTTCTTCATCATCATTTTCTTTCATGTGATTTTCGATAAAATACCAACCCTGACGATTAGCTACAGGAGTAAAACACCAGAGTTGACTCTGATTTCCCGTTTGAGTAGGCGCTAATAAAGTGCGCCTCTTGCCTGCTTCCAAAGGCGGAAGATTTTCGGGTTGCAAACATTTCCCAGTATTTTTATGAATAATTCGTACAAAGCCACCGACTAATGCAGGGTTGTCAACATTACCCCCTGAAATATCCTTGAATTCCCACTCGACGCTTTTACTCTGGATGACCATATCGTTGTCTACAGCAAGGTAATATTGCTTGCCATGATTAACTTTTAGCTTTGCCATTGCTTTCCCCATAAATACAACCAATCAGACGGGAGTAGTATATAGTGATAATTATTTGATCAGCAATATTAAATTCATCTGGAACATCAATTAGGCAGAGACAACCTCC
This sequence comes from Candidatus Thiothrix sulfatifontis, assembly GCA_022828425.1. Taxonomy (NCBI): domain Bacteria; kingdom Pseudomonadati; phylum Pseudomonadota; class Gammaproteobacteria; order Thiotrichales; family Thiotrichaceae; genus Thiothrix; species Candidatus Thiothrix sulfatifontis. The sequence goes on from CP094685.1 coordinate 3,178,236, forward strand.
GGCTCTTCCGATACGCCAGCACGATGTCTTTCCCCTACCTCTTTGGATGCTCAAAAACTCTCTTTGCCATCACTTTAGATATTATATAAGATGTCATATCAGATGCCAACAACAAGGAATGTTATGCTTCGCTGTGTTTTGGATACAGATGTGATCATCGCTGCCATGCGTAGCCCAACGGGGGCTTCTGCGGCTATTTTGCAAATTGCAGCGGATACCTCACAAGTCTGTTTGCTGGCAAGCGTTCCGTTAGCACTGGAATATGAAGCTAAATGTCTGGAAACGCGCCATTGGACAGAAGCTCAGTTGAGCAAGGAAGAAGCCAGCATTTTTGTCGATGGTGTGATCGCATTGGTCGAACCCGTCCACATGGACTTTTTGTGGCGACCACAATTGCATGACCCAGCCGATGAAATGGTGCTAGAAACCGCTATCAATGGCAGGGCAGACATACTTGTTACCTTCAATCTGCGCGATTATGGCGATGCCCCAGCCCGTTTCGGTATCCAAGCCATGCGTCCCGCTGATGCCATTAGGAGAATTCGCATATGAAACAACAAACGGCAACTTACCCTCTGCGCCTGCCCCGATCTCTCAAAGAAGCAGTCAATGAAGCGGCAACCAATGACGGGGTGAGCATCAATCAATTTATCGCTATCGCCGTAGCAGAAAAATTGGCTGCAATGAAAACCGCCCGTTTTTTCACTGAACGTCAACAAAGAGCAGATACGGATGCGTTCAAGCGCATTCTGACTCGCCAAGGTGGGCAAGAGCCGTGTGAGGGTGATGAGTTGGTAGCTAGTTGATCATCAATGAATACGATCAAGACAACTGGAAGGACTAATCTCATGGGTGCAATCGCCGTTAAAACTGCAATGGAACACTGGTGCTATGTTGCGCCGCTGTTGCTGTTGCCCCAAACCGAAGACGACTACAACGCACTGGTTGAAGCCCTCGATACCGTGCTGGATGCAGGCGGGGCGGATGAAACTCACCCCCTCGCTGCACTCGCGGATCGCATGGGTGAATTGGTTTCCCAATACGAAGAGGCTCATCTGCCGCCAATCCCTGCAACGGGTATTGATGCACTGCGCTTCCTAATGGAAAGCCATGATGTCGGGCAAGCCGATTTAAGCGAAGTTGCCAGCCAAGGCGTTATTTCCGAATTACTCAGTGGCAAACGCGATTTGAATGTACGGCAAGTTCGAGCGTTGAGCGAACGTTTCAGCGTCCCCGTGCAAGTGTTTATTTAACTCGCTGCCGCAACGGGTTGCTTGGGTCTTGCTTCAAGCGGAGAATATCCGCCCTGACTTCTGCCAGTGTCGGATTGCCCAACCATTGACCGCGTTCTTTAGTGTAGTTACCCCAACCCGTTTCGCTTTGCTGAAGAAAGCGCACCATGCCGACCGCACCCAAGCCCTGAATGAGAACTTGGATGCCCGGAGTCATTACGTGTGCGTTCATGCTTTAGTTCTACGGTCTTAAGATTGATCATCAAGGTAAATTTTCATATTGAAAGCCTAACATGGATACAAACTTCGTGCATCAGGGTTGTCGTAGTTGAACAAGCAGCTTGAACTGCTATGCTTTCCTTAGAATATGGTAAATACGACAAAATGGCAGAGAGGGTAAGCTCATGACTGTGGATGATCATTACAATGCACGGGTTGAAGCCTTGGATACCACCAATGGAAAACTGGCTGCAATGAAAACCGCCCGTTTTTTCACTGAACGTCAACAAAGAGCAGATACGGATGCGTTCAAGCGCATTCTGACGCGCCAAGGTGGGCAAGAGTCGTGTGAGGGAGATGAGTTGGTGGTTGGTTGACTGTTCAGTAACAAAAGATCATATCGAGTTATTTTTGATCTAAAATGGTGAATTTTAGCAGGATGATGGAGGCTGAACTCAGAATCGAACTGAGGTACTCGGATTTGCAATCCGGTGCATTACCACTATGCTATTCAGCCTGAGTTGTGGATGAACCACGGTGCAGATAGAAATTGGAGCGGGAAACGAGGCTCGAACTCGCGACCCCGACCTTGGCAAGGTCGTGCTCTACCACTGAGCTATTCCCGCTGAACAGGTTGCGAATAATAAAGATCAGCGCTTATTCTGTCAACCTGTTCAGCGATTTTTTTTACAATGACGTTATGAGTGGTTCAATAAGGCCGATAAAGCGGCCTCATCCAGCACTTCTACCCCAAGGCTCTGCGCTTTATCCAATTTAGAACCTGCACTTTCACCCGCAATCAGCGCCGTGGTTTTCTTGGAAACGCTGCCAGATACCTTTGCACCCAAGGCTTCCAGATCGGCTTTAATGTCCTCACGCGCCCGACTGAGCGTTCCCGTAATCACGTAAGTCTTGCCCGCTAATGGCAAGGCTTCGGCAGGTTTGGCTTCGTAGTTCGCCCAATGCACGCCCAAATCACGTAAATGTTGGATGGTATCGCGGTTGTGCGCTTCTGCGAAAAACTGGGCAACGTTTGCCGCGACGATCACGCCAATGTCAGGCACGAGCTTCAAGGTTTCTTCGTTGGCAGCTTGAATCGCCTCCAGTGAACCGAAATAGCGAGCCAAGCCTTTGGCAGTGCCTTCGCCCGCATTGCGGATGCCTAGCGCGTAAATAAAGCGTTCTAGCGTGGTGGCTTTGCTGCTTTCCAGTGCGGCGATGAGGTTCTCGGCAGATTTCTTGCCCATGCGTTCCAACGCGGCGACGGCTTCAACATCCAGACTGTAGAGGTCGTCAACGTGGCGGATCAAACCCGCATCAAACAATTGTTCCACCATTTTGTCGCCTAAACCGTCGATGTTCAGGGCTTTGCGCGAGGCGAAATGCTTGATGGCTTCTTTGACTTGCGCGGGGCAATACAAACCGCCAGTACAGCGGGCGACGGCTTCACCTTCGGGGCGTTGCACGTCTGAGCCGCACACAGGGCAATGGGTGGGCATGACAATCGGTGCCGCACCAGCGGGGCGGCGTTCGAGAATCACGCTGGCGACTTCGGGAATCACGTCCCCTGCCCTGCGCACGATCACGAAATCGCCGATACGCACGTCTTTGCGCTCGATTTCATCCATATTGTGCAGCGTGGCATTGCTGACGGTCACGCCACCGACGAATACGGGTTTGAGCCGTGCCACGGGTGTGAGTGCGCCGGTGCGCCCGACTTGGAAATCAACGCCTTCGAGTTCGGTGATTTCTTCTTGCGCGGGAAATTTATGCGCGATTGCCCAACGCGGCGCACGGCTGATAAAACCGAGTTCCTGCTGAGTGGCGATACTATTGACTTTGTAGACTACGCCGTCAATGTCGTAGGGCAAGCTGTTACGCCGTGCGCCAATCTCGCGGAAATAGTCCAGACAGCCTTGCGCACCCTGCACAATGCGAATATCAGGGCACACCCGCAAACCCCATGCGCGGAATTGTTGCAGGATGGCGTAATGCGTATCCGGCACTGCGCCGCCTTCCACCAAACCTACCGCGTAGCAAAAGATGTCCAGCGGACGTTGTGCCGTCAGACGCGGATCGAGCTGGCGCAAGCTGCCCGCCGCCGCATTGCGCGGGTTAACAAACGTTTTTTCACCCAACGCCCGCATTTTTGCATTGAAGGCTTCAAATCCCGCTTTGGGCATGTAGATTTCGCCACGCACTTCCAACACCGCCGGATAACCCTCACCCAGCAAACGCAATGGCACGGAGGCAATAGTACGCACATTATGGGTCACGTCTTCGCCAGTTTCGCCATCGCCACGAGTCGCAGCGCGGGTGAATACACCGTTTTCGTAGAGGATGCTGATGGCAAGACCGTCAAGCTTGGGTTCGGCGACGAATTCGGTTTCGGCATCCGATTTCAGACGGTCGTGAATGCGTTTGTCGAATGCCAGCAATTCTTCATCGCTGAACACGTTGCCCAATGACAGCATCGGGATGGCGTGTTTGATTTCACCGAATTCGGTAAGCGGCGCAGCCCCGACGCGCTGGGTGGGCGAATCGGGGGTGATCAGTGCTGGGTGTGCGGCTTCAAGGCTTTGTAACTCGCGGAACAGGCGGTCGTATTCCACATCGGGGATTTGCGGGTCGTCCAGCACGTAGTAACGGTGGTTGTGATAGCGCAGTTGTTCACGCAGGGTTTCGATTTGTTGTTGTAATTCTTGCATGGGATTTCCCTTGTTATTTCTCTTATTTTTCAAACACCGCAATGGATTCGACGTGCGAGGTATGCGGGAACATATCCATCACGCCCGCCCCAACCAAACGGTAGCCGTGTTCATGCACCAACTCATACGTATCCCGCGCCAGCGTTGCGGGGTCACACGACACGTACACAATCCGCCCCGCGTTGAGCTTGCCCATGTAAGCAATGATTTCTTTCGCGCCCGCACGCGGTGGGTCGAGCAAAATCTTGTCGTAACGGTTTTTCTTCAACCACGGTTCGTGCTGCAAGTTGTCACCCATCAGGTTACACACGTGGTAATCGGTATTCATGATGCCATTGGCATGAGCCGCCGCACGCGCACGTTCCACCATCGTTTGCTCGCCTTCCACGCCGATCACTTGCGCCGCCATCCGTGCTAATGGCAGGGTGAAATTGCCTAAACCGCAGAACAAGTCCAGCACGGTATCAGTCGGTTCGGGCGCAAGTAATTCCAAGGCACGCGCCACCATTGCACGGTTCAGCGGCTGGTTGACTTGGATGAAGTCCAGCGGCATGAAATTAACCCGCGTGTTGAATTGCGGGTGTTCGTAGTACAGCTCAGGGTTTTCAGGGTAAATGCAATGCACCGTTTCGGGGCCTTTCGGCTGCAAATATATCTGGTAGTTGAATTGCTTGCCAAACGCTAACAGCTTATCGGTATCGCCTTCGGAAAGCTCTTCCATGTGGCGGAAAATTAGCGCGGTGGCATTGTCGCCATCGCCGACAGCGACTTCGATTTGCGGGACAGACTCACGCGCATCCAGACTGGCAATCAGAGCTTGGAAGTCGAGTAAGTGTTCGCCAATGCTGGGGTGCAAAATTTCGCAGCGCTTGAGTTCGGCGAGGAAACCGCCTTCTTTTTCGCGAAAACCCACCAAGGCTTTGTCTTTTTTGCGTACCCATTTCGCGCCGAGACGCGCTTTGCGGCGGTATGCCCAGCCGTCAGCCGTCAAGGGCGCAAACACGGTTTCTGGCTCAACTTTGCCAATGTGTTTGAGGTTGTTGAGCATGGCGCGTTGTTTGTGCTTAATTTGCGCCTCCAACGACAGGTGTTGCCAGCTACAGGCGCCGCATACGCCGAAGTGTTCGCAGCGCGGTTCGACGCGATCCGGCGAAGGCGTGAGGATGGTTTCGACCTTGCCAATGTCGTACTTTTGCTTGTGCGAGGTGTAGCGGAAGGTGACGGTTTCGCCCGGCAAGGCGCCGTCGATGAACACGGCTTTGCCGTCAACGTGAGTGACACCGTGCCCTTCGAGGGTGAGGGATTCGATGGTGGTGTCGATTAAGGGGCTGTTCTGTACGCTTTTAGGTTTTCTGTGTCGGCTCATGCGCCTGCCTCCCATGCGGCTTCAAATGCTAGTAAATGTTCCTTGCCGGAATGTTGTAAATGTTTGCGCACTAATTCGCACTCGCTGTGGTATTTGTCAATGAGGATATGCCCGCGCATCAACTGAAAGCGCAAGTAAACCAACCAGGTATTCAGCACATCGGTTTCGCAATAGTTGCGGATGTCGGCGAGTTTGCCTTCTTGATACGCATCCCAGACTTTTGCGCCGCTCATGCCCATTTTGCCGGGGAAACCGAACAGGGTGGCAAGTTCGTCCAATGGTGCGTTGGCGCGTCCGCTGTAAAGCGCCAGCAAATCCATCAGGTCAGTGTGGCGGGTGTGGTAGCGACTGATGTAATTGTTCCACTTGAAGCTGCTATCATCTTCGCCCATGTCCCAGTAACGCGGAGCGCAGATTTTGTGCTTCATGGCGCGGTAGTGGATGACGGGCAAGTCGAATCCGCTGCCGTTCCACGAGACGATGGTGGGGGTGTAGCGGTCGATGCCGTCGAAAAAGCGTTGCAGGATTTCTTTTTCGTCGGCAGATTCGTCGCCTAGCGTCCAGACTTTGAAATCGTCGCCTTTGCCACGAAATGTTACCGAAATCGCGACGATTTTGTGCAGGTGATGTGCCAGAAATTCCGTACCGGTTTTCTGGAAACGCAGGTGGTACATGGCTTTGGCGATGCCGTCAGCGTCGAGGTCGCCAAGGTCGTAGAGTTTGCGCCCACCTTCAATGTCGGGGATGGTTTCGATGTCGAAGACTAAAGTGTTCATATTGATTCTTTTAATTAAGCAGGAAAAACGCCGGTGGAGATATAGCGATCCCCCCGGTCACAAATAATGGCAACAATGGTGGCATTCTCGACTTCCTTGGATAAGCGCAATGCCGCTGCCACTGCCCCGCCCGATGAGACCCCGCAGAAAATCCCTTCCTCAGACGCAAGACGACGCATCGTGTCTTCCGCCTCCGGCTGACTCATGTCCATTTCGCGGTCAACTTCATCGCGGTGGAAAATTTCCGGCAAATACTCCGGTGTCCAGCGACGAATACCCGGAATCTGATCGGTTTGCGTCGCCGGTTGCACGCCCACAATTTGCACACCCGGGTTCTTGGACTTAAGGAAACGCCCTGTCCCCATAATCGTACCCGTCGTGCCCATGCTGCTGACAAAATGCGTCACCTGCCCATGAGTATCGCGCCAGATTTCCGGGCCAGTGGAATGGAAGTGCGCCAGCGGATTATCTTCATTGGCAAACTGATTCAACAACTTACCTTTACCGTCACGATCCATTTGCAGCGCAAGGTCACGCGCCCCCTCCATGCTCGCCTCTTTGCTGACGAGGATCAGTTCCGCGCCGTAGGCTTTCATGGAAGCACGGCGTTCAGCACTCATGGTTTCGGGCATGATCAAAATCATTTTATAACCTTTGATCGCCGCCGCCATTGCCAGTGCAATCCCGGTATTACCGCTGGTGGCTTCGATCAAGGTGTCGCCCGGCTTGATGTCACCGCGCTCTTCTGCTCGCTGAATCATGCCCAGCGCAGGGCGGTCTTTCACCGAACCTGCCGGATTATTGCCTTCCAGTTTGACCAGAATCGTGTTGGTGGTTTGCCCCGGCAAACGTTGCAGGCGTACTAGCGGGGTGTTGCCGATGAAATCTTCAATGGTGGGGTAATGCATGTCCGGCGCTCTTGATTTTGTGTCAAGGTAAAGAGCTTACCAGCCATCCCCCGGATTCGCTACCTACTGGCGGATTTGACTTGACCTTAAGCCGCAATGCGGTAACGTCACTACCACTCATCATAAAAACAAATCGGAAATCGTGTGAATTCTGTATCCGTAGGAAACGTCCCTGTATCAGCCGCCATGCGCATCCAAAGCGACTACGACCTGAGCCGCCGCTCGATCAATGGCGTGTTCCCCTACATGATTAGTTGGGTTGTGGTGGTGTTGGGGACGGATATTGTGCAGCACAACCCTACCCTCGTTTACGGTATAGGTTTGTTAATGCTGATTTTAGGCAGCATACGCTTTGTATTATTGAAACAATTTCCTGTTCACTACAAAGCTCGACCCGATAAAGCGCGACTGCTGCTGGGCATTAATCTGATCGTTTCCGCCAGTGTCTGGGCGTTATTCACCGCGTGGGGGCTGGTGCATGTCGGGCTGGCGGAACAAGGGACAATCATGCTGCTGCCGCTATTAATGCTATGTGTCGGCACGACCACCAGCCTTGCGCCCCACAACCCCTTGTTTATCGCCTACGTCAATATCATGATTTGGCCGCCAGTCATTGTGCTAGTGAGCATGGGTACTGCCAGCGCGTACACCATCGCCCTGTCGCTACTCTTGTTCAGCATCGTCACGCAAACTTTTGGTAAGAGCCTGCATCGTGACTATTACCAGCTCCTGTACAAAAATGATTTGCTGGAACAACAGGCCGCTACCTTAGCAACCGCCAAGGAAACTGCCGAAGTCGCCAACCAAGCCAAAAGCCAGTTTCTGGCGAATATGAGCCATGAATTGCGCACGCCGATGAACGGCATTCTGGGCGCAAGCGAATTGCTGACCCCGTTAGTGAAAACGGCTGAGCAGCAGCAATACGTTGCCCTGATCCACCGCAGCGGCAAAACGCTGCTGGCCTTGCTGAATGATTTGCTGGATTTTTCCAAGATCGAAGCGGGCAAAATGGCGTTGGAACAAACCAGTTACCCGCTACGCGAGATGGTGGCGCATTTGCAGCATTTGCTGGAAATCCGCGCCAAGGAAAAGGGGCTGGCGTTTACCATCAACATCAGTGCTGACATTGCACCTTATTTGCTTGGCGATGAAATCCGCACCCAACAAATCTTGCTCAATTTACTCGGCAATGCCATTAAGTTTACCGAAACGGGCGCGATCACGCTGACGATCAAACGGACAGCGAATGGCGAACGGCTGCGCTTTGACATTACCGATACTGGCATTGGCATTCCCGCTGAAAAGCAACGGCTGTTGTTCCACAGTTTCCAGCAGATGGAATCGTCAACCGCCCGCAAATACGGCGGCACGGGGCTAGGGCTGGCGATTTCCAAGCAGTTAGTCAGCCTAATGCACGGCGAGATTGGAATGCACAGTGAAGAAGGGCAAGGCTCGTGTTTCTGGTTCGAGCTGCCGTATCAGGTAGCCACACCAACGCCAGACACGATACCAGCCACCGCAATACCGCCAGATGCACCGCTGAACATTAACTGCCGCATTTTGCTGGCGGAAGACAACCCGATTAATCAAATCATCGCGCAAGCCATGCTGGAAACGCTGGGTCTAACGCAGGTCGATTTGGTCGAAAACGGTACGCAGGCTATCCAACACCTGATTGATGCCAACTACGATTTAGTGCTGATGGATGTGCAAATGCCCGAATGCGACGGTCTGGAAGCCTGCCGCCATATACGCGGGAGCAGCATTCATGCGGGAATGGCTGCGGTACGCAACCCAGCCATTCCGGTGATTGCATTGACGGCGAATACGATGTCCGCTGACATTGCCGAATGCTTGAAAGCGGGAATGAACGGGCATTTGGGTAAGCCATTGGATACGCCGACCTTGGTGGCGGAATTGCACAAGTGGTGTGCGCAAACAGCAACGCCCTTCAATCACCCCGCCGAAACGTCAGAATATGCCCTTTGAACGGCTGTTCAAGGTAATCGGTATGAATCGGCTTACGCTGCGAATGGGAAAAGCCATAGCCCTCCATTTGCAAACCCAGTTTGTTTTTGCGCCCGCGACCGGGGTCGATCAAAATCACTTCGCACGTCGGTTTCGCACACTTCTCAATAAACCCCGCCAACTGCTTGATGTGTTGATCTTCGTACAAAAGATCGCTACCGATGATCAAATCAAATTGCCCCAGCGTATTCGTTTCCGCCGCCCAATCCGCCCGTTCAAACGGAATAACCGCGCCGTGGTTAAGCAGGGTATTGCGTTGCAGGAAAAACGCCACCTCAGGGTGGTAATCCGTGGCGGTAATATCGGCATGTTGGTGATTGAGCAAGAGGCTGGATAACGCCATACCACAACCAATTTCCAAAATGCGCTTGCCGTCAGTTTGGTAATCGCACACGTAATGCGCCAGCACCAAACTGGAAGGCCACACCACCCCAAACAGCGACCACTGCGCGGAAAAGATACCCAGATCGTGGGCTACTTGGTCGGGGTCACTAAACTCTTGCTTGTCACGGAGCGTACAGAGGTGAATATCGGTCTTGCCAAACTCAACCGTTTGGTAGCGCACACGTAACGGCAGTGGCAATGGCATCATCTATCAACCAACAGCAAGTAAGGCTAACAGGGTATAGGGATTTGGCGTGTGGGGTTGGGTTTAATTCGACACGATCACAAACGCGAGGGCGTGGGTGCGTTCGTCAGCGACGGAAAGCTGGCATGACGTTACGCCCATTGCTGTGGCGGTCGCCAACGTTACGCCGTGCAATTGCAGCAACGGTTTGCCGCGTGGGTCGTGGGTGGTTTCGATTTCTTGCAAGCGCACTTCTTTGCCAATGCCCGTGCCGATGGCTTTGGCGAGGGCTTCTTTGGTGGCGAAGCGTTTCGCCAGCCATGCGGCGGGGTTGGCTTGGGTGGCGAAACGTTCGAGTTCGTTGGAGTGCAGGATGCGTTCGGGAAAGCGGACGGGGTGGCGTTGCAAGGTGGCTGCAAGGCGGGCGATTTCCACGATGTCCGTGCCGATGCCGAGAATGGTCATGCACCCGCTCTGGCTGCTTGCATTAACTCCAACATTTCCACGGTCGCTTGACGGATACCCACAAACACCGCCCGCGCCACCATCGAATGCCCGATATTGAGTTCACGAATGTTAGCAATTGCCGCAATGACTTGCGTATTGTGGTAATCCAGCCCATGACCCGCATTGACCTGAATGCCGAGGCTATGCGCAAACTCGGTAGCCTCTTGAATGCGCTGAAGTTCACGCTGCTTGGCTTCGCCCGTGGCATTCGCATACGTGCCAGTATGCAATTCGATCACGGGCGCACCAATGTCCGGCACGCGGCGAATTTGCTCAATATCCGGCTCGATAAACAGCGACACGCGGATATTCGCCGCATTCAAGCGCTGGGTCACGCTGCGCACGCGCTCGAATTGCCCGATAATGTCCAAACCGCCTTCGGTGGTCAGCTCTTCGCGCTTTTCGGGGACGACGCACGCATCATTCGGCAATACATCGCAGGCAATACCAACCATTTCATCCGTCGCTGCCAGCTCCAGATTCAAGCGACGGGTACACATTTGGCGAATCGCGTACACATCCGCGTCCTGAATATGGCGGCGATCTTCGCGCAAATGGATGGTAATCGCATGTGCGCCTGCGTCTTCCACCAGCCGCACCGCTGCCAGTAAATCGGGGTAAGCCGTACCACGTGCTTGGCGCAAGGTGGCGATGTGGTCAATATTGACACCGAGTTCGATCTTATTCATGGAACAATTTTCTCGCATTCAAGGTTTTGCCTTTCAGCAACATCTGGATCAGGTAATCAAGGGTATGGCGCAATTCCAGCCGCTGTTCGGGGTGCATCGCTTCGGGTTCGCGCAACGCAATCAGCAAACTACCGCTAATGGGAACACCTTTGCCCTCCCCCGCATCCACAGATAATCCGTGGTCGGGGCGGAAACGGTAACGCATCGCGGGTTCAATGTCATGCCCCTCTGCGTCATCGTGCCATAGGTTGAGAACATAGCCTGCCATTGCCAGCACGTCCAGTTCAAACAACGGCAGTGCGAGTACGTCGGCGGGGTTTTCAAGGCGGAATAGCGTTTGCTGGTATTGCGCGAATAATTCCGGCTGCGGTTGGTATTGCCACAAGGCACGCAACAGCAATTCATTGGCGTATACGGCGCGAATCAATCCGACCGCTTTGAGCGGGAAACGGCATTTTTCTTCGGCATTGAACAGGGTGAAGACTTCGCCCTTGCCCGTCCAACTGGCTTCGAGTTGGCGGAAAGGTTCGAGCATTCCTTTGGAACGTGAATTTTTACCTTGCCCGAATTTGGCGACGCAAGTGATTTTGCCAGCATCGCGGCTAAACATATCCAGCAATAGGCTGGTATCGCGGTAGGGGTTACGCCGCAGGATGAAGGCTGGCGAAAGCGGAGTCAACGAAACAACCTTTTCAACTTATTCCAGTAGTGTGTCAAGCGGGCAGTCAAGGCTGATGGTGCATTTAACGTTTCATCAGCATTCAGATTAGCGGTCAAGCGAGACTGAAAAAACGGTTTGATTTCGGCGTAGGCGGGTAAATCAGGTAGCATATTGACTAGACGTTCGCCAATGAGTAACCCCTCGTGATAACAATCGCTGGCTCGATCACGTTGCAAAGCTTGGTCATATACCCCCCCCAGATTCGATAACGATACAGCAACGTCACGCAGCGACTCCGGCGTGTCACCCAGCATCGCGCACAAACGGCGGCGAATGCCCAAACTCTCTTCATACGCCGACTGCGCATCGCCCCAGCGTCCCTGTTGTTGCCCGACCTGACCCACATTATCGAGCGACACCGACAGGTCACGCAGCGACTCCGGCGTGTCACCCAGCATCGCGCACAAACGGCGGCGAATGCCCAAACTCTCTTCATACGCCGACTGCGCATCGCCCCAGCGTCCCTGTTGTTGCCCGACCTGACCCACCATGTTCAACGACACCGACAGGTCACGCAGCGACTCCGGCGTGTCACCCAGCATCGCGCACAAACGGCGGCTTATGCCCAAACTCTCTTCATACGCCGACTGCGCATCGCCCCAGCGTCCCTGTTGTTGCCCGACCTGACCCACCATGTTCAACGACACCGACAGGTCACGCAGCGACTCCGGCGTGTCACCCAGCATCGCGCACAAACGGCGGCTTATGCCCAAACTCTCTTCATACGCCGACTGCGCATCGCCCCAGCGTCCCTGTTGTTGCCCGACCTTACCCACATTATCGAGCGACACCGACAGGTCACGCAGCGACTCCGGCGTGTCACCCAGCATCGCGCACAAACGGCGGCTTATGCCCAAACTCTCTTCATACGCCGACTGCGCATCGCCCCAGCGTCCCTGTTGTTGCCCGACCTGACCCACATTATCGAGCGACACCGACAGGTCACGCAGCGACTCCGGCGTGTCACCCAGCATCGCGCACAAACGGCGGCGAATGCCCAAACTCTCTTCATACGCCGACTGCGCATCGCCCCAGCGTCCCTGTTGTTGCCCGACCTTACCCACCATGTTCAACGACACCGACAGGTCACGCAGCGACTCCGGCGTGTCACCCAGCATCGCGCACAAACGGCGGCGAATGCCCAAACTCTCTTCATACGCCGACTGCGCATCGCCCCAGCGTCCCTGTTGTTGCCCGACCTGACCCACCATGTTCAACGACACCGACAGGTCACGCAGCGACTCCGGCGTGTCACCCAGCATCGCGCACAAACGGCGGCTTATGCCCAAACTCTCTTCATACGCCGACTGCGCATCGCCCCAGCGTCCCTGTTGTTGCCCGACCTGACCCACATTATCGAGCGACACCGACAGGTCACGCAGCGACTCCGGCGTGTCACCCAGCATCGCGCACAAACGGCGGCTTATGCCCAAACTCTCTTCATACGCCGACTGCGCATCGCCCCAGCGTCCCTGTTGTTGCCCGACCTGACCCACCATGTTCAACGACACCGACAGGTCACGCAGCGACTCCGGCGTGTCACCCAGCATCGCGCACAAACGGCGGCGAATGCCCAAACTCTCTTCATACGCCGACTGCGCATCGCCCCAGCGTCCCTGTTGTTGCCCGACCTGACCCACCATGTTCAACGACACCGACAGGTCACGCAGCGACTCCGGCGTGTCACCCAGCATCGCGCACAAACGGCGGCTTATGCCCAAACTCTCTTCATACGCCGACTGCGCATCGCCCCAGCGTCCCTGTTGTTGCCCGACCTTACCCACCATGTTCAACGACACCGACAGGTCACGCAGCGACTCCGGCGTGTCAATTTGGTTGAGCTCCCTTGCCCACTCCCTCATTAACTCAGCAGCTTGCCGAGCATCAGCAAGCCAGCCATAGCGTTGATACACCGCTAACGCACGGGATGCCACCATCAAATGCTCACGTTGGATTTTCCCGTTTTTACTTAATAAACGCTGCCATTCATCAACAACAGGTTGCTGCACTTCAGGAATGGCACAACGCCCCGTATCAGTTAATACATAAGTGGGTATTGATGATTGCCGCACACCGTCTTTCACCGTGTCGGCTTGCAGCAAACTCTCATCCCAATACTCAGTCGCAATCCGTACCGACCACAAATCGGGAATCAATCTGGCAATTTCCGACTTCAACACGTCTGGCAATACAAAAATCATCGGGGCGGGATAGGCATTGCGCCACACATCACGGCGCTCATTCAGACGCAATAACAATTGCTGGTATTGCGTTAATGCATGGGTATCTTGGGTATGGTGCAACGCAATCCATACCGGCGCGTGCAACACACGCCACTGTTCATCACGGTTCAACAACTTGAGCATGGTGTGCTCCAGCCAATCGGGATCATCCGGTTGATAGGTGATTTCTTGCAAGCGTGTGGTTTTGCCGATGAAAAAACGTTCGAGACGATATTTGAAAATATCGGTTAACTGGGTATTAGACGCAAACAGGAAAAACAGCGCAAAACCGTCATTCCAGTCCAAATGCTGACGCAACTCTTGCCAGAGTTCTTCGCCCTTACTGTTCAGCCTCGCGTTCATCCAGCACCTTCATGCGTTCTAGCACATAATCCATAATCAACGGGTGGATGCCATACCAATTGTCACCGTTCTGGTAATGGATAACTAAGTTGCGATCAAACAACAACGCCAATTCTGGCAATTTATCACGCTCATCCAATTCTGCCTGCTGGGTTTCATGTACCCGATACAGCCAACGGGTTGCGGCATCATCAATCGGTTGCAGGCTACGTGAGAGTTTTTCTTTCGCTAACGTTGCCAATTCCGCCGCTAATGGCAAACGCACCACTTGCTGACTCCCCGCCTTGATCAACATCTGGCTCACCAAAAAGAAGAAATCACGGATATCGCCACCACTGGCAAGGGCTAATTCCTGCAAAATCGCAGGCGTGAATATTTCCCCCGCTGCTGACGAGCGCTGATGCACCATATTGCACAAAATCTCGATACCTTGCGGATCAGGCGCACAAGAAGAACGTTGCCGTACATGCACACTCGGTAATGACACCGGGATTTCACCCGCGCCAATCGCGATACCGTTCAAATAAGGTGGAATCGTAATAATGGTGTGCATCATCGGCAGGCGCAGGTGTTTACCATCCGCACCAAATAAACGCACCACACTTTTGTAAACATCTGCCACATTGCCGTAATAACCACGGATTTGCTCAAACGAATCAATAATTACCGCCACCTGCAAACCGGGATTCTGGCGGTCTTTGCGCAATTCCGCGACCAATGCAATCGCAAACTCTTGCACCTGTTGCACCAATTCCGTGGTGTAACCGCGCGTGGCTTTTTGTAAACGGCGTTTAAAATTATCATCAGCGCGTAACCGTGCTGTAATATCCGCTCCAAAATTAATAACCGGGGTTTCAATACCGGCATTCAGGGTGTTAACCTCAACTTCTAAGCGCCCCAGAAAACCCTTGAGCTTTTTCCACAACGATTCTTCCTGAAAAATCAGCCCGTGTTCATGCCGTGCTTGTGCCGCCATGCCAGCACTTACCGCAATCAGAAAATCGCTGATTTCCACTGGCTCAGACATGTGTAAATAATCGAGCATGTCGATGTAGAAAACCACCACACCGCTATCTTTCAGCAAGCGCCGCAGACGCAATAATTCTGTGCTCTTGCCCGTGCCGCGCTGCCCGGTGACGTAATACAGGCTTTCTGTATCATTGAAACCGATTTCATTGCAGATTTCGCTGATTGGGTCAGATTGCAATTGCTGCACATAAGGCACATACCACAGCGCATCATGCGCATCTGCCGGGTCAAGTGGCTTGTCGCGCAGGGCTTGGTAAAGTTCTTTCAGTTTGGGTTTGATGTTTGTGTTTTCCATGTGCTTGAGTTTAGCTGCTGATTCCCAAACTTTGCAGATGCCGAGGACTATTTTCCCAATTTTCTTCCACCCGCACCCACAACTTCAGCATCACCTTACGCTCCAGAAACGCTTCCAGCGCAATCCGTGCCGAACTGCCAATGCGTTTGAGCGCTTCACCCCTATGCCCGATCACAATGCCTTTTTGATTTTCACGGCTCACCCAAATCACTGCATTAATCTCGGTCAAGTGCGGCTTTTCCTCAAAGGTTTCGATTTCAATCGCGGTGGAATACGGCATTTCCTGATACAAATACGTCATCAACTGCTCGCGGATCAACTCGCCGCAAATGAAGCGCGTCGATTGATCGGTCACGTCGTCTTCGGCGTATGCCCAATCCTGTTGCGGCATGACTTTCGCCAGTGTCGCTTTAAGCTGTTGGGTATTCGTGCCTTTGGTGGCGGAAAGCGGGAACACTTCCTTGAACGGGTATTTCTTCAACACCTCCGGCAACCAGGTCAACATGCGTTCTTTTTTCTCTAAGCGGTCAACTTTGTTGGCAACCAGAAACACCGGGCAAGTCACATGCCCCAAGCGTTGCAACACCAAATCGTCTTCATCCTGCCATTTGAGCACTTCCACAATCATCACCACCGCATCCACACCTTCCAACGCGGCAACCGCTTCGAGGTTAATGGTTTTGTTGAGCAAGCTCTTAGAAGTGCGGTGAATCCCCGGCGTATCCACGAAAATCATTTGGTAATCGTCTTCGGTCAAAATGCCGCGAATGCTGTGGCGCGTGGTTTGCGGCTTGTTAGCCGTGGCGGATACTTTGAAGCCAATCAACAAGTTCATCAGCGTGGATTTGCCCACGTTCGGGCGACCAACAATGGCGACATAGCCGCAACGTTGGGTAGAAGGGGTCGTGTCTGTCATTTGGCTGTTACCTGTTGAAATGCGAGTCCGGCGGCTTCCTGCTCTGCCTTGCGGCGACTACCGGACGTGCCGGTGGTGCGGATATTAAGTTTGGGGATAACGCATTCTGCCGTAAAGGTTTGTTTGTGTGCTTCGCCCTGCGTATCAATCAGGGTGTAGTCCGGCAACTCATGCCCGCGTGATTGCAGGAATTCTTGCAAGCGGCTTTTGGGGTCTTTGAGGGTGTCTTCCGCAGGCAAATTATCCAGTCGGTCGCCGTAGGCTGTCAGCACAAACTTTTTGGCGGCCTCCATGCCCTGCTCCAAATAAATGCAGCCGACAATCGCTTCAAATGCATCCGCAATAATGGATTTGCGCCGAAAACCGCCACTTTTCAGTTCGCCTGAGCCTAAGCGCAGAAAATCACCGATGGTGAGTTCCACCGCAATCCCCGCAAGAGCATTTTCATTCACCAATGACGCACGCAAGCGGCTCAAATAGCCTTCGCTGGCGCGTGGCATTCGCTGATAAAGCTCCGTGGTGATAATTAGCCCAAGCACGCTATCACCAAGGAACTCCATGCGCTCATTATGCTTCCCTTCCGCACTGCGGTGGGTGATGGCGCGGACAAACGTGTCCGTCGCCATCAATTCGCTACCCAGTAGCTTGGTCAATTTGTTCAAGTATCGTCAGCCGCTCCCAGCTCTTTGGAATAGTTAAAGCTCAGCAAGAAATCAATATTACCCACCCAAGGCTTACGTATTTCATAATATATTTCAAGTGCCTTGACATTGTTCTTGCCCTCTACCGCCACCACTTGAAAATCCTTAGATGACAAAGAATTCAAGCCATTTACATTGGTATAATCATCGACCTTGCGGCGAATTTGTTGCAGCGAACTTTTGCTCGACGACTCTTGCGCCACGCGATCCACCAATGAACGCACGGTATAAAACTCCATGTACAACGGTATGAGTTTCACGCCGGTAATGAACGCAAAAATCACCAAGCCGACACCTGCGACCCATGTTAAAAATGTTGCACCTTGTTGCTTGCGCATACTGCTTACCTTTATTGTTATGATTAATAAGTGTTCCCTTCGACTACGCTCAGGGAACGAATCCGCTGGCTGAGCGTAGCCGAAGCCTATTGCATTTTATTACCGATCCGCGAGAAGTTGAAACCATCACCGCCCCAGTTCATGTGCATCCACACCAACGTCGCTTTGCCAACGACGTTAGCCTCAGGCACTAAACCCCACATGCGACCGTCATTGCTGTTATCACGGTTGTCACCCATCATCAGATAATGACCAGCGGGAATAGTCTGTGAACCCGTGGGACCGACGCGACCGGGCGTTACCAATATATCATGCGTCACACCCAGCAAATCTTCTTTCAGATGAATTGACGGCGGGGTTCTTTGATCCGGGCGAATATAGTCCCCCTGCAAAGTACGGTTTAGCTCAACACCGTTTATAATCAAAGTCTTGTCGTTCCAACTGACCACATCACCCGGCACGCCCACCAAGCGCTTAATGTAATCAATCGACGGGTTATCAGGGTAACGGAACACCACCACATCACCACGCTGCGGCTCCCCCACCTCCAAAATTTTGGTGTGTAATACCGGCAAGCGCAAACCATACGCAAATTTATTTACCAGAATAAAATCGCCAATTTCCAAGGTCGGTAACATCGACCCCGAAGGAATCCGAAACGGTTCTGCCACAAACGAGCGCAGCAATAATACCGCCAGCAATACCGGAAAAAACGAACGCGCGTATTCCAATAATACCGGCTCATGCTCCGCCGCTTTTTTCTTGCTGAACAGTGCGTATAGCAACCAAATAATACCAGTCACAGCCGTCGCGGTGACTAACCAAAACTCCAGATCAAAATCCATGTCTTGTCCTTACTACTGTTTATTTATCGCTGACTCTCAAGACGGCGAGGAACGCTTCTTGCGGAATTTCCACACTACCCACCTGTTTCATGCGCTTTTTACCCTCTTTTTGTTTTTCGAGCAATTTGCGTTTACGGCTCACATCACCGCCATAGCATTTCGCTGTTACGTCTTTGCGCATCGCTTTCACGGTGCTGCGGGCAATAATATTGCTGCCAATCGCTGCCTGAATCGCCACTTCGTACATTTGGCGCGGAATCAGGTCTTTCATCTTTTCCACCAACATGCGCCCGCGTGACTGCGCAAAATCGCGGTGAATCATCAGCGCTAACGCATCGACTCTTTCGCCATTCACCAACACATCGACGCGCACCATTGGCGCAGCGTCAAAGCGATCCATCGCGTAATCGAAGGAGGCGTAACCACGGCTGCACGATTTCAGGCGGTCAAAAAAGTCCATCACCACTTCCGCCAACGGCAATTCAAACGTCAGCGATACTTGGTTCCCCATGTATTGCATGTTTTTTTGCATCCCGCGCTTTTCCATGCACAAAGTAATCACGTTGCCCACATACTCTTGCGGCACGAGAATCGTCCCTACAATGATGGGTTCACGGATTTCTGCCAACTTATTCACCGGCGGCAATTCAGACGGGCTGTGCATGAAATGCTTTTCGCCGTTGGTCAGCACCACCTCGTAAATAACCGTGGGCGCAGTGGAAATCAAATCGAGGTTGTATTCACGCTCCAAACGCTCTTGCACAATTTCCATGTGCAACATGCCCAAGAAGCCGCAGCGGAAACCAAAGCCCAAGGCTTGCGAGGTTTCTGGCTCATAAAATAGCGCGGAATCGTTCAATTTCAGCTTGGAAAGCGCATCGCGCAGGTTTTCATACTGATCCGATTCAATCGGAAACAAGCCCGCGAAAACGCGCGGCTGAATTTCCTTAAAACCTTGCAATGGCGTGGTCGCGGGGCGTTGTGCATCGGTCAGCGTATCGCCCACTTTTGCCACTGCGATTTCCTTAATACCGGAAATCATAAAACCCACTTCACCCGCACGCAAGACGTCCAAATCTTTCATTTTCGGCGTGTAAACGCCAACGCGTTCGACTTGGAAATCGCGCCCACTCGACATGAAGCGGATTTTCATTTTTTTGCGCATTTCACCATCAATCACCCGCACCAACACCACCACACCGAGGTAGTTGTCAAACCACGAGTCAATGATTAACGCTTTCAGCGGCGCATCGGGGTCGCCCACTGGCGGTGGAATGCGTTGCACCAACTGTTCGAGCAAGTCTTCAATGCCGATACCGCTTTTAGCACTGACGCGAATCGCATCCGAAGCATCAATGCCGATAATGTCTTCAATTTCCTGACACACACGGTCAGGGTCAGCCGCTGGTAAGTCAATTTTGTTGAGGACGGGAACAACTTCCAGATTCAAATCAATCGCGGTGTAGCAATTCGCAACGCTTTGCGCTTCCACGCCTTGCGACGCATCCACCACTAGCAAAGCGCCGTCGCACGCCGCCAACGAGCGCGAGACTTCGTAGGAGAAATCCACGTGCCCCGGTGTGTCGATGAAATTTAAATGGTAGGTTTCGCCATTACGCGCTTTGTAATCCAGCGAAACGCTTTGCGCCTTGATGGTAATGCCGCGTTCACGCTCCAGATCCATGGAATCCAGCACTTGTGCTTCCATTTCCCGCTGTTCCAAACCGCCGCAATATTGGATAAAACGGTCAGATAATGTCGATTTACCGTGGTCAATATGCGCAATGATCGAAAAGTTGCGGATATTTTTGTTCGCCTCACCCATGCTGTAATGCTTGCCTCAAAATCGCTTCATCGAAGAAATGCCAAAATAAAAAAGTGAATGTCAACTCATTCTGAAACTCACACAAAAAGGCTGTCATCTCCTCACAAAGATGACAGCCTGAATCATAATACACGCTCAGATGAATTTTTGCTTCACTCTCTTGCTATTGCCGCACTCTTTGGCGCAGCTTTACACAAGCGGCGTCGCACCCGTGAACATCGGGTGCCCAACAACACCAAACATCACCGGCTGGAAATGGTTGGACTGAAACGACCGCGCAGCGACCGTTTTACCAGCTTCCAGCGCAGCGGCAATGGTTTTGAATTCAGCAGCGGAAGTCAGCGGTTTACCATCGAGTTGCGCAATAATATCGCCTTTAGCAATACCGGTGCGGCGGGCGGGTTCACCCATGACCGCTTCCACCATAACGCCCGCTTCGGTATCAACCACCTGCATTCCCAGTGTGCCGATCATGGGAGCGGGTTGTTGTTCCAGCGCAGTTTCAACCGATTTCGGGTTTGTGGCACTTGTTCGCGCACGGTCAGGGTTAACGTTTCACGCTTGCCTTCGCGTAAAATCTCCACTGCAACGGCTTCGCCAATCGGGATACTCCCCACAACCGGTGGCAAGGCGGCGGCATTAGCAATCGGTTTGCCCGCAAAGGAGAGGATGACATCGCCCTGATTCAACACCCGTGCGGCATGCCGGTCAGCACCACCTGTGCCACCAACGCGCCTTCGGGTTTCGCCATATTGAAGGATTCTGCTAAATCGGCGCTGATGTCTTGCACGTAAACACCGATCCAACCACGCGACACCACGCCCTTGTTCTTCAACTGCTCAATGACGCCGTGGGCAATATCCATCGGAATCGCGAAAGAGACTCCCATAAAACCACCGGAACGGCTGTAAATCTGCGAGTTAATGCCCACCACTTCGCCCGCCAGATTGAATAACTGGCTACCAGAATTGCCAGGGTTAATCGCCACATCGGTTTGAATAAACGGCACGTAATTCGTCGTCGGGTAAACTCCGCCCTTTCGCGCTCACAATCCCCGCCGTGGCACTGTGGTCGAAACCAAACGGCGAGCCAATCGCCAACACCCATTCACCGACTTCCAGCGTTTCGGATTTGCCCATGCGCAATACCGGCAAACCCGTCGCCGCAACTTTCAGCAAGGCAATATCAGTACGCTCATCGCTACCGACCAATTGCGCAGCTAATTCACGTCCGTCACTGAGCTTGATGGTGATAGCATTTGCGTCTTTAACAACGTGATGATTGGTGACAACGTAACCGTCTTGCGAATAAATAAATCCAGAACCACGCGAATCACTGTCAAAATCGAAAGGCTGCCCACCACTGCCGTCACGCTCAAAAAAGCGCTTCATTAGCTCATCAAACAACTCGTCCGTTTCCGACGAACGTAATTCATCCGGCAATATTTTCTGCGGGAGATGCTTTGCTTGGTACTGATATTCACGACGGCGGGGCTATTTTGCTTCACCATTTCAGTGAATTGTGGCAACTCACCGGCAACCGCCATTCCTGCTGACGACATAACACAAACGAGTAACACGACTCGCAACCACGGCATCAGCATGGAATGACACTCCCCAAACAATCAGGCTTACACAAGCGGCGTCGCACCCGTGAACATCGGTTGCCCAACAACACGCAAAATCACCGGCTGGAAATGATTGGACTGAAACGAACGCGCTGCCACCAAATTAGCCAGCCGCAACCCACCCAACAACCCCGCCAGTCCACTGAAAATCGCCGCCCATTCGCTGGTAATCCCAATAAGCGCCAACAATTCACGCCCTATCACTGCCATGAGAATTAAACCAATCAGCGGCAACATATACGTTAGCAAAGAATACGCGACCAAAGCCTCACCCTGTACGCCAACCACGACGTTATCCCCGGGTCGCGCATACGAAGGATTCAAAACCCGCATTTTTTGAGGTTCTTTATTCAAAAACTCGAATGGAGAAGACGTCGAACACGTGGTTTTAGTCGCACAACCACTGCACCCGCCGGATTTTTGTTGGGGAAGAATCCATGCATAACCCGAATCCACACTGACCACTACTGCTGTTTGCTCAATCATACGCTGCGCCCTCTGTTCTACTGCTTTTTGATCATTATAAGCATTAGAACTTGACGCAAACTTAATCACGCGAACGTCGGGTTTAACGGGCATATTGCAAGTTTTCGCTAATACGTTGCAGGGTCAGCGCCGGAACTTCACCCACCAACGTGACTTGATGTTGCGCCACTTCAGTTGCATAGATATTCATCGCACCGGAGGAGATGCCAATGCTATCCAACATGCTAGGTGCGCCCGGTGGCGCGATGAAAACCGACACGGAGGTCATGCCATCCGACAAAATAAGTTGGCGGATCGGTGGCTGACCATTCACACCTTCTTGCCGCAAATCCTGCACTTGCTGGAAGCCTGCGGGTAAGGAGGCAAACACCCAATCCGTCGCGGGTGGCATCGCGGCGGACGGTGCGGGGTTCGCAATTGGCGCGGTTGGCTGGGTAGCTGCCTGCGCTGGCACCGCAATGTCTAAAGTGGTAAACATTAATTGCTCAACCGTGTTGTGCGAACGATCCACCAAAGAATATTTCAACAACATGCCGGTATCCGGCTCGACACAATAACGCTGCAAGTAACGCATTTTATCACGCGGACGCGCCACCACAATCTGGCAATTGCGGTTGGCGACAAATTCCTGCCCGCCCAAATCCAAGGCATAAACCTCTTCCATTTGCGGTTGCACTTGCTGAAATTTTGCCAATGAAAAGCTTTCCACATTTTCAGCCGCCGTATTCGCGCCTTGGGCTAAACGCACCACGCTTTCCTTTTCCGCGCCATTTTCGACTTTATGGCTAATCTGGTAACTGGAAAGCTCATTGCCCTGTGAATACACCAGTGTTCCGGTGTAATCCAGCGTATGCACCGCACTGCGCATTTTTGCCAGCAAATCACCCGCCTCGTTCGCCATGCTGGGGGTCGACCACGCCAATACCCCCGCCAACACTGCGCTGGAAACCGTGTACTTAATCGTTAGCATAAGAAGCCGCCCGAATAGATGGTGCAATCACCGTGGTTGAAGCATATTTCACATGCTGCGCCACGTACTGTTTCAAAATGTCACGGGTTTGTGGGTCAACCCGCCCGACTTGCTGAATGCGCGTGTCCGCATCTGCCACCGCGACCAAGGTTGGTGCCGTAGCTGCCGCATTCACTGGCGCAGTAGCAGGCAATGCGGCTGCCATTTGTGCATTTGGGGTCGGCGTTTGGTTGAAAAACAACAAACCACCCACTGCCACAGCCGCCACGGTTGCCGCCATTCCCATGCCAAACCAACGGTAGGCTTGCACACGGCTAGGCGCTGCGCTGGCATTAGCACGGGCTGGCATGGCGACCACATTCTCCGGCGCATAGGCTGGCTCATCCGCCAATTCATCTTGAATGCGGGACAACAGGGAAACGCCCTGCCCCATTGCTTGCCCTTTGCTGGCACGCATGGTTTCGCCGATAAAGGCGTAGCGTGACAAGGTTTGCCCTAATGCGTCGTCTTTTTTCAGCTCATCGAGCAAACGCCGCCGCTCAAACTCACCGCTCTCGTCGTCCAGCAATGCCGACAAGAATTCTTCTTTGCTTATGTTCATAGTTTCACCTGCACCTGAGACACTACTCTCGGGGGTTTTAGCCAAGTAAGGGTCTCAATACTTTATCAATCGACTCACGCGCTCGGAAAATCCGTGAGCGTACAGTACCTATTGGACAGTCCATTGTCTCTGCAATTTCTTCGTAGCTCATGCCCTCCAGCTCCCGCAGCATGATCGCGGTACGCAAATCTTCGGGTAAATCCTCAATGGCTTTCGACACGGTGGATTGAATCTCTGCGGTCAGCAACTCGCGTTCGGGAGTGGCATATTCCTTTAGAGCAGACTCACCCTCAAATTGTTCCGCTTCATGTGCATCAATATCGTTATCCGGCAAACGGCGATTCTGAGAAACCAGATAATTTTTAGCACTATTAATCGCGATGCGGTACAACCATGTATAAAAAGCACTTTCACCGCGAAAGTTTTTCAGCCCTTTATAGGCTTTAATGAAAGCTTCTTGCGCGACATCCTGCGCAGTATCGTGGTCATGGACATAGCGCAACACAAGGCTGACAACCTTGTGCTGATATTTTAATACCAACACGTCAAATGATCTTTTATCCCCGGACTGGACACGTTGCACCAGTTCGAGATCGGTTAGGCTCATGCCCATCAGGGCTTTACTCCTTAGTTATTATCTCTCTAAGACTATATGCTACATGCCACGCAGCAAGATTAGAATAGGTAAACCTGATCAATTCCGCACAGGAATAAGCGAGACAAATATGTATGATGTATTAATCATTGGCAGCGGCGCAGCGGGTTTGACCCTAGCGCTCAGTTTACCCAGCGATTGCAAGGTAGCGGTACTGAGCAAAGACGTGCTCACTGAAGGCAGCACGGTTTACGCACAAGGCGGTATTTCAGCGGTTTTGGATGCCACTGATAGCGTGGCTTCGCACATTGAAGACACCCTCAATGCGGGCGCAGGCTTATGCGATGAAGCCGCCGTGCGTTTCACCGTGGAAAATGGCGCAAGCTCCATTAAATGGTTGCTGGATGCGGGCGTGCCGTTCACCCGTGAAGATGACGATGCCAACCGCCTGCACTTGGCCCGTGAAGGCGGGCACAGCCACCGGCGCATTGCACATTCTGCCGATGCCAGTGGTGCAGCGATTGAACACACGCTGGTCGGGCAAGTGCGCCAATGTGCCAATATCACGCTGCTGGAACACCATATTGCGGTAGACCTTATCACTGCCCGCAAACTCGGTCATCGCAGCAACCGCTGCATTGGTGCGTATGTACTCAACCGCAAAGCCAAGCGCATTCAAACCCTGCAAGCCCGTTTCACCGTGCTGGCAACTGGCGGCGCCAGCAAAGTGTACCTTTACACCAGTAATCCCGATGGCGCGAGCGGTGACGGCATCGCGATGGCATGGCGTGCCGGTTGCCGCGTCGCGAACATGGAATTCATGCAATTTCATCCCACGTGCTTGTATCACCCGCACGCCAAATCCAGCTTGATCACCGAAGCGGTACGTGGCGAAGGCGGGCGTTTATTGCTCCCGGATGGCAGCCGCTTTATGCCACGTTTTGACCCACGTGCAGAACTTGCCCCGCGTGACATCGTGGCACGGGCAATCGACCATGAAATGAAACGGCTGGGCTTGGATTGTGTTTACCTCGACATTAGCCATAAGCCGCGTGAGTTCATTCTCAGCCATTTCCCCAATGTGTACGCCACCTGTGAAAAATTTGGCTATGACATGAGCAAGCAACCCGTGCCGGTGGTTCCGGCAGCGCATTACACCTGCGGCGGGGTGATGGTGGATCACGACGGGCATACCGATGTGGATGCGCTCTATTGCATCGGCGAAGCCTCCTACACCGGGCTGCACGGTGCCAATCGGCTCGCCAGCAATTCCTTATTGGAGTGTTTAGTCTATGGCAAATCAGCCGCGCAAGATATTGTCAGTCGCTTGCAAGAGCCGCCGTTGGATTTGCCAATTCCGCATTGGGACGAAAGCCGCGTCACCGATTCGGACGAACGCGTGGTGATTACGCATAACTGGGATGAAATTCGCCGCTTTATGTGGGATTACGTCGGCATTGTGCGCACCACCAAGCGCCTGCAACGCGCCCGCAACCGCATGGAATTGTTGCTGCGCGAAATCGACGAGTATTACGCCAATTTCCGCGTAACCAGCGATTTGATTGAAGTGCGCAACTTGGCCTTGGTCGCGTGGCTTATTATACGCTCGGCGATGAATCGCCCTGAGAGCCGTGGCTTGCATTACACGCTGGATTATCCGAAGACAAACGTTAAATTAGAGGGAATTCCGACGATTTTAGACCCAATCACGACTTACCATGCGCATTAGTTTCAATCCACTGAGGAGGGCTATTTGCCGGAGAGGAGTCTTTGGTAGTCGCTGTGTGTGCCTATCCATAGCCATAGGTAGTTGCCGTTGCCTTGGTAGCGTGCCAAAGCGCGATAATCTTGGCTGACTCGCGCCGCCCAGTAGGGTGTGCCGTGTTTGGGTTGGAAGCGGAGTGAGTGGTGGTGTGGATTGGCTTTGAGTAGTTGGTATTGTTTTTTGGCAAGTTGTTGGATGGCTTCTGGCAGTGCGTTGTAGTGTCGCCAGAAGCCGGGCGGGGCGTAGTGGGTTAGATCGGTTGGCATTGACCTGCCTCATACGCTTGGATGTCGGCGGCAAATAGCCTGTCAAGCCTGCCGCTTTCGGCATCGGTTTGAATTTGCTTGTCCCAGTCGTCGTCTTGTTCGTATTGATTGAGGCGCTGAAGTAGGGCGGTGATGCATTCAAGGCTGAGGATGACGGCTTTGGTTTTGCCGTCGCTACCCAGTATGTATTCGGGCTGTAGGTCTGCTATCGCAGTCATGGCGGTTTCCCCTTATGGTTTACTCGTGCTTTAAAGTGTAGGGCGGTGACAGAATTTGTTCAAGTGAATGGGTAAGTTTGGTGCGGGTTATGCTGTATGGATGCGGTGTGGTTCAATCCACTCCCCGACCAATAAAGCCGGGAGAATCAGCGATGCTCATTCAGCTAACTGCCATGTCTGAAGTCGTTTCAATCCACTCCCGACCAATAAAGCCGGGAGAATGGTCGTGGTAAGCCTTGCGCATCCACTTAGCTCACATCCAGTTTCAATCCACTCCCGACCAATAAAGCCGGGAGAATAACCACATGGAAGTGGAACTTGCGCGATTGATCAGGTTTCAATCCACTCCCGACCAATAAAGCCGGGAGAATCCTGCAAGCGCTGATCACGCGTGGCGGTACCCGAGCTGTTTCAATCCACTCCCGACCAATAAAGCCGGAGAATAATGCTAAAGCGAACGGTTAACGAATTGGTATCGAACCGTTTCAATCCGACTCCCGACCAATAAAGCCGGGAGAATACCAATGCGTTAACGTGCGCTCTGACCAGTATTGCCATGTTTCAATCCACTCCCGACCAATAAAGCCGGGAGAATGCGCGATAGACGCACCCAGCCACAAGACATGCGACTGTTTCAATCCACTCCCGACCAATAAAGCCGGGAGAATGCCGATAGCTCATGCACCACCTCCGTAATTCGACCTGTTTCAATCCACTCCCGACCAATAAAGCCGGGAGAATAGAGCGTTTGCTGATTATACATTTGAAATCGCTTGCATCAGTTTCAATCCACTCCCGACCAATAAAGCCGGGAGAATTTGGAAACCTGACCGATGCAATGCCGTGCGAACTGCATGTTTCAATCGACTCCCGACCAATAAAGCCGGGAGAATCTACCTAATCGCCACATCAAGCGGAGCTCACGATGTTGGTGGTTTCAATCCACTCCCGACCAATAAAGCCGGGAGAATCAACATCACCGTCAACAGCTTGCGTGACGTGACCGTCTTCAATCCACTCCCGACCAATAAAGCCGGGAAATGCGACACGTTGGTACAGCTGAACGCGCAAGTCAAGTTTCAATCCACTCCCGACCAATAAAGCCGGGAGAATGGCTGCTGGGCATAAAGGTTTTACTGGCAAGTAAAAGTTTCAATCCACTCCCGACCAATAAAGCCGGGAGAATGAATTCGGAACGTGCGACATATCGTCAAGTTCACTTGTTTCAATCCACTCCCGACCAATAAAGCCGGGAGAATCATGTGCGGATGGGTTTCATGGGTTAGCTCCTGAAGTTTCAATCCACTCCCGACCAATAAAGCCGGGAGAATGGCGTTAACGGCGGCTGACCGTTTTGACCGTGCGGTTTCAATCCACTCCCGACCAATAAAGCCGGGAGAATATCCTTGCAAACTACGGCGTAAATGGCGCAGTCGAGTTTCAATCCACTCCCGACCAATAAAGCCGGAGAATACAGTCGCTAACCGATTTCCAGCGTCGCCGGAGTTTCAATCCACTCCCGACCAATAAAGCCGGGAGAATCGCACGATGCCAAGGCCAGAGAGTCTGCAAACCGGGTTTCAATCCACTCCCGACCAATAAAGCCGGGAGAATGCGATGATGATGGCGAAGCGACCAGCCAAAGCGGTTTCGATTGACTCCCGACCAATAAAGCCGGGAGAATTAGCATTGCTCGTTGTCGCCAGCCTGCCCAGCTGCTGGTTTCAATCCACTCCCGACCAATAAAGCCGGGAGAATATACTGCCAGCATCGGTATCAGGTATGTATTCGGGTTTCAATCCGCTCCAGCGACCAATAAAGCCGGAGAGAATCCAATGATAACGACGTTGCCTTTACTGGTAAGCCTGTTTCAATCCACTCCCGACCAGAATCAAGCCGGAGAATCAGGATGCTGATCGCTGATCACGAGGTGCGTATCGTTTCAATCGACTCCCGACCAATAAAGCCGGGAGAATTGTGCGTTTAGCTTGTCACGTTCCAAGCTGGTTTGTTCAATTCATTTCCGACCAATAAAGCCGGGACGAACCCATGTGTATCGTCCAACAATAGACCAGAAAAGTTTCAATCGACTTCTCGACCAATAAAACCGGGAGAATAAAGATTTTAAGAAGTTGAATCAGGATTATCTACCTGTTTATTGATTTCTGACCAATAAAGCCGGAGAACAATTGACCGTTCTATTTAACCTCTCACCATTCAAAGGTTTCAATTTGACTCCCGACCAATAAAGCCGGGAGAATCTGTTTTTGTTGGTTAAGCAAATAAATGATTGCTACCGTTTCAATCCACTCCCGACCAATAAAGCCGGGAGAATCGTGGCTATCGGTTTTTTTGGGTTCCATCGCGGGGTTTCAATCCACTCCCGACCAATAAAGCCGGGAGAATGGTTTCGCTGTGCTGTTACTCTATTCACAGGTTTCAATCCACTCCCGACCAATAAAGCCGGGAGAATCGCTTAGCTAATGTAGTAATGGGTAAAGCACGTTTCAATCCACTCCCGACCAATAAAGCCGGAGAGAATCGCGGCCACCGAAGTGTTGCGAGGGTCAACCCATTGCCGCGTTTCAATCCACTCCCGACCAATAAAGCCGGGAGAATCCCCACAGCAGTCCCTTCGTGATGCTGGTAGGGTTTCCGTTTCAATCCACTCCCGACCAATAAAGCCGGGAGAATCGCGGCTATCAGTTTTTCAGGGTTCATTGCTGTGTTTCAATCCACTCCCGACCAATAAAGCCGGGAGAATTTTCAAAGCAGTCCCTTTGTGATGCTGTTAGTTTGTTTCAATCCACTCCCGACCAATAAAGCCGGGAGAATAGGTGCTGTACCGTCATCAGGTGCTACTGTTGCACCGTTTCAATCCACTCCCGACCAATAAAGCCGGGAGAATCCCGCATTGTAATACGGGGGATACCAATTTAGGTGTTTCAATCCACTCCCGACCAATAAAGCCGGGAGAATTTGGTATGTAACGCCTAAAGCCCTTTTTCCGGCGGTTTCAATCCACTCCCGACCAATAAAGCCGGGAGAATGTGCAGCAAATTGTCCAGTTTTATAAGCTAACCCGTTTCAATCCACTCCCGACCAATAAAGCCGGGAGAATGCGGTGAGGTGTTGGCTATAGAGATTGGTAAGGGGGTTTCAATCCACTCCCGACCAATAAAGCCGGGAGAATCCACCGACTAACGGTAATGTGGCAGAGTCGGCTTGTTTCAATCCACTCCCGACCAATAAAGCCGGGAGAATTCTGCATAAACTGGCGCTTGAAACATCAGCATTAAAGTTTCAATCCACTCCCGACCAATAAAGCCGGGAGAATTTTGTCTACTTTCTTGTTTTGTTCCTGATTTGTTGTTGTTTCAATCCACTCCCGACCAATAAAGCCGGGAGAATTTTGATACCTTCATGCCGGTGTGATGATATGCAAGTTTCAATCCACTCCCGACCAATAAAGCCGGGAGAATCCAGCCGGTAAAGCCTACGCTGATTTCACCATTGTTTCAATCCACTCCCGACCAATAAAGCCGGGAGAATCGAACCGCTGTTGTAGGTTAGTCAATGTATCCATGTTTCAATCCACTCCCGACCAATAAAGCCGGGAGAATGGAGAGTATTTTTCAGGGTTATAATTATCAACTGTTTCAATCCACTCCCGACCAATAAAGCCGGGAGAATATCTGGCTCACCAGCGCATAGGCATCTGGCAACGGTTTCAATCCACTCCCGACCAATAAAGCCGGGAGAATCCGGGGTTTATCCCCAATTCGCCGGGTTACGACGGGTTTCAATCCACTCCCGACCAATAAAGCCGGGAGAATCCTAATTCATTCTTAGGCTAACATCACACAAGCGTTTCAATCCACTCCCGACCAATAAAGCCGGGAGAATAATGTCGCCTCGAAAAAGTGAAGTTTTATCGGGGAGTTTCAATCCACTCCCGACCAATAAAGCCGGGAGAATAACACGCGAATCGGCAGACTACGGCGCATTGCACCGTTTCAATCCACTCCCGACCAATAAAGCCGGGAGAATTTCGCTCATTTTGCACCTCTATTGTGCGTTTTTGGGTTTCAATCCACTCCCGACCAATAAAGCCGGGAGAATATTGATTGATCTTTCCACGGTGTACGCAATCACAGTTTCAATCCACTCCCGACCAATAAAGCCGGGAGAATCCGATGTAATGGGTGGTGTTATCGAAACAATCGGTTTCAATCCACTCCCGACCAATAAAGCCGGGAGAATCTTTTTCTTCGGCCTTGGGAGGAGGTGGGCAGTGTTTCAATCCACTCCCGACCAATAAAGCCGGGAGAATATTAGACGTTTTATCAGGTCAACTCCCACCAGACGTTTCAATCCACTCCCGACCAATAAAGCCGGGAGAATGTAATACCACACGGTGATGGAAACATCACACCAAAGGTTTCAATCCACTCCCGACCAATAAAGCCGGGAGAATCCACAAGGTAGCCATTATGACTAGGTGCGTTTTCGGTTTCAATCCACTCCCGACCAATAAAGCCGGGAGAATTGTATGGATACAATCGAATTTTCTAGCTGTGACTTGTTTCAATCCACTCCCGACCAATAAAGCCGGGAGAATTTTGAAAAACAGTAGTGTTATTGTTGGTGATAATGGTTTCAATCCACTCCCGACCAATAAAGCCGGGAGAATTGGGGTAGTGTCGGGTTCGCCTGACTGCCATTTGTTTCAATCCACTCCCGACCAATAAAGCCGGGAGAATTGCATATTTATACTCCTTAACGTAATGATATATGTTTCAATCCACTCCCGACCAATAAAGCCGGGAGAATTTAGAGATTTTTCGTTCTTGTGATTTATTATAAGTTTCAATCCACTCCCGACCAATAAAGCCGGGAGAATGGTATTGAGCTTGGTTTTTACATCCTCATTAAGATGTTTCAATCCACTCCCGACCAATAAAGCCGGGAGAATAACCCGCAGTTTGTGGGTAAGGACGATGCAAGACGTTTCAATCCACTCCCGACCAATAAAGCCGGGAGAATTTCTATCGTTTCTGAGATGTTGGAGAACGGCAAAGTTTCAATCCACTCCCGACCAATAAAGCCGGGAGAATAGCAAATAATACAGAGGTAAACGATAGATAAATGTTTCAATCCACTCCCGACCAATAAAGCCGGGAGAATTCACGGAAACTAACGTAACCGGTTTATCCGTAGGTGTTTCAATCCACTCCCGACCAATAAAGCCGGGAGAATTAAGCCAGGCCGCAAACCGTGTGGCAAGCTATTACGTTTCAATCCACTCCCGACCAATAAAGCCGGGAGAATCGCCCAGATGTAAGGGCATAAAATACAAGAGATTTTTGACGAGGTTGCGCGAACCGATAAGGCGGGGATGAGAGGGATGGTTCGCGGCGAGGATTCATGGTTTCGTTCCAAGTAAAATCAACGGGTTGCGATTCCGCGAAACCCCCAGCGAATTCGCCATCGCTACGGGTTCGCGCAATACACGTCAGCGCTAATTATACCATAAATCCATACAAAATTGCGCTAGGATTATGATCCATAACGCATTTCCACAAAAAATAATCACAGAATCAATGGTGCATCAAAGTCAGTCGCCCGAAACTTCCCAAACTCCTTCACATTCTTGGTCAGCGGCTCAGTCAAACGGTAAATCCGCAAATTATCCTCCGTCAGACTGATCTCCTTTAGCAGCGCGTCCTGCAAAATTTCCAGCGTCATCGCATCCACCTTGCACTCAAACACCGACTTCTGCACCCGTTGCCCATAGTTCTGGCAAACCTTCGCCACCCGCCGCAACCGCTTCCGCCCCGCCGCCTCCAACGTAGAAACATCATAACTCACCAAAATCAACATACTGCACTCCATCTTATAGCCCCTCGCCCCTTGAGGGAGAGGGGTTGGGGTGAGGGGTTCTTAATCTTCACTCATTTGTTAAGGAACGGGATATATGCCTCTACATCCCCGCGCAAATACCGCGCCAACATCCGCGCCTGAAGCAACGGCAACAAACCAATCTCCACCTGCGACTCCAACACCGGATGCTGCAAAGTTTCCTTTTTACGCTCCTGATACGCCAAAATCACCGTTTTGCGCCCCGTATCATTCAACATCACCGCCCCACCGGGGCGAAAATCAAAATCCTTCTGGCGCAACTGCCCACGATTGATCAACGTCAACGCCAAGCGATCCCCCAGTACCGCCCGAAACTCCTCCAACAAATCCAACGCCAACGCTGGGCGACCGGGGCGCACCACATGGAAAAACCCCAACTGCGGATCAAGCCCCACCGTCTCCAACGCACTGCGGCAATCATTCCCCAGCAGCGCATACAGGAACGAAATCAGCGCATTGACCGTATCCTTCGGCGGACGGCGACTCCGCATACGCGCCAACTTAAGCCCCTATCCCCTTGATTAAACACGGCTCAACGCCATTTCTCGGCATTGGTTCAACAGAGCAAGAATGGGGCTGGGTAAACATTGCAACGTCCGCTTTCTGGGGCGTTCGCTCAAACTCTTGATATTGTCATCCGCAAAGCGTGCATCGACAGGAAAACAGGCTTTGATGCCTGCTTTGAGGTCGTCCGCGACGGTTTTCCACAGTCGCCAATCAGTGAGTTGGCGGGGATTGTCGAGTTTACGTTTGGCATTGGCAAAGCGACTTTGCGTCATCTTTTCCAGCACGGCTGCGTACAATAATTTGCCGTGTAGATACAGCTCAGCCAGTTTTGAGCCTTTGTGCGCCCGTAGTTCATCGACATTCAGCAAACTTTTGAGGCGTTTGATCACTAATTCAACCTGCCAGCGGACACGATAGAGTGCAGATGCGGTGGTGGTACACAGCACTTCAGGCGGTAATGACGTGAAAATCAGTACCCATTCGCTCAGGCAAAGGGCTTCCGTGCTGGGGTTACGTCCTTTGTCTTTGGCGCGTTGTCTGGCTTTGCGCCGCGCTTCAGCAGCTTTTTCTTCGGGTAAGGGGATCGCGTGAAGGTAGCCCTGAATGCGTTTGTTGCCATGACATAACCAAACCGGCACACAACTGGGGCGTTTACCCAGCTTACGTAAGCGCGTGTACCAGTCGATTTTGACTAGGTGTCCGGTATCATCCCCTTTGCCATCTTCATACAGGTTCATGCTGTGGGCGTTGTAGCGTAATACCACATCACCGCCTCGGTCGATGAAAGGGACAAGCGTTTTGGGTTGGTTATAACCCCGGTCAATCAGCACCACATCGCCTGCTGCCAACGTGTAATGGTCGAGGTTTTCGCCTTCTTTATCGGTGGTGACTTCCACTTGATGCAGGCTGAGGTTGATCAAATCAATCGCGATATGCAGGCGATAGGTCGTGGCAGTAGCTCCCGGTTCTTGCACGGTCGAGCCATCAATGACGATGAAGCGCAGTTTGCCGCTATCGACCACCTCGCTTAGCCCAAATACGCCTGCCAGCAGGGATTTTACCCACGGAACACAGGCTTCCAGTCTTTTTTTACCGCCGTGTCACTGAGGTAGCCCTGCCTCTGGGCGACCTCCCCGGCGCAACTGCGTAGCGACAAGTCCAAACCGCAGTACGCCAGCACTAACTGGAGCAATTGCAGCGGGCTTTTGATCTTGCGGGGACGGGCGAAGGCTTTGAAGGCATACGCTTGTTCGTGATAATCGGCTGGCAGCACTTGCAGGAATTGGGCAAAACGGGTATCTAATAATGGTGGCAACTTCATGGGAACTTTCACTTTGGTCGGTAAAAGCATCTGTGTGGGGTTGCCACATCTTGTTTGCAAGAGGAAACAAGGGGTTAGGGGCTTAAGTTGGCGCGTATGCGGCGACTCCGCCCCTTGTACTCAAATTCCTCGCGCATCTGCGGCTTGATCATCGTATTGAACTGTTCAAAATACACCCGCGCCGCATCGCCTTCCAGCCCCAACACCGACGCCGCCGATTCCGCATGAGCCAGATTGCGCAAATTGATACCCAGCGACTTCGCCGCCCGCACCAACTGCGCTTTAGCCTCCTCATCCTTGCTATCCCGCGCACTGCGCAACAACACATTCCGGCTATTGCGCAACTTCCCCGCAATGAACGCCTTGCTCAATGCCAACGCCGTTTCCACCCGATCAGCCGCCCGAAACTGCGCCTGCCGCAACAAAATATTGCCATTCACCGGCCCTTCAACCCGCGCCTGAAACCGTGCGTGTTCATTCAACCACACAATGCTACGCCCATCCTCCATACACCGCGCCATCAACGCCGGGCTAATCGCCACCCGCCCCAGACACACAATCGCCCCCAAATGATGCAGCGGCACTTGATGCTTTTTCACCTTTTCCACCGACAGCACCAACGTTTCGCCCTCCAATTTCAGGTACGCCCCATCAGTCGACACATACAAGGTATTGAGCAATGACTTCACACATCCCCCTCATCTTCGACATCAAATAGCGACTGCTGCAAACGGCGGATACGGCTGCGACTCCCCACCAAATCCGGCTGGCAACTCTCCTGCAACGAACATTCCTTACACAACGCCCGCTCCTCCACAGGCGGCGGCATCTGCCCCGACTCCAGCAACGCCCGCACCTTCGCAATCAAACCAATAGTGAATTCACGCAACTCCGGCGTAATCGGCACAGCGCGGCGACGACGGCTTTTATGGTGGAAAACCGCCCCTTCCGGCACAGCCCTACCCGTCATTTCCTCCAAACACAAAGCCTGCCCCACCAATTGCACATCATCGTGCATCTTTTTCTGGCGCGAACCCTGCTTGTATTCGATGGGGTAAGGCGTGCCGTCGTCGAGAAATTCCACCGCATCCGCCCTACCCGTCAGCCCATAACGTTCGCTGTACAACGGCAACGAACGCTCCACCTGCACTCCGTATTCCGTGCCACTTTCGCCGCTATCCACGCGCTCATGCGCCAAATTGCCGCGCACCGTATGCACATTGTCATCAAACGTCTGTTCCTGATGGATCAGCGCACACTGGCGCGGGCAATAGCTGTAGTGTTGCAGCGCGGAAAGCATGATGGGAGTGAGTGGTTCGGTCATAGACAGTTACCCAACCAACGTCAGCAGTTCCACACCATTGGGCAGATTGTCCGCATTCACCGAAACGGCATAATCACTGAAGCTACGCGGCACACTGTTTTTGTCTTTCAATTCAGCCTTAATGCGCTCAAACAAACTGAACGCCTGCGCATTACCCAATTTGCTTTCATGCTTGAACACATACAAGCCACGGGTCGCCATTTCGCCACGGGCAGCGGAACGGTCATGCTCAAACATATTGCCGAGTGCTTGCCACAACAGTTCTAGGTCGGTATCAGAAAAACCTGTCTGATCGGCTAAATGTGCAGAAACGAAACCGTGCGCAACATACAAACCATACGGCACGGTGAACTTGCGCCCCATCGTGCGGTTGTCACCATCCTGCTTTTCTGCTTCTTTTTCTGTCGCTACTGCCATCCGAGTAATCGAATGTTCACTAGCGATAACCGGATCAACCGAACGGGCGAAGGTGATTTGTACCGGCCCACGTACCTGCCCACAGTTCACGCCCGTAGACATGACCGCGCCAAAAGTCCGCACGTCAAAGAAGTTATGGCACATCCACTGCCGCGCTTCTTCCACCTTGTCGCCGCCTTTGCGTTTCTTATCATCGCCTGCCAACATTTCCGCCCCACCGGGAATGGCTTGGTAAGCGCGTTCGTGCTGCTTGTTCAGAATGGCTTTTTCCTTGACGTAGATTTCGTAAGGCGGCTGTTCTTCTTTCAGCAACCCAATGAAATTGCGGACTTTGCGTTTCAGGCTAACATCCGTCACCAAGCCTTGCCCGGTTTCTGCATCGACACGCGGCAAATTGCCTGCATCCGGGTCGCCATTAGGGTTGCCATCTTTCACATCAAACAGCAGTACGAAGTCATAACGGTTTTGTAAGCTCATAACAATTCTCCTTGTGTCCCAGTTTCATATTCAGGTTGGGCAGTTTCAGTTTTAGTATGCTTCTTGTTTCAATCCGCACCAGATTTCAAGCATCTGGCGTATGTTCGCGTTTCTTGAAAAAATCTTGACGCTGGTGGTAGTAACCAATCGCAAAACGCCCTTGATCAGCTAAGGGTAAATGGGCTGGGAAATCGACAATGCCGCCCATAATTTCGCCCAACAGCTTTTCAAAGTTACTGACTCGCCCCTTGTTATCCAGCTTGCTCAAATGATGGTTTTTCAATTTCAACAGCGTGGAAAACACAGTGACAGGTGTGGCAGAAGCAGCCCCGTAATAACGGTCACGGATGGTGGCATTAATACCGGGTTGGGCTTCTTCCTGTATTTTTTCCAGCACCGCAAACAGACGACCTAAACGGTAGCCCGTATTTGAATTTTCAAGATCAAGTGACACGGCAAGATTCTCCGTTGGGTTAAGTCGGTTCAAATAGGCTTTGATCAAAGCCGCCCGTGGGTAAGTGACTTCCTGTTCTGCACGGATACGCCGCACAGCCGAAGCCAATAATGTTTGTGGGTAAGGCAAGCCTTCCAAAATGCAGCGGATTACATCACCTGCCAGATTGGGGGGAACATTCTCTGTTTTTCCCAGCAACGCGGTTGAGCGTAACAACAACCACAGCGGCAGAAATTCCACATCGCGTTCGCTACGGTCAATCTGCAAATAGTCAAAGTGATCGACGATGCGCTGACTGACTTCCCGTACTGTTCCCACATGCCAGAAACGGATGCTGATACGTGCCGCATTGGGTGCAAGCCCCAGAATAAAAAACCGGGTTGTTTCGCCCAACGCAGGATTGCGCCCGTATTCTTGGACAGCTTTGTACAAGGCTTTCACCGCGTTGGTATTGCGGTCTGGATTATCTTTATTGTTATCCGCCGCACCCCACAGCGCGGTGAAATCATCCACCAGCGAATGTTCTTGCTCAGCCCAGAAAACGGTGGAAGCATCGCCCACCTGCATCCGTTGCGTAGAATCTTTACTCAGCAAGTGATTCAACGCCGTGGTATAGGCAAACGCCGCTTCTTTACTGACAGGCGCATTGAAACTCTGACTCTTGCCGTAAGACGTAAACGCATCAAGGTTAAAAGAAATGATGTTCGCCCCAGAACTTTGCGCCCCCCACACACCTTTGATGGAGGGGTGCAGGCGTTCAATCTCGGCTTGTTCGCCCGTCAACAGGCAAGTAGCTTTAGCGTTATCGTCACCGCCTGCACTCATCAATGCCGCTTGAACTTTGCGGCTTTGGCAAACCAAATGCAGTTGCCCTTGCAAACGAAACGTCAGGTTAGGATTGGTGGCAGCAATTTCTTCCCATTGCGGTTGTTGCTGCAAGGTTTCGGTATCCAGATTTTCCAGAAAAGCCAATACCGCCGCGATGCCCTCATCCTGTTCTGCAATATCCAATTGGCGGATACGTTCGGCAAAAGCGGCTTGCTGTTCCTTTACCCGCTCTGGCTTGCCTTTGGTACCAATACCCAACACGTATTCGGCGTTATCCCATAGCAGATTGGCAGCAACACCGGAGGTTTTTTTGACCCCTTGCGGCACACGCTCAGACTTTGCCCGCTTCTTTTTGCCATCACCCGTGCGGGTATCTTCAATCTGCGCCAGTTTGCCATCGGCAGTAATTTCCAGAATGAAGGGGATTTCTTTGTACTCAAATCCGGCTGGTGCTAAAGCAGAATCGGCATTGGCTGATTTGCGTTGGTAGTAATCGTAGAGTGCTTGCAGAATCATCCGCGTATCTCCTCGCTGTCCCATGCGGGGATGTGAATCACACCGTCCTGCATTTTTGCCTGAAAGAAGCGCGGCATCGGATTGGCTGTATCGGCAAAATCCATGTCGTACAGCATCCAGCCCAGCTCCCGTGTTTCTGCCAATGGTTGTGTGAGAACTGTTTCGTCTTCAACCAAACGGAAGTCACAGGAAAATTCGCGTGTGCCAAGGTACGGCTGATTGAAACATTGCCCTTTGCTGGCACGGCGTTTAAACATTTCGGCAAACTTGATCGTGCTGTTTTCGGGGTTGTTATTCAGCATTTCAAAATCAGCGTGAAGTCGGTAGCGCACATCCCGCAAGAACAAACCTGCTCGTTGTTGGCGGTCTTCCTCTACATACATGCCGAGGTTGCCTTTGCCCTGCTTCATCGCGGATTTGACTGCCCCGGCAGGTACAACCCCTGATACCTCATTGCGGCGCAAATTGATCCAGCGAATCGGCTTCAACACTTCAATTTTGCGGATATGCCAGCGAATCGCAGGCTTCCACAAAATCGACTCGAATACGGCGCGGGCGGCAGAAGGCGTGATGACATCGTAAGATACACGTTCCACCTTCATTTCCGGTCGAGTGAAGCAGGCAAAATCACCTGTTACTTCCAGACAAAAAGTTTGCATAGTCGCAAAGCCTCAAATGTATAAGGATTCAGCAGATAGTGACACACCATCCACTAATAAACCAAGTTTTTGATCGTATAATCCCGGCGTAATTTGCTCGTAAATACCGGGAAGATTGGCAAACTCGCGAATGTTACCCGCCTGTAGCAAGCGCTTTTTCACCTGCTCACGCACGGTTACGGTGTGGCGTTGTAGCTTCCGCATCAGGTTACGTTTCGGCCCGATGATTTTCAGTTGTTCAATCAGTTTTGCACCATCACCGTATGTCACCAGCACTGCTGAACCTTCGTCATCAATTAGCCGAAAACGTTGGGCTGCCGTGCGGAACTGGATTTTTAATTCACGCGCATTCTGACTAAGCAAATCGACAATGCCATGTTTATCCCGCGATTCTGCTCGCGCATAAAAGTGTTCAAAGTAAATCTGAAAATGCGAATGGTGTAGCGGTGCTTGGGTGAAAGTTGGTAACAAGGAACGGCACACCGTCACCGACCGCCCCAGATGCCCCGGTAGTTTGGCATTGAGTGGCGGCACGAACACAACCACGCGCCCTTTTTCCGACAGCTTGCCCTCACGGTTGCAACGTCCGGCGGCTTGCGCAATGGAATCAAGCCCAGCTAACGCCCGGTAAACCACGGGGAAATCCACATCAACTCCGGCTTCAATCAACTGCGTACTGACCACACGAACCGGCTCACCGTCTTGCAAACGCTGGCGGATTTCTTTTAACTTCTCGGAACGGTGTTCCCCACACAAATTGGTCGTCAGGTAGTAAGTCTCAGGAGGCAACAAACGACACAGTTCCGCAGCCTGCTGTTTGGTATTGACGATAACCAGCACAGAATCCAGTTCAGCAATTTCCTCTGCCACATCCTCCCACGAACGTTCTGTTATCAAATCGTCTGGCAATTCGACTTTTACCCGCTCCAGTGCAGCAAACAATGCTTCAGGATCAGGCATGATTTCGGTGATTTGCTCGGCTTCAAAGCCTTTCACTACTGCACTACCAAATGTATCGTGGTAAGTGTGTAACGCTGGTTGAGTAGCTGTAGAAAGAACGAAGGTCACACCGTAATGCTCTACCAGAGCTTTCATCACGCCCAAAATCGGGTTCAGGAATTCCGGCGGTAACAATTGCGCTTCATCCAACACGATCACGCTGTTTGCCAAGTTGTGCAGCTTGCGGCAACGGCTAGTACGGCTGGCAAACAGCGATTCAAACAGTTGCACGTTGGTGGTAACAATAATCGGCGCATCCCAGTTTTCCGCCGCCAAGCGGCTTTGCGCGTCTTCCTTGTCGGGGTCAAGATTGCTGTGATGTTCCACCACGCAATTACCAAAGATATGGCGGTAGATATTGGCGGTTTGCTCAATTATGCTGGTGTAGGGGATGGCGTAAATGACGCGCTGCTTACCGTGCCGGATCGCATGTTCAAGCGCGAATGCCATACCAGAAAGTGTTTTACCACCGCCGGTTGGTACGGTCAGGGAAAATATACCAGGTAGTTTTTCTGCTGCTTTCCGGCAATCACGCAAGATTTGTGTACGCAAGCGGTTGACTGGGGTATCTGCTGCTTTTGCTGCAAAGCCTGCCATGTGGTCGTTGAATCCAGTCAATAAGCTATTCAGGTCAGGGTATTGCCCGCGCAAATCCTGTTTGTCCGGCTGCATGAAGGTTTCGGTATCCAGAAAATCCGCATCAACTAGGCAAGAAAAAAGCATTCGTATCCACAACGCTGCATTATCAATGCCCCCCACAGGGGCAGACGTAGGCATTTTGGTTTGCAGGATGTCATCAGGAACAGGAGCTTGCAGAGCTTTATCCAAATGGATGCCATCTTGCAGGATTTCTTCCAATGAACGCCCGTCAGCATCATCTTTCACCCAATCTGGCAAACCGGAGTGATGACCCGCAATCAGATAGGCAAGAATTCTGCCCAATGCGGGATGCTTCTGTACGGCATACAACGCACCAGCAGCGGAGTGATTGACTTTGCCGGGAGCATGGTCGGTTTCAATGTGGGCATTGGCGGCGACATAACCTGTCTTGTCACCGATGTAACGTTGGAATTCAGGATTGTATTTGCCGAGGTCGTGCCAGATTCCGGCAACATGCGCCCAATCCTTGCCAAACAATGTCGCATAGCCTGCTGCTAATTTAGCAACGTCATGCAGATGCTCATCCAACCAATGCTCAATTGGCAGCCCCTTTTCATCAAAACGCACATGCGCTATCGGACGTGAATCTTCCACTTTGCCCCCAATGTAAACTTCACTTGTGCGCATTATTTAACACATCTTATGCCCATTACAACAACAACTATCTACCATCATCCACATTAACAGACTTAACACCCGATGAATTTGCGGTACAATCCCAGCCTTTCAGACTTTTGGCTCAGGATACCGCATGGAACTTTCTGCACTCACCGCTCTTTCCCCTACTGACGGGCGTTACGCCAGCAAAACAGCGGCGTTGCGCCCGTGGTTCAGCGAATACGGTTTGATTTACCATCGCGCTCTCGTGGAAATCCGCTGGCTGCAAATGCTCGCGGCACACCCGCAAATCCGCGAAGTGCCCGTATTTTCAACGGAAACCAACGCCTTTCTGGAAAGCATCCTAAGCGGCTTTAGCGAAACCGATGCGCTGCGCGTCAAAGCCATCGAGCGCACCACCAACCACGACGTGAAAGCGGTCGAATACTACTTAAAAGAAAAAATTGCAGGGCAAGCCGAGCTAGAAGCGGTCAGCGAATTCATCCACTTCGCCTGCACGTCCGAAGACATTAATAACCTGTCTTACGCACTCATGCTCAAAGGCGGCATGGAACAGGTGATTCAGCCAGAACTCGCCGCCACCCTCGGCGCAATCCGCCAACTCGCGCACGATTACGCCGAAATTCCGCTGCTGTCACGCACCCACGGGCAACCCGCCACCCCGACCACCTTGGGCAAGGAAATGGCGAATACCGCCTACCGCCTGCAACGCCAACAACAACAGATTCTTGCCACGCAATACTTCGGCAAAATCAATGGCGCAGTCGGCAACTACAACGCGCACCTCAGCGCCTACCCCGACATTGACTGGCAAGCCACCGCCGAACAATTCGTCACCTCGCTCGGCTTAACCTGGAATCCGTACACCACCCAAATCGAGCCACACGATTACATCGCCGAAACCTTCGACGCGGTAGTGCGCTTCAACACCATCCTGATCGACTTCTGCCGCGACGTGTGGAGCTACATTTCCCTTGGACATTTCAAGCAAAAAGTCATCGCGGGCGAAGTCGGCTCTTCCACCATGCCGCACAAAGTCAACCCGATTGACTTTGAAAATGCCGAAGGCAACCTCGGCATTGCCAACGCATTAATGACGCATCTGGCACAAAAACTGCCGATTTCACGCTGGCAACGCGACCTCACCGACTCCACCGTCTTGCGCACCCTCGGCGTAGGCTTGGGGCATTCCTTAATTGCCTACCAATCCGCCTTAAAAGGTATCAGCAAACTCGAAGTCAACGTTGCCAGCACCGCCGCCGACCTCGATGCCAACTGGGAAGTACTCGCCGAACCCATCCAAACCGTCATGCGCCGCTACGGCATCGAACAGCCCTACGAAAAGCTCAAAGCCCTGACCCGTGGGCAACGCATTACGCCAGAAGGCTTACGCGAATTCGTCAATACGCTGGATATGCCGCAGGAAGCCAAAGATGCGCTGATGGCGCTGACGCCAGCAACTTACATCGGCAATGCCATTGCGCAAGCCAAGGCGGTGTAACATGGCTGGCATGTTTGGTGACATTTCTGTTGAAGCATTCCTGCGCGATTACTGGCAAAAAAAGCCGCTGCTGATCCGCCAAGCCTTACCCAACTTCCAATCGCCCATCACGCAAGACGAACTCGCGGGTTTGGCGTGTGAAACCGACACCGCCCGCATTGTTATCGAACAAGGCGGCGCACACCCGTGGGAAGTGCGCCACGGCGCATTCGACGATGACGATTTCAGCAACCTGCCGGAAACGCATTGGACATTGCTGGTCAACGACACCGATCAGCATTTGCCCGAATTAAAAGCCATTATTGAGCCGTTCCGCTTTATCCCCGACTGGCGCATCGACGATTTGATGATCAGCTTTGCGGTGGAAGGTGGCTCGGTTGGCCCGCATGTTGACCAATACGACGTCTTCCTATTGCAAGCGCAAGGGCAACGCCGCTGGCAAATCACCACGCAACCCGCTCACCCCAACAATTTCCTGCCTGACTTGGATTTGCGCATTATGCGCAACTTTCAAGCTGAACAGGAATGGATCGTCGAACCCGGTGACTTGTTGTACTTGCCCCCCAACGTGCCGCATTACGGGGTCGCGCTGAACGAATGCATGACCTATTCCATCGGTTTCCGCGCCCCTTCGCAAGCG
Source organism: Candidatus Thiothrix sulfatifontis (assembly GCA_022828425.1). Taxonomy (NCBI): domain Bacteria; kingdom Pseudomonadati; phylum Pseudomonadota; class Gammaproteobacteria; order Thiotrichales; family Thiotrichaceae; genus Thiothrix; species Candidatus Thiothrix sulfatifontis. Next base: position 3,221,863 of record CP094685.1, read on the forward strand.
GATATGCTGGAAAAATTGCTCGAAGACTCACTGGAAAATACACGTTTACAGCAACGTTTCACCGATACCGAGCGCACGCCACAGGCCAATCCTGGCGAATTAACGGCAGCGGACATGGATAGGTTGGTGGATTTTGTGGTCGATGCGTTGCCACAAGATGAACAATCCTTGCAACGTTGGGTAGGAAAATACCTCACGACCCCTAAAGCCAGCGCACAACCTTGTGAAGTAGAACCCATTAGCCGCGCGGAACTCAGCCGCCTCATTCGGCAGAAAAAACGCTTTGAAAAATCACTGGACGCGCGCTTACTGTACTTTTCATCAGCCAATGAGATACACTTATTTGCGAATGGTAATCATCAGCAACTTGACAGCCAACACATTCAATTTATTGAATACATGTGTCGATCCGCCACACTGTTGCATAAAGATTATTCGCACTTTTTAACGAACACGTCCTGCTTTGACACACTGCAAGAACTGCTGACAAACGGTATTTTCACAGTAAAAAAGTAATGCATTTAAGCCTGATGGTGTTTAAAGATTTTTCTATAATTATCAGCATCATGCATAAAATCAATTAATCATCATTCACCTCAAGTTCAGTTTTGGTTGATTAATATACTTAACGATAATTAACTCATTTCTATTCCGGCGTAGTTTTAGAGTTTTGCTAATTTTTTATGTAACAGGGGAAACACGATGGATTTCAAACAATCCATATTTGCTGCTTTATGCAGCGTAATGGTAGTGGGTGCTACAAGCGCACTGCTGCCTAACATTGCGGTTGCCGCAGACAGTGAAAAGAAAATTTCGCTGAAGCGCACCAACCCCAATGAACCGATAGGGCGGGATGCGGTGCTCTCGAAAGTGAAGGCCACCTACAAAGGTCGCGTACTTTCTGTTCAAGAGAAGCCTTCGCCCGACTATCCAGATTGTCACATCGTGCGGATGCTGGCATTAGATGGTGAATACTTAACCATAAAAGTTGCTTGCAGCGACTGAAGAATCCGCGCGAAATCGTTGAAAAATAGCGAATAACTTATTTAAATACCCGAAATTCAGCCCGAATCTTCGGGTATTTTTTTATAATTTTTATTAATAACTGCTATTGACTGTTTTTTATTACCTATAAGCTGGTGTATGATTGCGTCTTCGGAGCTTGCTGATTAATTAAGGCTCCTGTATACGTTGAAACGATAATCCGTTGACCAATCACAAAAGAGCCGTGTTATGCGCGTATTGATAATAGAAGACGAAAACATCATCCGCGAGCAAATCGCTGACAATTTAAAAAAGAGTGGGTTTACTGTTGACTTGGCTGCTGACGGTTCTCAAGGGCTATACGTTGCTCTTGAATATCCCATTGATATTGCAGTGATTGACTTAGGATTGCCCCAATCCAAAGGCAGCCCGGTTAACAATGACTTGGGTTTGGATATTGTCCGTGCTATCCGTGCTAAGGGCTTAAGTTATCCTATCATTATTCTGACCGCCCGTGACCGCTGGCAGAGCAAGGTTGAGGGGCTGGAAGCCGGTGCTGACGATTACGTCACTAAACCCTACCAGAACGAAGAACTCATTGCCCGCCTGCGCGTACAATTGCGCCGCACCGGACGTTGGACGCAAGCCGAACTCAGTTGCGGCCCGATTCGCCTAAATACCTCCGAACAACGGGTGTATGTCAACGAAACGGAAATCACCCTAACGGCTTATGAATACCGCGTATTGGAACATTTAATGTTGCACGCGGGTGAAGTGATTTCCAAAACACGCCTGACTGACAGCTTGTACGAAGAAGACACCGACCGCGATAGCAACGTGATTGAGGTATTTATCCGCCGCTTGCGCATTAAATTAGACCCGGATGATACGCTTAAGCCAATCGAAACCTTGCGCGGGCGCGGCTACCGTTTCACCTTAACCCGCACGTAAACTTCAGATCCGGTAGCAACCCCTATGCTAAGCTCCTTACGTAGCCGCCAACTCATCAGTGGGTTTGGCGTTATTATGGTCGGCATCCTGATGCTAGGTATCATGCTGCACTGGTTTTCCTACAGTTATAAAATTGATCAAAAAAAGGCCGAACTGAAAGAAATATCATACGACGTATTGGGGTATTTGAACTTTCAGGACGGTCAATTTGACATCTTGCCAGACGCAGAGATGGCGGCCAAAGCTCAGCAAATGATCAGTGAACACAATTTGGATGATGTGACCCAAAATCATTTCGCGTATGTGATCAATATCGACAAAGCTCAAGTGGTGTGGAGCGCTTCTACGCTCAGCAAGCCCAATGATTTGGTCGACGAAGATTATTACTTGCGCTTCAAAATCAGTCAGGTATTAAAAACCAGCTTTGAACCCACATTCGATCAGCTCAAACCCTTGCCACCTAAAAATAAGCTAAGCTTGGAAGACGATCTAAACATGCGACAAACGTATGATCAGGAGTATTTATTGGCGATTCAAAGCTTTTTCAAGCCCGAATACGGCACGTTCCAGTTTATTGTGGGCGTTTCTATCGCGGATATTGAAAAAGAAATGCAGGACATGCGCCAAAAATTTGCGATCTTATTGTTTCTATCCGCCGTACTGGTATTGATTGCGCAACTGGCGCTGAGTTTTTGGGTGGTCGCCCCGATTAAAGAATTTGAGAATGAAGTCAAAGCGATTGAGGCCGGTGCACGCGATAGCATCCATGACCATTACCCTGAAGAATTAATTCCCGTCAAAAACGCGCTGAATGGTTTATTGAGTTACGAAAAAGGCCAAAAGCAGCGTTACAAAGATACTTTGGATGATTTAGCGCATAGCATCAAAACCCCGTTGACCGCGATGCAAAACCAACTGGATCAATTGCGCCGCGAAGCCAACTTAGATCCAAGCTACAAAATTGCTGCCACGGTATTTGAAACGCAAATCGAACGCATCCGTGAAATCATTGGGCATCAACTGCGTCGTGCCATGGTAACAAACCAAGGCGCGATGATTTTATCCCAACCAGTACGCCCCGTGCTGTTCCGATTGCGCGAAACCTTGCAGAAAGTTTACCGCGACAAACCCTTTGAAATTCGCATCAATGTCGACGAATACGCCAAGTGCCGCATGGATGCCGAAGACATGATGGAACTGTTTGGCAACCTGCTGAATAATGCCTGCCGTTTCTGCAAAGACGTGGTGGAAATTTCTGCGCATCACGAAGACAACCTGCTAGTCATTGATATTGATGACGATGGCATGGGTTTTCCGCTCAATAACCCCGCAAAATTATTGCAACGCGGGATTCGTGAAGACAGCAAAAGCGATGGTCAGGGCATTGGCATGGCGGTCAGTACCGAAATTGTATCAGCCATTGGCGGCAAAATTGAACTGCTGGTGTCGCCGTATGTGGGTGCGCGGGTACGCTTGCATTTGCCGGTATAAGTGTAAGATGCTTCAGGGTTGGCTGATAACGCGAATGCTGACTTTATCCACCGCTCCGGCGGTGTCAAATACCGTCAATTCGTAATCGCCTGCCCGCGTAAAGGTGTGGCGCAAACCACTACGCGCGGTATCCACGCCAACGGGTTCGCCATTCACCAACCAAAAATACTGACCTTCGCCACCGTCCGCCAGCAAATCCAACGTTACACCGTTGTTGGGTTGCCCTGCGGCTACTTTGGGCAAATACAAGCGCGTGCTGCTATCCAAATGCCGAACCGCCAATTGTTTCCCGCCCTGATACGCGCTACCGGGCGGGCAACTGCTATCAAAAGCAGGCAAGCGTATTTTTTCCAACAAAGTATTGGCTAACCAAGGCTGCAATTCCAACGGCCATTGAGCGACTTGTCGCGCCATACGCGCCGGGACATTGCAAGCCGACGTTACCCGCAAGCCGGTGGCGGGGTTAATCCAATACGTCTGCAAACCGGCTGACCATGAATAGTGCTGAAAATGCGGCAAGGTTGGAGGCACATTGCCGTTCAAAATCCACGCTTGCTGACGGACATGGCAATGTTCCGGGGCAGTTTGCGCCGCACTTTCCCCCAAAGGCCAACAAATATCCGTTTGCGTCACACTTGCCGGACGGCGACGGGTATTCATGCCCGACTGCTTGGGCAATGCCCGAAATACGTCAAATAAAATCGGGCCTGCCGCCGCAACCCCCAAACTGCCGGGTAACGGCGTACCGTCGGGGCGACCTGTCCACACCCCAACCGTGTAGTAATCGCTCACCCCAATCGCCCAAGCATCCCGAAACCCGTAACTGGTTCCCGTCTTCCAGGCCACACCCGCTGCATTAATACTGCCCTCTGGCGGCGGAATCGCCCGCAAGGTTTCCTGAATTATCCACGCTGCCCCTTCGGACAACATCCGGCGTTCTTCGAGCGGATCATCCGCCACAAAGCGCGGCTTAATGCTAATACCGCCACGCCCTAATGCGGTAAATCCCCGCACCAAATCTTCCAAGGTCGTGCCAGCGCCCCCCAAAATCACGCTCAAATTCGGCTCAGCGTGTTCGGGAAAACTGATCACCACCCCGCCATGACGCAGCCGCGCCACAAACACGCCGGGTGTCAAACGTTGCAAGATGTCCACCGCAGGCACATTCAACGATTGCTGCAACGCTTGCGCCACGCTCACCGCCCCCGAAAAATGCCGGAAAAAATTCTGCGGGGCATAATCATTCAATTTCAGCGGCACATCACTCAACAAACTCGCCGAATGCAGCAAGCCATCATCCAGCGCCATGCCATACAAAAACGGCTTCAAAGTCGAACCGGGGGAACGCACCGCCTGCACCATATCCACATGCCCAAAACGTTCGGCATTGTGGAAATCCGCCGATCCCGCATACGCCCGCACGTAGCCCGTGTGATTTTCAAGCACTAAGACCCCGACAGAAGCCTTCTCCGGCAAACTGTTCACGCGGGTACGCAATACATTGTCGACCGCCCACTGAATATTCGCATCCAAGGTGGTTTGCAACCGTGACACTTTGTCGGCAAAAGCGCGGATTTTCATGCGTTCCGCAAATAACGGCGCTTTCATCGGCTGTTGGAAACGCAATTTCATCACGGGTTCAACCATCGCATCCGCTACCGTTTCTTGCGACCAAACGCCTTGTGTCGCCATACGGTGCAGGACTTTATCGCGGTAACGTTGCGCCAATTCGGGGGAACGATCCGGGCGCAAACGCGAGGGGGCTTGCGGCAACACGGCTAATAATGCCGCTTCTGCATGACTCAGCGCTAACGCAGGTTTGTGTAACCAGGCAAAACTGGCGGTTTGCACGCCTTCGATAGGGCCACCGAAAGGCGCAAGGTTGAGGTAAAACGTCAGAATATCCGTCTTGCTGTAATGCCATTCGAGTTGTAACGCCCGAAACATCTGCCGAATTTTCCCACTCACGGTACGGTCATGGGGGTCTAAAATTCGCGCCACTTGCATGGTCAGCGTCGAACCACCCGAAATCACCCGCCCGCCTTGCAACCATTGCCAGCCTGCTCGCACTAAAGCGAACGGATTAATGCCCGGATGCTGATAAAACCAACGGTCTTCGTAGGTCAGCAATGCCTCGACATACAAAGGCGACACTTCCGCTAACGTCACCGGATAGCGCCACACGCCTTCATTGTCTGCAAAAGCCCGCAACGGGGTTCGATCTTGCGCCAGAATCAACACACTGCGCACCCGCTCAGGCTCCGGCAGCGGCCACCACCAATCTGCCAATACAAACAGCAACAGGCATAGTAGCGCCGAGCCAGCCGCCCTTATCAGATAGGTGCGCATTATGCGTTGCGCTTACGGAATCACCAGCGCGGGCGGCACAGCCCCTAAGCCATTCAGTTCCGGGCGGTACATGTCTTCAACATAAGGCGGCGGCACCGCAAACTTGCCCGCTGACACCACCCGCACCAAATAGAACAAATGGTGGCGTGTTTTCGCCGTCAACGGCAGTGCAGCGATGTAACGGTCATCGCGGAATTCCTGCGTGCGCAATTCGCTACTGCCCAACAGCTCTAATACCGGCTTATCCATCCCTTCCAATTGCAAGCCCTCTAAGGATTCGTTGCTAGACAAATTGGTATTCTCAATTTCAAAGCCTGCGGGCAATAAATCCGCCACCAGCGCATCATTGATGTCAATATTGCTGCTTACCGTGAGATGCGTGAGCAATAATGCTCCGGCCTTAATGCCATCGGGTGATACTTTTTTGCCATCCAAACTGTACCAAGCGCGTTGTATTTCAATCGGATCACTGTCCGGTGCAGGCACGCTATTCGGGTAGCCATCCACATTCAACGCCAAGTATAGCGGCTGCGGTGCTGTCACCTGAATGCTTTGCTGAAAATCCGCCGCGCTCAAGGCACGGTATTGCGTACCACTGCCTGCCAAATCCACGCTGTCCTTGCCGATGGTCAGCGCCGCTTTCCAAGCCGTTTGGGATTTCTCCTGCACTTTCAAGCCCGCTAACAAGGTGAACAGTTGCTCTTGTGTGCTGAAATAATTGCGGTTATGCAGCAAATCCACCAACTGATTAATTTCTGCGGCGAGTTGCGGCAATTTAGCCTTATGGCGCAATAGCAAGTACAACACAGCCGCCTGATCACGCAAGCTGCTGCCGTAATCACCGAGGTATTTTTGCTCATCACGCACCAGCGCCAACCCCTGTTGAATCGCCGCGTCACCGCGTTTACTGTCACCGCCCGGCACCATTTTCAGCGCCAAACCCAAATGCACCAGCGGCAAACCCGAAGCCGCTTTGCCCAAGTCTTTTTCATACATGACTTTCAGCGTCCCCGGCGAAGCACGTTTCACCCGTGCCAATACGTACCCTGCATAAGCGCGAGCGGCGAAATCAACATGCTCTGGCCTATCCGAAAAATCATACCGGCTTTCCGCAGCGCCTTCGCCTTCCTGCAAACGCTCTTCCAGATTTTGCAGCGCCCGCTGCAACAACCATTCCGGCACCGTAAAGCCCTGCTCTTTGGCATCCAGCAAAAAATCCACCACATACGGCGTGAGCCAATATTCTTCTTGCCCGCCGTTGGCATCGCCCCACAAGGTGAAACCGCCGTTGGCTAACTGCATTCCCGCCAAACGCAATAAGGCCGCCGTGACGCGCTCATTCCGCTCTTTCATCTCCAACGGTTCGAGACCTAACGATTCCGCTACATTTGCATCCAAGTATAAATAAGGCCAGGCGCTACTAGTGGTCTGTTCCAAACAACCGTAAGGGTATTGCAACAAGCCTTGCAACGCATTCCGCAACGGCAACACCGGCGTTGCCCCCACACTCAGATTCGCCTGCAAACCCGCCGCTTGAAACTGTTGAATCGTCGCTGCATCCAGCTTCAGCGTTTCACCCGCCGCCAATTCCCGCTTTTGTGCCAAATATTGCGCCGGGTATGCAGGGCGTATCGCAACCTGAAGCTGATGCCGCGCGGTAAAGCCTTTCCCCGTCAACTCCAGATTAATCTGCCCGCTACCCATCGCTTGCTGCGCGGAGATTGGCAAACGTAGCGTTTCGCGCTTACCCGCCACCAACGCGAGTTCGCGGGTATCGGTCACACCCGACAACAGCGCATTGCTGCTGAGTTTTAATGTCACCACTTGCGTTTCCGTCGTGGTGTTATTCACGTCAACACTCAGAAAACTGCTGTCACCAGCGGCAAGAAAACGCGGTGCAGCCAAACTAGCAACCACGGGCGAAGCCACTTTCATCTCACGTTCGGCGCTACCAAAACGGTCTGCTGTTGCAGCAACCGCCATTAAGCGTAAAGTTCCATCGAAGCCGGGTAATGGCAATTCAATTTTAGCCTTACCCTCGGCATCAAACGTCACCGCACCGCTAAACAGCGACACAATCCGCAAATCCGCCTGCCCCAACGTGCCACCGCGCCGCCCACCGGCATCGCCACCAAAACGTTGGCGTAGGGGCGCACCGTCCACACTCTCAATAATTTTGCCGTAAGCGTCATACAGACTAGGCGTGTATTGGTGTTGTGAGAAATAAAACGCCAGCGGATCGGGTGTTTTGAAATCAGTAATGCTCAATACGCCCACATCTACCGCTGCCAAGGTCACGATCGCCTGTTCGTCACTGAGATTATCCGCACTGACGGTCACAGTGGTGGTCTTTTCGGGCAATACTTTTTCGGGCGCTGCAATGCTCACATTCAAACGCCGTGCATCCCGATCCAATGGCAGGAAAATCACCCCCAACGCACGGTTAGGCGCAATTTTCTGCTCACTACTCGCAAGGCGGAACGACGTCACCGTGACGTATAAATCGTGGCGATCCCACCCTTTATCCACGGGAATCTCCACCGTCATGCCGTCGGCGGGCAATGTTACCCGCTGTGACCACAACAGCGCTTCACCTTCCACCACCACCAATGCTTCACCAGCCGCAGGCGGGGTAATTTTCAATTTGACCACATCACCCGCTTGGTACTTGGCTTTATCCAAAGCCAATTCAATCTGGTCAGGGCGGGCGGCATTGTTCTCCGCTTGCTCCCAATCCCAACCTGCATGGAACGGGTAAACCGCTTTCAAGCCAGTTTCCACATCTTCGACTTCCAAACGGTAATAGCCGTATTGCACCGCAAACACCGCTTTGCCACGCGCATTCGCATCCAAGGTAACTTTTTGCTGCACGGTCGGGTATTCACTGGAAATCTCTTTACGCTGCCAACCTTCGGCATTGTTGTATTCCCAGAAATAGTCCTTCTCTTCCCTAACCAAGGTCACAGCAAGCGCTTGAGTAGTGGGAACCGCCTGCCCTTCTGCATTCAGACGCACCAACTCGAAACCCGCCTCACCGTTATCGGCTACGGTGTCTTTGCTGAATAAGGGACGAATGCCCACCAAATTCGGGCTAGGCCAAAACGGAACATCCAACTTGCGGGTAACGCTGCGCCCGCCGGTTTCGTGCAAACTGCCGATAATGCTCAAGGTCAACGGCGAACTGATGTTGCCCACTAACGCCGGGCTTTCCACAAAACCGCCGCCGGTTTCATTGAGCATCACTTCCGGCAAATCTTCGCGACTCACCAATTTCTCATCGGCAGGATCGCCAAAATAGTAATCTTTAAATTCAGCCAAAGGATGACGATTCACGCTCACCGTGCGCACAGCGGTTAACTTATTGCCACTGGCAGGCGCACCGTACAAATAATCACCCTGCGCCGCCACCACCAGCTTTTTCCCCGCCGTCAACAATTTCTCTTCCGCACTCAAGGCCAGCTTCATGCGTTCCGGCATGAAATCTTCGACGTGAAAATTAAAACTGCTGACCGGCGCTTCATCTTTGGCATTAATCCGCACTTCTGCTTTCCAGGTTCCCGTTGGCGCATCCGCCGGAATCGGCAAGCGGTAGCTGAAAAAGCCAAGATCGGCATTGGCAGCCAGCAAGTTTTCTTCCAATAATAATTTGGTATCGGGGCGCACAATGCGCAAGTGCAGGTTTTTCAGCGCAACCGCTTTGCCATCCCGATCACGCAACAACACCGACAAATCCATCGGTTCACCGGGGCGGAACAAATCACGGGTGCTGTAGATAAACGGTGCAATCGGCTTATCCGGCAACCCGGTTACGGCGTATTCTGACAAATCCAACGCCGCTTCCCGCAAATCCAAAAACGCAAACTGCGTTTCCTGCTGCGCTGTCAGCAATAAATCACCACTGGGTCGATGTTCAAAACTGACACGCCCAGCCGCATCGGTTTCCAGCGTCAACGCTTCTTTTTCGCCTTGCAACTTCAATTGCACCCCGGATAACGGTTTGCCGGTGTCCAAAGCATTCGCGAACACTTCCAACCCACGCGCATACAAACGCACATGCAAACCAATGTTCGTCACGACGAACTGCGTAATCCGGTAAGCCTCATCGTTAAAACGCCCCGGTTCCCGCATCACCGCAAAATACACGCCCGGCGTTTTCAACTCTTGAATATCTTCTACCGGAATCAACATCGAAGTACGCGCATTCAACTTGGCATCCGTCACGTAGCGGCGGGCATACACACTTTCAGTCACGGCATGGATTTCTTCCAATTGCCACTGCGACAAACGCCCGCCCAAACTGACCGTTTTGAGCATATCCGGCAATTTTTCTGGCTGCACCCGCAGGAATTCAATGTCCAATTCCGGCACATTCACCACCCGAATCGGCAAGCCGCCCGTCAATTTTGCAGGCAAAATGCTGCCCGTCGTCGCGAAATCAAATGCAGGGCTAATATCGCGGGTTTTAAGGCTGGTATCCGACGGTTTTTGCAATTTCAGGCCGTTTTTACTGGTGACACCCGGCCTAATCTGCACGCGATAATCGGTTTGTGGCTTGATATTGCTGAAAAACAGGCGACGCGATTCGCTGGTCATCACCCACTGACCTTCGACCATTTTGCCGTTAGCCGTTAAGGTGATAAAACTGTTGTAATTCTCGGTGGGATTCAAATCTTGTGAAAAAGTCACCGCCAACGCCGGGCTGGTATCCAAGGTACGTTCCGACACATCCACTACCAACATTTGCGTCAATAAGGCTTCATTGCTGTATTGCGGCGCTTCTGCCTCTGCCCTTGCCTGCCCCATAAATAACAGTAACAGACACACCCCTAACCACGGTAACACGCGACGAATTTGATAAGCCATTATTGTTCTCCACCCTGTAAGACCAGATGCATTGTATAGAATGCTAGTATAGACTTTTTTGGCACAGATAAGTTACCACAATGTGGTGACAATACTTAATCGGAGGGAGTGTGAGAAGAAAGAAAAAAGTGGCGACCCTATGGGGATTCGAACCCCAGTTACAACCGTGAAAGGGTCGTGTCCTAGGCCTCTAGACGATAGGGTCGCTGATGTGAAACTTGTATAGCCAGACTTGGAAAAGTGGCGACCCTATGGGGATTCGAACCCCAGTTACAACCGTGAAAGGGTCGTGTCCTAGGCCTCTAGACGATAGGGTCGCTGATACAAACTTCCAAACCTACTATTTATCATCTTCCCGTGGAGAGAAAATGACAATGGTGGCTAACCCGGCAAATGTAACCATAAAACCGAGTGGTACCGCCAATAAAAACATTTTCGCCAATTCGTCACTGTCTACTAACATGAAACCAAATCCGAAGATTAAGCCTACAACTGTTATCACCAAACCAATGATCAAACTGTAACGACCAAGACGATCCATAAACACTCTCACGTCGTTCAATAATGGTGGAGCTAAGCGGGATCGAACCGCTGACCTCTACAATGCCATTGTAGCGCTCTCCCAGCTGAGCTATAGCCCCACGGCGAAAGAGAGGCGAATTCTGAGGGAATCCGCCAACCTTGTCAAGCGCCTTTTAAAGAATTTGCGAAGATTGCTTTGTGCACATCGCCAAGACTAATAATGCCCACTAACTTGCCCGCTTCAACCACCGGAATCCGGCGAATCTTCTGCACGCACATAATAGAAACAGCTTTCATCAAGGGCATCTCAGGGCTGGCAGACGCCACCAGCTTGGTCATCAAATCGCTGGCATTTAAACTCAACGCATCGCTGTAACCTTTTTCCATCTTCTCAAAATCAGGCACGCCCTCTTCACGCGCCACCTCACCGATGTCAGGAAACATCTTACGCAATACGTCTTTTTCAGACACAACGCCGACGACATTGTTGCTGTCATCGACCACTGGCATCCCGCTGATTTTGTTGAAACACATAACTTCGACCAAATCGCGCACCCGCGTGTTAGGCTTCGCCGTCTTGACGCTAGTATTCATGATGTCTTTAACTTTCATTCATCCTCCTCCTCATTCATGCTATGTTTTGGTAACACAAATATAACATAAAAGCCCTCATAAATTGTATGAGCTTAAGAGAATATTATTCGCTTCAAACCGCGAGCGTGCTGATAAACTGAACAGCTCGCTGAATCCGCTGCAATGCCCGTTCACGCCCGATTAATTCCAAGGTAATTTCCAGTGACGGCGAAGAAGCACTGCCCGTCACCGCTACCCGCAACGGCGGCCCCACTTTGCCCAGTTTCAAACCTAATGTTTCGCACGCGGCTTGAATCGCGGCATGAATGTTTGCACTCTGCCAAGCAGTCAACGCCGCCAGCTCTTCATGCACCACCTGCAAATTGGCAGCCGTATCTGCTTTAAACTGCTTTTGTACCGCTGCGGCATCAAAATCCGTGAACTCTTCGTAGAAATAGCGGCTAATCGCCACCATTTCCACCAAGGTTTTCGCACGATCGCGTTGGGCATTGATAACAGCGGCTAAGGCAGGACCTTGCGAGACATCCAAGTTTTGCGCCTGCAAATGCCATTGCAATTGCGCCTCCAACGCCTCTACCGGCAATGTTTTGATATAGTGCTGATTGAGCCAGAGCAATTTTTCCGCATTGAATGCCGATGGTGCACGGTTAATCGCCTCCAACGAGAACAATTCGATCATTTCCTCCCGCGAGAAAATTTCTTGATCGCCATTCGACCAGCCCAAACGCACCAAATAGTTCAGCAAAGCTTGTGGCAGGAAACCGTCATCGCGGTACTGCATCACACTCACCGCGCCGTGACGCTTCGACAAACGCTGTCCATCCGACCCCAAAATCATCGGCAAATGTGCAAATTTCGGCGGCTCAAAGCCCAATGCCCGCATAATATTGATCTGACGCGGGGTATTGCTGATATGGTCATCACCCCGAATCACATGCGTCACCTGCATATCAATATCATCCACCACCACGGTCAAGTTATACGTGGGCGTGCCGTCAGAACGTGCAATGATTAAGTCATCCAGTTCGGCATTGCTGATGGTGATTGTGCCGCGCACCAAATCGTTAATTTCCACCACACCCGTTTGCGGGTTACGGAAACGGATCACCGGCTCAATACCTTCTGGCGGTGTTTCGTCCTGACGATCACGCCATAGTCCGTTGTAACGCGGATTTTCTTTACGCGCCATTTGGCCTTCGCGCATCTGCTCCAGCTCTTCCTTGCTGCAATAGCAACGGTAAGCGTGACCACTCGCGACCAATTGCTGAATCACTTCCGCGTAACGGTCGAAGCGTTGGGTTTGGTAGAACGGGCCTTCGTCGTGCCCCAAATCCAACCATGCCATGCCTTCCAGAATCGCATCCACGGAAGCTTGCGTGGAACGTTCGCGGTCGGTGTCTTCGATACGCAAAATGAAAGTACCGCCCATCTTGCGGGCATACAGCCAAGAAAACAGCGCGGTACGTGCGCCACCAATGTGCAAATAACCAGTCGGGCTAGGAGCAAAGCGAGTTCTGACGTTCATGACATTCCAGTGATTGATTTTTAAATAATACCTTAAGCAAAACTGAACGAAAAATAACCGAAATATTCAGTTCAAATTCAGTGCCACCCTCACATAATCAGCCTCGTTCAAGGGCTAAAGGGGTAGAAGAATAATAACAGGGCTACGCCCCTTCTTTTTATTCCGCATTGAAGCGCCCAATAATAATAACAGGCTTCGTGTCTTGAAAGCCTTCCTTCGGGAAGGCTTTTTGTTGTCTGCGCAATCTTAAGCGCCAAACAATCTTGCCAACACTTGCAACGCAATCCAAGCGTAAATACCCGCCAGTATATCATCGAACATAATTCCGAAGCCGCCGGGTACATCGCGATCCACCAAGCGTATCGGCCACGGTTTCCAAATATCGAACAGGCGGAACAAGCAAAAGCCCACCACAATCCACACCCACCCAGCGGGTGCTGCCAACATGGTTAGCAAATACCCTGCAAATTCGTCCCACACAATCCCGCCGTGATCATGCACACCCAGACGCCGTGAGGATTCGCCACAAATCCAAATACCGACCAACGCCATCACCAGCAATACGGCGACATAACCCCAGAGCGGCAATTGCACCAACAACACATACAACGGAATCGCCGCCAAGGTTCCCGCCGTGCCGGGCGCAAACGGCGATAAACCACTGCCAAACCCGAATGCCAAAAAATGGACGGGGGAAGAAAAAACCGTTTTTGCCGTTACTGTTACGTGCATGAGAACCCATTCCTATACGCTTAAGGCTTAGGGATTATACACATCTAGCCTCAGGTCGCTATAATTGCGCCCCATCACTTAACCGGAAACGCACCATGACCACTGACACCTTTATTTATGACATCAACGGCATTGCCGATTTTGAAGAACGGGTACTCAAAGCCTCATTACGCACCCCCGTGCTCGTCGATTTCTGGGCGGATTGGTGTGGCCCGTGCCTGTTCCTTGATCCGGTATTGAAAGCCGTTATTCCCGAATACCAGGGCAAAGTGGTACTCGCCAAACTCGATACCGAAGAAGATGAAAATATGAAACTGGCAGGTCGTAACCAAGTGCGCGGTTTTCCCACTGTCATTTTGTTTGAACAGGGTGAAGAAGTCGCCCGCTTTAGCAGCGCCCGCAACAAACCGTTCGTCAGAGATTTTATCGACACCAACAGCAAAATGCTGGCAAAAGTTAACCCCTTACATCCATAAGACTAGCGTCTTGGAATGAGTCATGCCATTATTCCGATAAAGCAATCATTAATAAAAATTATCATTAGTTGAGGGAATGGCACCACCATGAAAATCCATACGCTTTCCTATACCACCACCAAAGGTTTTTCTGACAATTTGCCTGCCATGACAAGCGCACAGCAGCTTGTGCTTGTCTTTGGGGCTTCGGATTTTATCAATCAACCCGCACCCTTTGAAGTGCTAACGGCACAATACCCAAAAGCTATTTTTATGGGATGTTCCAGTTCAGGTGAAATCCTCGCTGGTCATATTCGTGACCACAGTCTGGTCATTGCGTTGGTAGAATTTGAATCCACCACATTACGCCTCGCGCAAGTGGCTATTCACAACCCGTCAGAATCACGCACCATTGGGCGTTTTCTGGCAGATAACCTCGCGCACGACACCCTAAAAGGCATTTTTACCCTCTCAGATGGCTTAAAAGTCAACGGCAGCGAACTCACCCAAGGGTTTAACGATGTCGTCAGTGCGGCGATCAGCGTCACCGGCGGGCTGGCAGGCGATGGCGAACGTTTCGTGAATACCTGGGTATTAAAAGACGGTAAACCCACCAGCGGCATCGTCACCGCGCTCGGCTTCTACGGCAACATTCACATCAGTCATGGCTCCAAAGGCGGTTGGAAACCTTTTGGGCCAGCCCGCGAAGTGACCCGTGCTGAAAACAACGTGTTATACGAATTAGCCGGTAAACCTGCTCTGGCTTTGTATAAAACCTACCTCGGTGAAATGGCCACCGGATTACCCGCCACCGGGCTACGCTTCCCCTTAGCCCTGAGCCGACCCGGTGAAACCAAAGAACTGGTACGCACCATCTTAGCGGTTGATGAAGCCACGCAATCGCTCACCTTTGCCGGAGACATTCCCGTCGGCTCGCAAGCGCAATTAATGCGGGCAAATTTGGAACAATTGGTGGAAGGTGCTGAAGATGCCGCGTTAATGTGCAATGCCGACACCGACAAAACCGTGCTGTGCATTGCGATCAGTTGCGTCGGGCGGCGCATGGTCATGGGCGCAGATGCTGAGGAAGAAGTCGAAGCAGTGCTCGATAATCTACCGGAAAATACCACCCAGATTGGTTTTTATTCCTACGGCGAAATTTCACCGTTTTCCAAAGGCAATTGTGATCTGCACAATCAGACGATGACGCTGACCACGCTGTATGAGTGATTACGACCGCACGCTTAACCGGCAGTTACGCAGTCTGGGGTTAAACCCAGAAGCTCCCCCTGACGCTGCCAGTTGGCGTGCCTTCCTGAATCGGATCAGTCACACCTACGATGATCACAAACAAGCCTACTATGTGCTGGAACGTTCGTTAGAAGTATCTTCGCAGGAAATGCTGGCGCTCAATGCCACGCTCCAACAGGAATCGCAGGAAAAAATTCGCGCTCTGCAACAATCCAAGGAAAAATCGCGCTTCCTCGCCAATATGAGCCATGAAATCCGCACCCCCATGAACGGCGTCTTGGGGATGCTGGATATTCTCGCCAAAACCCCACTAGACCCACAGCAGCAAGAATACCTGCACACTGCCTACAGCTCCTCCGAAATCTTATTGGATGTCATCAACGCGGTGCTGGATCTTTCCAAAATCGAATCCGGGAAGCTGGCACTGGAACGCATCCCCTTTAACATGCACAAACTCGCCGCCGATATGGTGCTGTTATTCAGTGGCTCTGCGACCAAAAAACACCTAACGCTAAGCAGCCAAATACTCAATGACTGCCACGCATGGTTTTACGGCGACCCCATTCGCCTGAAACAAGTGCTGGGGAATTTATTGGGCAATGCGGTGAAATTCACCACCAGCGGCACAGTAGCGCTATACATCGAAGCCTTGCAACAACAACCCGAACAAACCACTCTGCGTTTATTGGTTGCGGACACTGGCCCCGGTATTCATCCGGCACAACAGGAAGCGCTCTTCAATGCCTTCAATCAAGCGGATGAGTCCACTACCCGCCTCTACGGTGGCACGGGATTAGGGCTAACCATCGCGCAAGAATTAGTACACCTCATGGGAGGTTGTATTCGGATAAAATCCACATCAGGGCAAGGCAGTACCTTCTATTTTGACCTCACCCTCACTAAACATCACTTCGTCAGCAACCCCGATGCTGATCATCCACACGCCACAACTGACCCTTCTGCCAATAGCGTATTGAAAGGACATATTCTGCTGGTTGAAGATAATCTGGTGAATATTAAAGTGGCGCAAGTCATGCTTACCAAACTGGGCATGGGCTTCGATATTGCGATGGATGGGCATGAAGCGGTCGCTATGTTGGCTAACAATCGCTACGACTTGGTACTAATGGATTGCCAATTACCCAGCATGGATGGCTACGAAGCCACCCGCCAATTCCGCCAAATGGAGCAAGCACAGCAAACACCGCGCACTCCGGTGGTTGCGCTCACTGCCAACGCCATGCAGGGCGACCGCGAAAACTGCTTGCAAGCGGGCATGGATGATTACATGACCAAACCCATTTCCATGGCAAGCTTGCGGCAAAAACTGCAACAATGGCTGACACCAACCCTCACGTCTTAAAATGTTCATCCCCTGTTAGCATCGCAGGATTATGCTGATACTGCGTGAAGAAAAACCAAAATTCTGACGTAATGCTGTCAACGTTGCCTCGGAATTCGCGTTAATCCCTTTCACCGACAACAAATCAACCAAACAGGGGTGCATTATGAACAAAATGATTTTATCAGCGCTAAGCATTGCCGTATTACTCAGCGCAGGAAACGCGGCTGCCGCAACTGACCCAGATTTCAAACGCTTGGATACTAACAAAGATGGGCTAATTTCTTGGCCGGAATACGCCGCCAAAAATCCCAAATCCGGCAGACTCGACCCGCGCCGCATTTTCGACAATGTGGATACTAACCGTGACGGCTATATCGATCCGGCGGAATTTGCCGAGATGAAACGCCGCCGTGATAACCGCAAGCCGTAGATGCGGCTATTCCTCATGGAATCTGACGTTTATTTATTTTGGGCAACAGGTAGAATGTAATCATCATCACTAAACCATAATGAGGATTATCGCATGAGCGCATTAGACCGTATCGACCAAGCCGTTAAAAGCAACCCCGTCGTCATTTTCATGAAGGGCACACCGAAAATGCCACAATGTGGGTTTTCCAGCCGCGCATCCCAAGCATTAATGGCGTGCGGCGAAGAGTTTGCTTACGTGAACGTATTGAGTGACCCGGAAATTTTCCAAGATTTACCACAATACGCGAACTGGCCGACGTTCCCGCAAGTGTATATCAACGGCGAATTGATCGGCGGCTGCGACATTACGCTGGAAATGTACCAAAACGGTGAATTACAGAAAATGGTTAAAGAAGCCATGCAGGGTAATTCAGGCGAAGCGGCTTAATCAGCCACACTGAGCACTTGACATCCTCCCCGCCCTAAAGGACGGGGATTCCTCCTGCGAGACGGCAATGTCCTGCCGCGAGAATGTTCTTGGCTGCATTGACATCTCTGTCATGCAATGATCCACAGTCGGGGCAAGTCCATTCTCTTATTCCAAGTCCTGTTCTACCTTTCGGACTGTTGACGGAAATGCTTCCGCAACACGAACAGGCTTGGGTACTGTACGCTTCGTTGACTTCCAGAAACACGCCTTGCATCGCTTTCGATTTTGCATCAAGTTGTGTTTTCAGCATGAACCAGCCTGCGTCCAAGACGCTTTTCGCCATTTTGGTTTTGATTAAGGCTTTACTGCTGACGTTGCCGACAACGATTAATGAATGCTCACGCACCAATTGGGTGGTGAACTGGTGGATAGCATCGGCTCTACGGTTTTTGACTTTGGCATGAATAGCCTTGACGCGCTGCTTTTTGTTGGCACGTTGGGCAATACCCAATTGTTTTTGGGCGTTGCGGTAGAATTGATTGGCTTGAAGTTTCTCGCCATTGCTACAGGTGGCGTAGTCTTTTAAGCCAAGGTCAATGCCGACTTCACCGCGCCCCGACGGCTTCAATCAACGGGCACTTGCACCACCACATTGAAATACCAGCGACCACGGGAATCCTCGGTGAAGGAGCCAGAACGGAAGGCGTATTGTGACAAGCCATAGCTGTCCCATACCTTGAAATGGTGCTTGTTGTAGCGCACTTGTCCGTCTTTCCACACGGCTGCACCCGACTTGAACGGTATCCAGCCCAACGAACGGCGGCTACCGCCTGATACACGCCAGCGTAGCTTATCTTTCTTGAATTGCTTACGGGCTTTGGCGTGGGCTTCGGTCACTTCTTGAACAGTTTGCGAGTGGAGAGTGAAGCCGCGTGCTTTCTTGAATGCCGCTTGGCTCTTGGCGAGATCGAAGGCGGTGAAATTATTTCTGAGGTAGCCGACTTCTGGCACGGCTATGTAGCTGTATTCTGCCGTGATAGCGTTGGCTTCGTTCCACACCTGATTGCACTCAAACGCCCACTGCTTTAGCACGGGTGCGTGTTTGTCGCGGATGCGGACTTTGAGGGTTTTCAGGGTAGTGGTAACGGGTTTCATGAGGTAGAGTGTAGCGGCATTACGGCAAAAAACCACTGCATGGATGACTCTTCATCAGAGGTAGCCGAAGACACTTATATCCCCGTCCTGAAGGACGAGGTTTTACGCGATTACTGATAAAAAGGGCTTGAATATCAAGCCCTTTTGCATCAACTAGGCTGCTGCTGCCTTCTTTTCTTCAGCCGCTGCATGAAGCGCATCGTTGATTGCGTAACCGTAAGCGCAATCCACTTCAATTCTGACCCGCATTAAACCATCATCCCCCTCATCCAACATCACCGCTAAGGGATTACGACGCTGGAAACGGCGGTGCGGCTTGCTCAACCACATCACCCGCATCTGGCTGCTAAACGGAAACGTGGTGCGCAAGGCATCGGCAATGCCCACAATATGATCAATGCGATTCATCATTTCGGTGGTTTGCGGGAAGGTTTTATCGCCTTGACGGTATTGCTGCAAATGGCGCGGGCGCACTTCTTCGCCCAACTGCAAAATCGCCAGCATCTCATCCGCGCTGATCTTCCATTCATCCATATGATTGAGGACAGCTCGCGTTAAAGCACTCATCTCTTCGCTTGAAAAGGTTTGCATGGTTAATCCCTCTTTTTCAGACCAGCAATCGACACCACTTTCGTCGCGCTGACTTCATCAATAAAGTGCGGACGCTCTTCACTCACCCCAGCCAATTGCGCCAATTCACGCTCACGCGCTGCAATCAAATCAAAGCATTTTTTCACGTCCTCAACCGTCGCATCGGATAAAGGGTAACGCACGGCTGAATCTGAAGGGGTTAAATCGCGAATAATGCCGCCGAGGGTTTTACGCATCGCCATCAGGATACGTTTTTCTGTGGAGAACTGTTCTGCTGACATAATAATTCTGGCCTGCCTGTGACGCTGCAAAATAATAAGATTATCTTAACAGCTAAGCCAATACCATACCACCAAGATGGGGATTGCGCGGTGCTCTCAAGCAGTCACGGCGGCGACAAACAAACCAACCGCTTCCAATAACACAATACTCGCGCCAATAGACTCCCAGGTTAGCCCGCCACTCGTCTGTTTGAGGCGTAAACGAATCAGCAACAGCAACACAAACACCCCCAATAACGGGATTCCTGCCACCAATGCGATCGGTAATGCCAACAATAACCAAATAAACAAGGCAACGTAGGGAAATTCAACCCGAAAATCTTGCGCCAGCGTTTGCCCCGGCGCACTCGGCGTGAACCCAATCAATGCCGCCACTAACAGACGTGCCGCCAGCGGTGCCATCATAATGTACAGCCACAGTTTGTATTCAATCAGCACCGAGAGCGCTGAAAACTTAACCATCATCACCAGCGCCATGACCCCCATGACACCGAAATGCGGCATCGGCAACTGCGCCGCCTCTGCATCATCCGCTATAGCGGCACTTCGCCCACCAAACAACCACACATTAATGCTACGCGCCAACGCATCCAAATGATGCAACTCACTGATAAACAACCAAGCTGTCAGTAAAATCACCGACGCCAACATCGGTTCAATGCCTTGCAAACGCCATGCGGTTAGAGCAAGTAACCCGCCCATTAACGCCCCAATCACCGGAAACCAAATCAGACCACGCCCTTTTTCTTCCGCCGAAAACGTGGCAATGGGCGGTGCTGGCAATAATGTCAACACCCGCAACGCCACCTGAAAAGAACGCAGCACGGCTTTCATTATCCGCAACCGTGTGCCAATAAACTGGCCCATTCACCGCTACGGTCACGCAATACCCGCAAGCGGGTCAACGCGCCGTACTCAATGTTCAAGGCCAGCAAGCGCTCATCCGACATTTGCAATACGTGCGCGATAATCACCCGAATCACCAAGGCATGAGTCACCACCAGCACCCGTTCGCCTCGGTAGGCACGTCCCATTTCTGTCCATGCATCCAACACACGGGCGCGAAAATCGCCAAAGCTTTCGCCGCCCGGTGGCGATACTTGTGCCGGATTCAGCCACCATTGCGCCAACTCTTCGGGATGCGTCGTCATCACGTCTTGCGGATTACGCCCTTCCCATTCCCCAAAATGGATTTCCCGCAGGCGTTCATCGCGCACCAGCGGTAAATCCTGTTTTTGCGCAAACCATTCGGCAAAAGCAGCACATTGCATCCGAGGTGAAGTAACCACGGCATCCCAATCTGGACTGGCGCGACCGAAAGCTTGTTTGAGCTGCTTCCAACTGGCTTTGGTGAGCGGAGTATCGAGTTCACCACAGAACACATCCCCCGCTTCCACCGCACCGTGTTGCAATAAGCCAATGTGAGTAAAATTATTGGCCACTATTGATAGCTAACCGCAACAATTTCATACTCGCGCTTGCCACTCGGCGCTTGCACGACCGCGATGTCGCCCTCTTCCTTACCAATCATCGCCCGCGCAATCGGGGAAGATACTGCCACACGGTTGTGCTTAATATCCGCCTCAATATCACCCACGATTTGATACGTGATGGTTTCGCCGGTTTCGACTTCTTCAAGTTCCACGGTTGCCCCGAAAACCACTTTACCGGGGTTCATTGCACCCACAACGGCCACATCAATCACTTGAGCCATCGACAAGGTGCTTTCCAGCTCCTTGATGCGCCCTTCGCAGAAACTTTGCTGCTCACGCGCTGCATGGTATTCGGCGTTTTCTTTCAAATCGCCGTGTTCCCGCGCTGTCGCAATCGCCTGAATAATTTGCGGGCGATCTTCGGTTTTCAAACGCTGCAATTCAGCCTTCAAACGCTCCGAACCCTTCAATGTCACTGGTGGTCTTGTACTCATCGCATCACACCCCTTGTTCTGTCAGTTCACGATGTAAATCTTGCAAGCAATACACTTGCTCGCTGTCCGTATACGCCATCGCTTTGCACAACGCCCGCGCACCCTCAATCGTGGTGGTATAGGTAATTTTGTGCTGCAAGGCTTCGCGGCGAATCTCAAACGAATCGCGGGTAGACTGTTCGCCTTCGGTCGTGTTCACGATCAGGTCGATTTCCTCGTTCTTGATCATATCGACGATATTGGGGCGGCCTTCACGCATTTTGTTGACGATTTCGCAGGTTACACCGACGTTCTGCAATTCGCGTGCCGTGCCACGGGTAGCCACAATCTTGAAGCCTTGCCCGATCAGCATATCGCCCACTTCTTTCAAATGACGGCGGTCGGCTTCGCGCACGCTGATGAACGCCACGCCAGACGTTGGGTAAACTTCGCCCGCTGCGTATTGCGCCTTGCCGAAAGCTTCGGCAAAGGTTCTGCCCACACCCATGACCTCGCCCGTCGATTTCATTTCCGGGCTGAGGATGGGGTCAACGCCGGGGAATTTGATGAACGGGAACACCGCTTCTTTCACCGCGTAGTAGGACGGAATGATTTCGTTCAGTGCATTTTGTGACGCTAAACTTTGACCAGCCATGCAGCGTGCGGCGATTTTTGCCAATGGACGACCAATCGCCTTGGACACGAATGGCACGGTACGTGAGGCACGCGGGTTCACTTCCAGCACGTATACGTCATCGCCCTTGATAGCAAATTGCGCGTTCATTAAGCCGATAACGTTTAGGGCTTTGCCCATGCGCACCATTTGCTCACGCAATTGGTCTTGAATCGCGACACTCAGGGAATACGGTGGCAAGGAACACGCCGAGTCACCGGAGTGGATACCTGCTTGTTCGATGTGCTGCATAATGCCGCCGATCAGCACGTTATCACCGTCGCAAATCGCGTCAACGTCCACTTCAATCGCATCATCCAGATAACGGTCGAGCAATACCGGCGAATCGTTGGACACGGAAACCGCTGTGGTCATGTAACGGCGCAATTCGTTTTCGTGGTAAACGATTTCCATCGCCCGTCCACCCAGCACGTAAGACGGACGCACCACCAAGGGGTAGCCGATTTCGTCTGCCAGACGTACCGCTTCGTCAATGCTTCTGGCGGTACGGTTCGGCGGCTGTTTCAAGCCGAGTTTGTGGATCAATTGTTGGAAACGTTCGCGGTCTTCCGCCAAGTCGATGGAATCCGGCGATGTACCGATGATCGGTGCGCCCAAGGCTTCCAGATCACGCGCCAGCTTCAGCGGGGTTTGCCCGCCGTATTGCACGATCACGCCGTAAGGTTTTTCCAGATCGACGATTTCCATCACGTCTTCGAGCGTCAGCGGCTCGAAATACAGACGGTCGGAGGTGTCGTAGTCGGTGGAAACGGTTTCAGGGTTGCAGTTGACCATGATGGTTTCAAAGCCATCATCACGCAACGCTAACGCCGCGTGGACGCAGCAGTAGTCGAACTCGATCCCTTGACCGATACGGTTGGGGCCGCCACCTAACACCATGATTTTCTTGCGGTCAGTCGGGTTGGATTCGCACTCTTCTTCGTAAGTAGAATACATGTACGCGGTATTGGTGGCAAATTCCGCCGCGCAGGTATCGACGCGCTTATACACCGGACGCACGTTGAGCTTGTGACGTGCCACCCGCACCGTTTTTTCGGTTTCGTGTAACAGTTTAGCCAAACGGCGGTCGGAGAAGCCTTTGCGCTTCAAGTTGCGCATTTCGTCAACACTCATGCTGTTCAGTAAACGGTCTTTCAAACCGTTTTCCATATCGACCAGTTCTTTGATTTGCACCAAGAACCACGGGTCAATGCTGGTTTGCGCGAACAGTTCTTCAATGCTCAAGCCCAAACGGAAGGCATCCGCGACGTACAAAATCCGTTCGGAACTGGCTTCGGTCAGTTGGCGGCGCAGCGTGTCTTTTGCGTCAGGGTCTTGCGGATCAATGCGCTCGTTCAAGCCATCAATGCCCGTTTCCAAACCGCGCAGGGCTTTCTGGAACGACTCTTGGAAGGTGCGTCCCAT
The DNA here is from genome assembly GCA_022828425.1 of Candidatus Thiothrix sulfatifontis. Lineage (NCBI taxonomy): Bacteria > Pseudomonadati > Pseudomonadota > Gammaproteobacteria > Thiotrichales > Thiotrichaceae > Thiothrix > Candidatus Thiothrix sulfatifontis. Next base: position 3,245,797 of record CP094685.1, read on the forward strand.
CGCCATGACTTCGCCGACGGACTTCATTTGCGTGGTCAAACGCGAGTCGGCTTGCGGGAATTTTTCGAAGGTGAAACGCGGGATCTTGGTGACAACGTAGTCGATAGATGGCTCGAATGACGTAGGCGTTGCTCCGCCGGTAATCTCGTTGCGCAATTCGTCCAAGGTGTAGCCGACTGCCAGTTTCGCCGCGACTTTCGCAATCGGGAAGCCGGTGGCTTTGGAAGCGAGTGCGGAAGAACGCGACACACGCGGATTCATTTCGATAACGATAATGCGCCCGTTTTTCGGGTTAACCGAGAACTGTACGTTAGAGCCGCCAGTATCAACACCGATTTTGCGCAGAACTGCAATCGACGCATTCCGCAGCAATTGGTATTCCTTGTCGGTCAGGGTTTGCGCTGGCGCTACCGTGATCGAGTCGCCCGTGTGGATGCCCATTGGGTCAAGGTTTTCGATGGAACAGATAATGATGCAGTTGTCATTGCGGTCACGCACGACTTCCATTTCATACTCTTTCCAGCCGAGCAGGGATTCTTCCAACAGAACTTCGGTGGTCGGGGACATATCCAAGCCACGCGCCACGATGGTTTCAAATTCCTGCTTGTTGTAAGCGATACCGCCGCCACTGCCGCCCATCGTGAAGGAGGGGCGGATAACAATCGGGAAACCCAAACCTGCTTGCACCGCACGGGCTTCGTCCATCGTATGGGCTACGCCGGAACGCGCCGATTCCAGACCGATTTCATCCATCGCCACTTTGAATTTTTGGCGGTCTTCGGCCATGTCGATGGACACTTCGTTCGCACCAATCATGTCCACGCCGAACTTTTCCAGCACGCCGTGGCGGGACAGGTCGAGCGCACAATTGAGCGCGGTTTGCCCACCCATTGTTGGCAAGAGCGCGTCAGGGCGTTCTTTTTCAATGATTTTGGCGACGGTTTCCCAGCGGATTGGCTCGATGTAAATCGCATCCGCCATGTTCGGGTCGGTCATAATGGTCGCGGGGTTGGAGTTGACCAAAATGACGCGGTAGCCTTCCTCACGCAACGCCTTACACGCTTGCGCACCGGAATAGTCAAATTCGCACGCCTGACCGATAATGATCGGGCCTGCACCAATAATCAGAATGCTTTTAATGTCAGTGCGTTTAGGCATGTGCAGCTCTCATCATCTCAATGAAACGGTCGAATACAGGGGCTACGTCGTGCGGGCCGGGGCTGGCTTCGGGGTGTCCTTGGAAACTTAACGCGGGGCAGTCAGTGCGTTCGATGCCTTGCAATGTGCCGTCAAACAACGAGCGGTGCGTGGCACGCACGTTGGCTGGCAGCGTGGTTTCATCCACCGCAAAACCGTGGTTTTGGCTGCTGATCATCACGCGCTTGCTGTCTAAATCTTGCACCGGATGGTTCGCGCCGTGATGCCCGAATTTCATCTTGACGGTTTTCGCGCCGCTGGCAAGACCGAGCAATTGATGACCTAAGCAAATACCAAACGTTGGGACTTTTTGCTCCAATACTTCGCGGATGGCGGCAATCGCGTAATCACACGGTTCTGGGTCGCCGGGGCCGTTGGAGAGGAATACGCCATCGGGTTTCATTGCCAACACGTCTGCCGCTGGGGTTTGCGCAGGCACGACAGTAACGTGGCAACCACGATCCACCAACATGCGCAGAATATTGGTTTTAATACCGTAATCGTAAGCGACGATGTTGAATTCAGCCGTTGTTGCGGTAGAGGGACGCGGGGTGGCGGGGTTTAATTGCCAACTGCCTTCTGTCCACACATAGCTGGACTTGACGGTGACTTCTTTCGCCAAATCCATGCCTTTTAAGCCGGGGAAGGAACGTGCCGCGTCCAGTGCTATATCCACGGACAGGTTTTCACCTGCCATAACGCAGCCACGCTGTGCGCCTTTTTCACGCAAAATGCGCGTTAAACGGCGCGTGTCGATGTCGGCAATCGCGACAACGTTATTGCGGGCTAAATAGTCAGGCAGGGATTCTTCCGCACGCCAGCTACTGTAAACCGCAGGCACATCGCGCACGATCAGCCCAGCCGCGTGGACTTGGGTGGATTCGCAATCTTCTTGATTGACACCGACATTACCAATGTGGGGATAAGTCAGCGTGACGATTTGACGTGAATACGACGGGTCCGTCAGGATTTCCTGATAGCCTGTCAGTGCGGTATTAAAGACCACTTCACCCGTGGTTTGGCCATCACAGCCGATGGAACGCCCGTGGAAAACACTCCCGTCTTCCAGCACCAGCAGTGCTTGCTTGTTCAAAAGAACCTCCGAAGTCTACATACGAAACGGGATGAGGCGTGGCTCATCCCGTGAAATCAGTAGGACAGTATTTTACTCTCTGCCCGACAGAGTGTCCATGCACGCTTTCACGGAAACTTAATGGTTATGCGCTGATCTATTGTATCGAAGCAGATGCAATATGTTTATGTAGATGCGCTTTCAACCGTGCAAATTATATTTTCTTATGTATAATCAGTGGAATCAGGGCTAAATTGGGGAATTATCAGTCATGAATGCACACGAAAAAGGGTTTATCCAAGTATCGACCTTCAATACCGGCGGCAAATCACTTCGCGAAGAACTGCGCAAATTGCAAATAGTAATCGAACGTCGCGAAAAAACGTTGCTCAGCGTCTATTTAACGGTCTTTTTAGCCACGTTGTTTGCCACAGAAGCGTTAAGCCCTGACCTTTTTAAAAACTTTATCTTAAGTTTTATCTTAGGCGTGTGTGCCGGGATGATTGCCGCATTTGTCCGCGAAGGCACGGACGCGATTATCAAAAATCCAGACATGCTGGCGCGCGTATTGCCGATTCCACTGTTGGGCGTTGCGCCTGCCATCCCCAAAAAAGCGGGCAATTATGCGTTTCAGAGTGCCGAGCGCCCCGATTCCAAAGTGGCGGAAGCGTTTCGTTCCCTGCGCAATAATCTATTAGTTGTCACCCAGCAACAGCGCCCGAAAGTCATCAATGTGACCAGCACCGATGCGAGTGAAGGCAAAAGCAGCACCAGCATTAACCTCGCCACTGTTTTTGCACAAGCGGGGACACGGGTATTGTTAATTGATGCCGATTTGCGCCGCCCAACGCTGCACAAGCATTTTAAATTAGACAACACCAAAGGGCTGGGTAATTACTTGGCAGGGTTAGATGATTTCAACACGCTCATCCGCCCCACCAAGATTGCTAATTTGCAACTGTTGTCATCTGGCCCGATTACCCCGCATCCAGTGGAATTATTGTCCAGCGAACGTTTGACGCAATTGATTGCGACCACTGAACAACAAGATGCGCCGTTTGACCTGATCATTATTGACTCACCACCCGTGATGGGCATGGCGGATGCGCTACTTATCGGCAATCGCGTCCATGCCACTTTATTGGTAGTTGCGTGTAATGAAACCCGCCGTCGCCCGCTTCATGCCGCGTTTGAGCGTTTGAAGCAGGCGCGTACCAATATGGTGGGCGTGGTGCTGACCAAGGTGCGTTAAAACACCAAACTGACATTTTCTTTGCCCAATAGCTGGCGTAAATCACGCACTCCGGCATCGTCTAGCGGCACTGTCCAGGTTCCACCCAAGCGCAAATCGGCACGCGCTTGGGCATTAAAATATTCAATTGTAATCGGAAAACTGCCCGCTGTTGCTGCTGGTTTCAAGCGTTGGCGCAGGGCGGGCAATATGCCTTGCTGCACCTGCTGCTCTTCCAGTCGCAACACCAATTTGCGCAGGAAATTTTCACGCACAGATTGCATATTGTGGATTTTCTCGACGCGCAACCGCGTTTTGCCCGTGCGCTGATCGGTATCGAGCGTGCCTTCCAACACAATACAAGCCTCTTTTTCCAGCAAATCACCGTACTGAGTAAACGTATCGGTGAAAATCATCGCCTCGTAATACGCGGTATTGTCATCTAGTTGCACAAAGGCGCGTTTGCCATTATCGGTGTGTTGGGTGCGCACACTCGCCACCAACCCCGCTAACATCACCGGCTCACGGCGGTACTTAGTGCTGTCGTCTTCGGCAATATCAACCAGCTTTTTGCGACTGCCCAAACCGGCAATTTCTGATTGGTATTCATCCAGCGGATGCCCAGTGAGGTACAACCCCAGCGTTTCTTTTTCCAAACGCAACCGTTCTTTTTCAGGGAACTCCTCGCGTTCTGGCATGGTCGCTTCGGGTGTGGATTCCGCCACGCCGCCGCCAAATAATCCGCCGAACAAGTCGGTTTGCCCCGTGCCTTGATTGCGGTTGTATTGTTCTGCCATGCGCATGGCTTCGGGCAAATATTCGAGCATGGCGCGGCGCGTCCCGCCCAAGCTGTCGAACGCGCCGGATTTAATCAGGGTTTCCAATACGCGGCGATTGACCTTTTGTGTACCCGCACGTTTGCAGAGATCCGCCAGTGATTTAAATGCCCCGTCTTTATTGCGCTGCTCCACCAAAATGCTCAAGGCGGCTTCACCCGCGCCTTTCACCGCACCCAGCCCGTAAATAATGCGGTTCTGATCATCCACCGTGAATTGGTATTCGGAGCGGTTAATGTCCGGCGGCAACACCTGCAAACTCAATTGGCGGCAATCGTCTAGCAAGGTCACGACTTTTTCGGTGTTATCCATATCCGCCGACATGACCGCTGCCATAAACGCGGCTGGGTGATGGGCTTTTAGCCATGCGGTTTGGAAAGCGACGAGGGCGTAGGCGGCGGAATGCGATTTATTGAAGCCATATTCCGCGAATTTCTCCATTAAATCAAATATATAGCCAGCCTGATTTTCGTCGACATTATTGTTACGCGCCCCCTCCATAAAAATGGAACGCTGTTTCGCCATCTCCTCCGGTTTCTTTTTACCCATTGCGCGGCGCAGCATGTCCGCGCCACCCAGCGTGTACTGGGCGAGAACTTGCGCAATCTGCATAACCTGTTCTTGGTAAACGATAACGCCGTAGGTTGGCTTGAGAATTTGCTCCAAACTGGGATGGGGGTATTCGACCTTGGCAATCCCTTTTTTACGGTTGATGAAATCGTCCACCATGCCCGACTGCAACGGGCCGGGGCGGAACAGTGCCACCAATGCCACCACATCCTCGAACACGTCCGGTTGCAGGCGGCGAATCAGGTCTTTCATGCCGCGTGATTCAAGCTGGAAGACTGCGGTGGTTTTTTGCGCCTTGAGCAAGTCGAAACTGGCTTTGTCGTCCAGCGGGATGCGGTTAATATCCACGGGCGGCAAGCCTTTCGCCGCTTGTTTGCGGTTAATGGTTTGCAACGCCCAGTCAATGATGGTGAGGTTGCGTAAGCCCAAAAAGTCGAACTTGACCAGCCCGATGTCTTCCACGTCGTTTTTATCGAATTGCGACACCACGCTATCGCCGTTTTCCTCGCAACAAATCGCGGTGAAATCGGTCAAATCGGTCGGTGAAATCAATACCCCGCCCGCGTGTTTGCCGGTGTTACGTGACAAACCTTCTAAGGAAATCGCCAAGTCCAGCAAGGACTTAACGTCTTCGTCGCGTTCGGATAATTCAATCAAATCAGGCGAAATCAGCTCAGCATCTTTTTTGGATTTGTCACTAATCCCCAACGCATCTTGCAAGGTAATGCCGATGGTGAACGGAATCAATTTAGCAATCCGATCGACAAAACCGTAGGGATGCCCCAGCACCCGCCCCACGTCGCGCACCACCGCTTTTGCCGCCATCGAACCGTAGGTAATGATTTGCGACACCTGATTGCGCCCGTAAGTTCTGGCAACGTAATCAATCACTTTGTCGCGCCCATCCATGCAGAAGTCGATGTCAAAGTCAGGCATCGACACCCGTTCTGGATTGAGAAAACGTTCAAACAGCAAGTCGTAAGCAAGCGGGTCAAGGTCAGTGATTTTCAGCGCATAAGCCACCAATGAACCCGCACCTGAACCCCGCCCAGGTCCAACAGGAATCGCATTATCTTTTGCCCACTGGATGAAGTCGGCAACGATCAGAAAGTAGCCGGGGAAACCCATTTCGTTGATAACGTCGAGTTCGATTTTCAGGCGTGCGTCGTACACTTTGCGTTTTTCGGCGAAGGCGGGCGTGCCACGGGGATATTTGTCGCCGAGCAGGAAATCAAGGCGTTCTTCCAAGCCTTTTTCGCTGACTTGGCAAAAGTATTGGGCTTCGGTAAGCCCGTCGGGAATCGGGAATTGTGGCAGGTAGTTTTTGCCCAAGGTCAGCGACACATTGCAGCGTTTGGCAATTTCAACCGTGTTGCTGATCGCGCTGGGAATGTCGGCGAACAATTCCGCCATTTCGTCGCCCGTGCGCAAATATTGCTGCGGGCTGTAACGTTTGGGGCGTTTGGGGTCTGCCAGCACGTAGCCGTCGCGGATGCAGACACGCGCTTCGTGGGAAGCAAAATCGGATTCGGCGGTGAAACGCACGTCGTTGGTCGCCACCACGGGGATGTCGTGCGCAAGGGCGAGGTCGATGGCGGCATGGATGTAGTCTTCTTCGCCATCGCGTCCGGTGCGTTGCAGCTCTAAATAGTAGCGGTCGGGGAAAGTTTCCAACCATTCTTGCAGGCGTTTCTCGGCAAGTTCTTGATTGCCGGAGAGCAAGGCTTGACCTATATCGCCTTCGCGTCCGCCGGAGAGCATGATTACACCGTCGCTGAATTCTTTGACCCACTCGCGTTGCACACGCGGAACACCCAGCACTTGCCCTTGTTGGTAAGCGCGGGACACGAGTTTGGTAAGATTGCGGTAGCCGGTATTGTTTTGGCACAGCAGGATGGCATGGAATAAGGTATCCGTGCCTTGTTCGTCTGCCAGCAGCAAGTCGAGGCCGAAAATGGGTTTGATGCCTGCGCCCATCGCGGCTTTGTAGAATTTTACCAAGCCGAAAAAGTTGTTTTGGTCGGTGATGGCGAGGGCGGGCAAGCCTTTGCTCGCGGCAACTTTCATCAGCGGCTTGATGCGGATGGTGCTATCGACCAATGAATATTCGGTGTGGAGGCGGAGGTGGACGAATGGGGTCATGATTCATCCCCCGCGTGCAATTCGGTATACTTCCTCGCCGACCCTTTCGCCAATTCCACCGGATATTTACGCCGATTCTGCACCATCTTCTCCCGCACCGCCGCTTCCAAATCAATCCCCAAATCCGCACACAAATACGTCAGATAAGTCGCCACATCCGCCACTTCATCCCGCAACTGCGGCATGATTTTATCCAACGCCGCACCCCGCCGGTCTTCCCACTGAAACAATTCCAACACCTCACTTGCCTCCAAGGAGAGCGAAATCGCAAGGTTGCGCGGGGTGTGGAACTGCGCCCAATCGCGTTCGGCGCGGAAGTGCATAAGTTCATCCACAAGGTCTTTCGGCAGCATGGTAATGTCCTATTGAATCCAATACGCATTATAATCCCCGAATCAGAACCTAACAGAAGAAAAGGACACTCACAGTGCTGAAATTTCTACCCGGCATTCTATTGCTACAAGCCATCACCGTGGCGTTGGTGTTAATTGCGCCCGCAGAATTGAGCGGCTGGGGCTGGTTGCGGCTGATGATTCCCGTCGGCATTGTGGGCGTACTCACCGCCGCTTGGTTCAGTTCAATGGCGGCACACCACAACAAAGATGAAATCAGTCGCTTGCAAGAATGCCACGCGAAAGAGCGTGAAGCGCTGCGCGTCAATGCCGAACGCGCCAAGCATCGCGTCATCAAACAAGCGCATCAGGAAACGATTCAGGAAGTACGCCGCTCTTCCACCGAAGCGAATATCAAGGTGGGTATCGCGTTTGCGGGAGCAGCAGGCATCGGCGGCTTGCTGTTGCTAACACAATTCATCACATTGGGTTTGTTGGTACTAACCACAGCGGGCGGCGGGCTTGGCGGCTATGTGTTACGCATCCGTCAAGAAAAAGCCAAAATGGAATTGTTACCCAAAGCAAAAACCAAGCCACGCCTGATCAATGCTTCATCAACTGCCAAATAGCGCTTTTCTAACCGGGGCAAAACTGCGCCGATGAATGGGCGTTGCCCCAAATTCCTGCAAAGCGGCTAAATGCGCCGCCGTGCCATAGCCTTTATGTTTCGCAAAACCGTACTGCGGGTACAACGCATCCAATGCCACCAACTCCGCATCCCGCGCCACTTTCGCAATGATCGACGCCGCACTGATTTCCGCTACCGTCGCATCACCGCCAATAATCGCTTCCATTTTATACGCCAGCTTTGGGCAATGGTTGCCATCAATCTTCACAAAATCAGGCTGAATGCTTAAGCCTTCCAACGCGCGTTGCATCGCCAGAAACGTCGCTTGCAGAATATTGATCGCATCAATTTCCTCCACTTCTGCCCGCCCCAGACTCCATGCCAGCGCCTTTTCACGAATTTCAAGCGCTAACCGTTCACGGCGTTTCTCGGTCAATTTCTTGGAATCGTTCAAGCCCGCAATCGGCTGATTCGGGTCGAGGATAACCGCCGCTGCCACCACCGCTCCCGCCAATGGCCCGCGCCCCACTTCATCCACCCCCGCCACTAACATCACACTTTGCTCAATACGAATACTGATGCGGGTGGAATATTGAAAAATACGGTGCTCACCCGTTGGATTTTAAAACCTTCACGCTGCAAACCCTCAAATAAACGGATTTGCTTAATAAATGGGGTATAACTCATTTGCACAATCGTTGATCCACTGTTAAGCGCGTCACGAAATTGCTCCACCAATTTTTCAGAATAAAACATCCCCGTGACCGGCATACACGACACCATAATGCAGTTGCCTAAACCTTCCTCACTTTCGTTGATCGGCAGCGTGAAAAAATCCTTCGCCAGCAGCAGGGTATCGGCGCCAAAACGTGCATGGAATTGGCGTACAAAATCAGGATGCTTCTCCACAAATGCAAAGGGAACAGGGGTTTGCATGAAATATTGCGCCACCACCCCACTGCCGGTTCCAATAAAAATACCGCGCGTGTAATGTGAAAAATAACGCGCCGCGACCTCAAACATTTTCGCCCCAAACTTATCGCTGGAACTGATGACGGAGCCGGTGTGTTTGAGTTTGGTAAGATAGACCATGGTGTACTGTCTCTAGGATTTTTTGGTCGGAAAATGGGTAAGGATAGCATGAGCGGCACTGGCACTCGCGTTTTGGCGTAATTGCGCGTGCAATGCCTGAAAACGTTGCAAAATATATTGCTGGCGCTCAGCAGGCAGGTTAAATAGGCATTCCAATGCCTGTACCAGATTCGCCGGTGTTACCTGTTCTTGCAACAATTCCGGCACCAGCGCTTCACCAGCAAGATTATTCGGCAAGGTGACAAACCGGACTTTGAGCAATTTGAAGGTGCGAATCAGCCAAGCAGTCAATGGCGCAACCCGATAAGCCGCCACCATTAAACGTCCGGCTAACATGCCTTCCAGTACCGCCGTTCCAGACGCTAATAGAATGTGATCTGCCGCTTGCATTAAGGTGCGGGATTGCCCATTCAATACCTTAAGGATAAGTTCTGGAGCAATATCCTGCCGAATCGTTTCCAATTCTTGCCGCAAGCGCGGCGTTGCTGCGGGCGTTGCTAAGCGTAATTCAGGGTATTGTTGCTGCAATTGCAAGGCGGCTTTGAAAAAATCCGGGGCAAGACGGCGCACTTCACCCAAGCGACTGCCCGGCAAGATCGCCAGCAGCGGTTTGGTCAGCGGCAAATCCAATTGCTCACGGGCGCTGTGCCGCTCCGCGTTAAAGCTTACTTCATCCGCCAAGGGATGCCCGACGAACGCCGCCGGAATGCCATGCTCGCGGTAAAAATCCACTTCAAACGGGAATAAGGTCAGCATTAAATCGAGGTTGCCGCGCATTTTGCGCACCCGTTTGGCACGCCAAGCCCATACAGATGGGCTGACATAATGCACCGTGGGAATGCCGAGTGCGTGTAACTTTTTGGCAATGGGCAGGTTTAAATCGGGCGCATCCACGCCGATGAATAAATCCGGTGGGTTTGCTTGCCAACGTTGCAGCAATTGTTTGCGGATAGCTAATAATTCGGGCAAGCGCGGTAACACTTCCACCAGGCCCATGACTGAAAATTTTTCCATCGGAAACAAGCTGGTGCAACCCGCCGCCTGCATTTCACTGCCTGCAATTCCTTCAAACACCAGTTCAGGGCGAAGTTCGCGCAAGGCAAGGATCAGACGCGCCGCCAGCAAGTCACCTGACGCTTCTCCGGCAATGATGGCTATACGCTTCATGCGTTAACGAATCAGCCCCCGCTGGCTGTTATGGCAAAAATCGAGCAATAAGCGAATGTCGGCATATTCACCAAAATCCACGTCAATTTTCGCGAGGGCTTCCTGTGTGGTCAGGTTGTGGCGGTACAAAATGCGATGCGCCTCTTTAATGCGGTGAATCGCTTCGGTGCTATAGCCCCGACGTTTCAAGCCTTCCATATTGATACTGCGCGGCTCAGCGGGCGTGCCTGTCACCATGGCATACGGCGGCACATCTTTCGCAATCGCCGACCCCATGCCGGTGAAGGCGTGTTCGCCAACGGTGCAAAACTGGTGTACCAAGGTGAAACCACCCAAAATCACCCAGTCACGGATTTCCACATGCCCCGCCAGTGTCGCACTGTTAGCGAAAATCGTGTTATTGCCAATGATGCAATCGTGCGCAATGTGCACGTAAGCCATGATCCAGTTATCATCACCGATCACGGTTTTGCCCTTGTCTTGCGCGGTGCCACGATTCAAGGTGCAGCATTCACGAATAACGTTGCGATCACCAATGATTAATTCGGTCGGCTCACCGTTGAATTTTTTATCCTGAGGGGCAGCACCCACCGAGGCAAATTGGTAAATCTGGTTTTCCGCACCGATGCGCGTCGGGCCGTCAATCACCACATGCGAACCAATCCGGCTGGCCTGACCGATGCTCACGTTCGCACCGATCACGCTGTAAGCGCCCACTTCCACGCCGTCAGCCAGTTGCGCCGACGGGTGTATAATCGCGGTAGGGTGAATCAAACTGCTCAAGCCGCCGTCTCTTTTTTCGCCGCACACATCAATTCAGCCGACACCGCGAGCTTACCATCGACTCGTGCTTCCGCCGTGAACACCCACATAATGCCTTTGCGCTTCACCAATTCAACCTTCATCACCAATTGATCACCGGGAACCACCGCTTGCTTGAAACGTGCTTTATCCACTGCCACCAACAAATACAGGGTATCGGTTTGCGGCTCTTCGCCCATGGTACGAAACCCCAATAAGCCGGTCGCTTGCGCCAGGGCTTCAATAATCAACACCCCCGGCATAATCGGCTGATGCGGGAAATGCCCGTTGACCCACGGCTCATTCACGGTGACATTTTTTATCGCGGTCAATGACTTACCGACTTCGTATTCCACCACGCGGTCTACCAACAAAAACGGGTAACGGTGGGGTAAGTAATTTCTAATTTGTTCAACGTTCATTGCACCCATAGCGGTTCACGTACTCCCTTTGCTTTCTAAGGCCGCCAGTTGCCTCTCTACATCCTGCAAACGGCGTGCTAATTTATCCAACTGATTAAAACGTACTGCGTTTTTACGCCAAAGTGCATTTTCCACTATTGTTGTACCCGAAGAATATACCCCTGGTTTGGTAATCGCGTGTGAAACCATGCTCGTCCCCGTGACCACAACATTATCAGCAATGCTCAAATGCCCCGCAATCGCGCACATTCCCGCAATCTGGCAATGTTTACCGATTTGCACACTGCCCGCCACCGCAGTACACGCGGCGATGGCAGTGTAATCACCAATCTGGGTGTTATGCCCAATCTGAATCAGGTTATCGAGTTTGACGCCGTTGCCAATCACGGTTGAACCCAACGCCGCACGGTCAATGGTGGTATTCGCACCAATTTCGACATCATCGCCCACCACCACGTTGCCCACTTGCGGAATCTTAAACCAAGTGCGCTGATCGGGCGCAAACCCGAAGCCATCCGCCCCCAACACCGCGCCGGAATGGATAATGCAGCGTTGCCCGATTTGGGTATCTGCGTACAACGTCACATTGGCGTGCAACCAACTGCCATCCCCAATCCGGCAGCCCGCACCGACCACACAACCTGCTTCAATCACCACATCCACACCCAATTCAACCCCGGCAGCGATCACTGCGCCAGGGTGAATTGCTGGCACCGGGCGTACAGCGGGGTACAACACGCCCACCACTTGCGCATAAGCAAGGTAAGGATTGGAATTGATCAAACAATTGCCGTCGTAAGCTTGCGCCATGTCCGGCGTTAAAATCAGCGCACTGGCTTGTGCGGTTTGCAAATAATGGCGGTATTTTGCGTCACGGATGTAACTAATCTCACCGACTTGCGCTTTTTCAATGGAAGCCACTGCATACAGGCGTAACTGCGCATCGCCTTGCAAGCCCGATCCCGTGCGCTCGGCCAATGTTTGTAGGGAAACGCCGTCGGGCATAGCCATCACTCCTGCTTACCTGTCACGGGTGTGGCAACGGCTTTTGCTTGAAACTTTTTTTCCAAATGCTGCATGACCTTAGCGGTCATATCAATGCGGTCACTGGCCACGATGTAATTGCTTTCGCGTAACACGAGATCAATTTTTTCTTGCTCGCGCACTTCGCCAATCGCCTGAATAATCTCGGCTTGCAAGGTATCAATTGCGGTGTCACGAGCAAGGCGAACTTCTTCGCGAAAATCTTCCATCTTACGCGCGTAATTGCGTTGTAAATCACGCAGCTCACGTTGACGTTCGACTTTTTCGACATCGGGCAGGTCACCGGATTGAATCCCAGCGGCGAGCGCGTCTTCCAATTGCTGAATAGCTTTCTGATCAGTTTCCAGCTTCTGCTCACGTGGCACGAAATTGAGCTTTAATTTCGCATCGGCTGCTTTCGACTGCGGCGCATTTTCGAGCAAACTAGCCATGTTCACAATCGCAATGAGCACCGGGCGCGGCACCGCGTCATCAGCGGCAACCGCAACCTGCTGCCCCGCCAACAGCAACAACCCACACAGGCATAACGCACCTAATTTCAACATGGATTAAAACGACGCTCCGATACTGAATTGCACTTTCTGCTCTTTATCGGTTGCTTCCGCGTTTAACGGCTTGGCGTAACTGACTTCAAACGGCCCAATCGGTGACAACCACACGGCACCAACCCCTGCCGAATAGCGCAGTTCATCGGCTTTAAAATCACCCGTGTCATCAAACACATTGCCGCCATCGACGAAGGCGCTCATTTTCAGCCCTTTCACATCTTCCGCTAAAGGCATCGGGAACTGCACTTCTGCCGTCCCGGTCACTAGCAGATCGCCGCCGATCGGGTCGTCGTTTTCATCGCGTGACCCCAGGGTGCTTTGATCAAAACCGCGCACACTGTTAATGCCACCAGCGTAATACTTATCGAAGAACGGCACGCTCTCCAAATCCCCGCCGGTATTGCTGGTACCAACCTTGCCTTTCACCGCAACAGTCACGGTATCGGTGATAGGCTTATACCCTGCGCCATCATAGCTTAACTTTTGGTACTGCAAGTCGCTGCCCGGAGCCGCTGCTTGCAAGGAAACCCGGTGACGCTGGCCTTCTGTCGGGAACACCGTCCGGTTACGCGTATCGTGTACATAGCTGACCGTTACCGGCAATTGGTTGTATTCATCGCCATTGGTCGCCACGAAATCTTTAATGCGCTGCGCCGGTTCAGTGCCCAACACAATTTCACGCTTTTCCGCGCCGACACTGGCGTATACCGAATCGTGCTCACTCAACGGCACGGTGTAGTTGACGCTGCCGCCGTAACGGTTAGAGGCATAGCTGGCAATGTCTTCCGCTTCCGCATCGTATTCTTTGTAATAACCGCTGAACCCACGGCTAATACCATCGGGCGTGTGGTAAGGGTTGGTGTAACCAATGCTGTAGTTTTTGTTGACCTTGCTATTATCAACGTTCAAATCCAGCTTCTTACCTGTCCCCATGAAATTATCTTGGTTGAGATTAATATTGAATAACACGCCTTGCGATTGCGAATAACCCGCACCAACCCGGAATTGGTTAGACGAGCGCTCGTTTACCGTAACGATCAAATCCACTTGGTCTTCAGTACCCGCCACAGGTTCGACTTCAATCGTCGCTTCTTCGACATAAGGCAGACGTTGCAAACGGGTTTTAGAACGCTCTACTTGCTCCTTCGAGAACCACGAGCTTTCTACCTGACGCAATTCACGGCGGTATACCTCGTCTTTGGTGCGGTTGTTGCCACGAATGTCGATACGGCGGACATAGGTGCGTTTGCCCTGATCAACGGACAGCAAAATACCCACTTGCTTGTTATTTTCATCAAAATCCGGGGTTGCCGCCACTTTAGTGAAAGCGTAGCCTTGCGCACCCAACTGATTCGACAGATTTTTGCGGGTTTCTTCCAATGCTTTTTGCGAAAACACTTCGCCTTTGCGCAATTTAATGGCTTTAGCCAATTGCTCCTTAGACAAACCGGGGTTTCCCGCCAAGCTAACTTCACCAATGCGGTACTGATCACCTTCATTGACGCTGACATTCAGGAAAATGTCTTTTTTATCCGGCGACATCGACACATCAGCCGACGCAATTTCAAAATTGATATACCCGCGATCGCGGTAGAAACTGTTGAGCGCGTCTAAATCCGCCATCAGCTTTTCTTTGGAATACTTATCGCTATCACTCAAAAACGGAATCGAAAATGCCCCGCGTGGCCCGGATTCCAATTGTTTTAACAATACTGCTTCGGGAAAGGCTTTATTGCCGATAATGTTAATTTTTTGAATGCGGGCAACATTGCCTTCATTAATATTAATATTGACCGCTACCCGATTGCGCGGCAAGGCTTCAATGGTGGTATTAATATCGACGCCATAATGCCCCATGCCTTGGTATTGTTCTGCCAACTCGCGCTGAATGGTCGCCAACGCTGCTTTATCAAGCGTATCACCCTTGCTGATATTGCGCAGTTTCAACACTTCCATCAGCTTGGCGGTGGGAATCTTATTATTGCCTTTAATGGTCAATTCACCAATGGCCGGGCGTTCCACCACCGTTACCACCAACACATCGCCACGCCGACCGAGTTGCACATCTTCAAATAAACCCGTCTGAAATAGCGCGCGGATGGCTTCGGCGGACTGGGCGTCATTAAACTGTTGCCCCACTTGCGCAGGCAAATAATTCAGCACCGTGCCAGCGGCAATGCGCTCCAAACCATTAACTTCAATATCGCGGACTACAAAGGCGGCAGCCCAGACCGCTTGAGAAACTGCCAATAAACAGCTCACCGCTGAAATTACAAGAGTGTGTTTTTTCATAATTAATTTAATAACCGTGTAACGTCATTATACAAGGCAAGCACCATCAGTCCGCCAATGATTGCCATTCCTACCCGAAAACCGACGGCTTCCGTTGCTGCCGACACCGGGCTACCTTTTATCCATTCAATCAAATAATAAAATAAATGCCCACCGTCCAGCATTGGAATAGGCAGTAAATTTAATACCCCAAGGCTAACACTCACAATCGCGAGGAACCCTAAGTAAACCGTAAAACCCAGCGACGCGGTAACGCCCGCATATTGCGCAATGGTGACCGGGCCACTGACATTATTCAGCGACACTTCGCCCGTCAGCATTCGCCCCATCAATTTCAGCGTTACCACCGACATTTGCCAAGTTTTCTGCATTCCACGCCACAGCGATTCTGGCAAACCATACGCTTGGGTAAAATATACCTGTTCACGCAAACTCGCGGGCGGCGGGGCTAATTGCGCCCCGATGGTGGCAGCCGCCACGCCGCTGGCTGGATTGATACGCGGGGTAACATTCAAGGTTTGCACACTACCAGCACGTTCAACGGTTAATACCACCGGCTTATCAGCGTGTTGCTGAATATGCTCGATGAACACACGTCCGCTAGTCGGCTTCAAATCGTCAATTTGTAGAATTTTATCTTGCGCCTGTAAACCTGCTTGCGCGGCGGGAGTATCGGGCAATACCGCGTTAATCACCGCCTCGTAAGGCGGCAACCACGGATTCAAACCTAACTTGTCCAACGCACCCGCTTCCTCATCGAACATTGCTACTTTGCTCAAGTCCAATTGACGTTGCAAGGCTGAACCATCCGCTGCCTTCACACTGAACAACAATTGCGGGGATTTCAAATACTCATCAATCAGCAACATGCGCATGTCTTCCCACGAATCCGTCGCAATGCCGTTAATCGCGGTTACTTCTTCTCCTGGCTGAAAACCTGCCGCCGCCATCGGAGAATCTTTCACCACATCGACATACGGACGCATCGCATCCTGACCGATCATATTTACCAGCGCATAAATCAAAATAGCCAATAAGAAATTAGCCATAGGGCCGGCCACTACAATCGCAGCACGCTTCCATAATGCCTGACGATTAAATGCGCGGGGCAAATCCTTTTCAGGAATTTCGCAACCCTCTTCGCATTCGCGCTCATCCAACATTTTGACGTAACCACCGAAGGGGAGCGCCGCTAACACGTATTCAATCTGATCGGCGTCTTTAGACACGCGCCGCAACAACGGTTTGCCAAAACCGATTGAGAAGCGCAAGACTTTGACGCCCAATTTGCGGGCGACCCAGAAATGTCCGAATTCGTGTACTGTTACCAATAGACCAATCGCGACAAGGAATGCAGGAATTATGATCAGTAAGTTCATGATTTAATGTATTTTCTTGTTTTTTATCCAAGATAGTGAACGCACACGGCTTTCCTCATCCTGAATAAGTATCTCTTCGAGGTTCATCGGCGTGCCAGTGGATGCGGTAAGCATCACCGCCTTTACCAGCACCGGAATATCGGTAAAACCGATTTCGCGCCCCAGAAAGGCTTTCACTGCCACTTCATTCGCCGCATTCAACGCAATCGTGGCATAACCACCGCGCACATGGGCATCATACGCCAATTGCAGGCACGGAAAACGTTCTTGATCGGGCTGCTCAAAATCCAATCTTGCGGTCGCAAACAAATCCAACGGTGCTACCCCTGATACTAAACGCTCAGGCCATCCCAACGCATAGGCAATCGGGGTACGCATGTCCGGGTTGCCCAATTGCGCCAACACCGAACCATCATTATAGGACACCATTGAATGAATAGTGCTTTGTGGGTGTACAACCACCTCAACGCGCTCGGCGGGCAGACCAAATAACCAGCAAGCCTCAATCACTTCCAGCCCCTTGTTCATCAAGGTAGCCGAATCGACCGAAATCTTTTGCCCCATTGACCAATTCGGGTGTGCCACGGCTTGTTCCGGGGTAATGTCATGCAAATCACGCGCCGCCCAAGTACGGAAAGGGCCACCAGAAGCGGTTAGCAAAATCTTTTCCACCCCGCTTCGACTTCGCTCAGCGACCGCATGATCGCGCTCCCTGAACGAAGCCGAAGGCAGACATTGAAATACCGCGTTGTGTTCGCTATCAATCGGCAATAATTCCGCACCGTGCTCACACACCGCGTCGATGAATAACTGCCCCGACATGACCAGTGCTTCTTTATTCGCCAACATCACGCGCTTACCCGCACGCGCCGCCGCCAAGGTTGGCACCAAACCCGCCGCCCCCACAATCGCCGCCATCACGTAATCGGTGTCAGGGCTGCTTGCAACCGCATCCAAGGCTTCCATACCCGCCAACACCACCACGTCACTGCCCACTGCCTGCAAGCGTTTTTCCAGCACGACCGCCGCAACGGGATCAACCATTACCGCGTAGCGCGGCTGAAATTGCTGGCATTGCTCGAACAACTTATTCACATTGCTGTGCGCGGTCAGGGCGTAGACATGAAAACGCTCAGGGTGACGCGCCAACACATCCAAGGTACTGACCCCGATACTGCCACTTGCGCCTAAAATCGTAATGCCTTTAGATGCCACGGAAAATCCCCAACCATAACAAGCCCAGCGTGAACAGTGGCGCTGCCGCTAACAGGCTATCAATGCGATCCAAAATCCCGCCGTGCCCCGGCAAAATGCTGCCGCTGTCCTTCACCCCGGATTCGCGCTTCAGCAAGCTTTCAAACAAATCGCCTGCCACCGACATCAGCACCACGAACATGGACAAGCCCATGAAAATCACCCCTTTGCCCTCAGGAATATCCAGCCAGAAACCGGCTAGTGATGCCCAGATAGCCGTGACAATCACCGCGCCGGACATGCCCTCTTTGGTTTTGCCGGGGCTTAAATCCGGTGCCAACTGATTCTTGCCCAGCTTACGGCCTGTGAAATACGCCGCCGTATCCGCCAACGCAATCAAGGTAATCAAATAAATAACATAGGTATAATGCATCACATGCAAGTGCATCAACGCATACCAAGCAGGTAACAGCACCAAAATGCCAGACAAACGCATCACCAGCGCATGTTTCTTGTAAAACCCGGCATTACGCGGGTACATTTTAAGCGCAACCAATACCATTGCCCACACCGGAATACTGATCAACAACACCCATACCGGGTCAGGGCGAATAAACACCAAAGGAATCGAAGCAGTCAAAATCATCATCGCGCCAGCCATGCGCTTTTCCGGCAGATAACAACCCGTCAGCCCTGCCCATTCCCACGCCCCCAAACCAACGATAAACATCAATGAAAACAAGCCAAACAACTCGGTTGGCAGAAACCGAATACCGGCAAACACCAATAAAATCAGCACCAACCCCGTAATCATTCGTTGTTTAAGCATGTTTCCCTCCCGATACCTGCTCACCTGTCATACCGAAACGCCGCTGCCGCCTGACAAAATCGTCAAAAGCATCCCGCAGGCATTGCTCGTCAAACTCCGGCCATAATACATCCGTGAAATACAATTCCGCGTATGCCAATTGCCACATCAGGAAATTGCTGATGCGTTTTTCTCCACCAGTGCGAATAAACAAATCCGGCTCCGGCACATCGCGGGTCGACAATAAATCATTGAAGACAGCCTCATCCAATGTCATTGCATCTAACTCGCCACCGGCAATGCGGCTGGCAACCGCGCGTACCGCCTGCAAAATATCCCAGCGACCGCCGTAATTCGCCGCAATCAGCAAGCGCATTCCGGTACAACTCGCTGTCATCGCCTCCACCTGCTGAATCTTTTCCTGCAAACTCACCGAAAAACCGCTGCGATCACCAATAAAACGCATGTTTACATTGTGACGTAACAATGCCGCCGACTCACGCTCCAGCGCTGACATGAACAATGACATCAAGCCGCTCACTTCCTCTTCGGGCCTACGCCAATTTTCACTGCTAAAAGCGAACAGTGTCAGGCACTCCACCCCGGCGCTGCTACAAGCGCGGATGACTTTACGCGCCGCTTCCACGCCACGATGATGTCCCATCAAACGCGGCAGATAACGTGCTTTTGCCCAACGTCCATTACCATCCATGACGATCGCAACGTGGCGGGGAACCGCATCTTTTAAAATTGTATTTGTCATTCAGGCCCCGTGCCACGCCACCCAGCGACAAGTAGCGACCGTTATCATACTTCCATCAATTCTTTTTCTTTCTTTTCCAGCACCGTTTCCACCTCTTTAATGAAGTGATCGGTCAGTTTCTGGATTTCTTCTGCCGCGCGGCGCTCTTCGTCTTCGGAAATTTCTTTTTCTTTCAACAAGGCTTTGAAATCCGAATTAGCATCGCGGCGAATGTTGCGGATAGCCACCCGCGCACCTTCCGCTTCACCTTTCACCACCTTGACCAAATCACGACGGCGTTCTTCGGTTAAAGCAGGCAACGGCACCCGAATGGTGTTGCCGTCATTGGCGGGATTCAAACCTAAATTAGAGGTCAAAATCGCTTTTTCGATTTTTGCCGCCATCGGTTTTTCCCATGGCGTCACCTTCAAAGTCCGCGCATCTTCCGTGCCAATATTGGCTACTTGGCTTAAAGGCACTTCAGAACCGTAGTAATCCACGGTGATTTGATCCAGCAAACTGGGGTGCGCCCGACCTGTGCGAATCTTCGTCAAATCATTGCGTAGCGCGTCGATACTTTTGTGCATCCGCTGCTCGGCATCTTTTTTAATGTCAGCAATCATTACCTTAAACCTCAACCAATGTTCCAACAATCTCGCCGCGAACCATCGCCGCAAGCGCCCCTGGTGCAAACATATCGAACACACCCAGTGGCAGTTTATTATCACGGCACATGACCATTGCCGTTAAGTCCATCACACCCAATTGGCGCTGGATTGCATCCTCGAAGGATAACCGATCGAAGCGTTTCGCCGTAGGATTTTTTTTCGGGTCAGCATCATAGATGCCATCCACCTTGGTCGCCTTCAGCAACAGGTCGCATTGTAATTCAACCCCGCGCAAGCTGGCAGCGGTATCGGTGGTAAAAAAGGGGTTGCCACTGCCTGCGGCGCAAATAATGATGTCGCCCTGCGCCAAATAACGGCGGGCTTGATGCGCCGCATAGCGTTCGCCGACTTGATCAATGCCAAGCGCGGTCAGCACGCGGCAATTCCCACCGAGTTTTTCGATCGCATCTTGCATGGCGAGGGAATTCATCACCGTTGCCAACATGCCCATTTGGTCGCCACGCACCCGATCCATGCCTTTTTCCGCCAAGCCAGCCCCCCGGAATAAATTGCCACCGCCAATGACGATAGCGACTTGTACGCCGGAACGTTGCACCGCCAGGGCTTCGCCTGCGACACGGTAGAGGATTTCAGGATCGATACCGGAATCTTGGTTGCCTAACAAAGCTTCGCCACTGAGTTTCAATAAGATTCGGCGGAAACGAATAGCAGGGTTGGATACTGAAGGAGTCATGGGATACGCCTGTGTTTGATTGAATGGGTGCCTTTATACAGATGACAGTAAAAAGGGGCAACCAGTGCCCCTTTTACAGAAGAACCCGCAGGTCTTCTTAGTTCCCTGCCGCCGCAGCCGCTTGCGCCGCCACTTCCTCAGCAAAGTTGTCTTGTTTCTTCTCGATGCCTTCACCGACTTCCAAACGCACAAACTGAGAAATGCTTGCGCCTTTGGATGCTAAGAATTCACCAACGGTTTGATCAGGATTCATCACGAACGGCTGACCCACCAAGGTGATTTCGCCCATGAATTTCTTCATGCGACCAACCACCATCTTTTCAGCGATTTCACGGGCTTTGCCGCTTTGCATCGCGATGTCGATCTGGATTTCGCGCTCACGCTCCACCAAATCAGCCGGAACACCGGACTCATCCACACAAGCCGGGCGACTAGCGGCAATGTGCATCGCCACTTGCTTGCCCATTTCGCCGTCATCACCTGTCATGCAAGTGACTACACCGATTTTCGCGCCGTGTTGGTAAGTAGCCAACTGACCGTCACCGGCATCAACCCACACCAAACGGCGCACTTGCACGTTTTCACCGATTTTGGCGATCAAAGCCGTGCGGCTGGTTTCGGTCAGTGCTGACAAGGTTTCCACATCAGCGACATCATGCGCCAGCGCGGTTGCGCCCACTTCATCAGCAAATGCCATGAAGAAGCTGTCTTTTGCCGCAAAGTCGGTTTCGCTGTTGACTTCAATAACCGCTGCGCGTTTGGCATCAGCCGTCAGTGCAATCACCACGCGACCTTCTGCTGCGACACGACCGGCTTTCTTGTCAGCTTTCGCTGCACCGGATTTGCGCATCAGGTCAATCGCCGCTTCCATGTCACCATTGGTTTCAGTCAGGGCTTTTTTGCATTCCATCATGCCTGCGCCGGTACGTTCGCGCAGCTCTTTCACCATTCCAGCAGTAATTGCCATTAGGATAACTCCTTGTTTGAACGAGCTGACTTATTCGCCAGCAGCGTCAGTGGTTGGTACTTCTTCAGTCGCCGCTTCTACTTCTGCGGGCGTTTCCGCTTCCGGCATTGGCGTAATAGCAGCAGCGGTATGACCTTCATTAATCGCATCAGCAGCCGCAGAAACGTACAATTGAATGGCGCGGATGGCGTCATCATTGCCCGGAATCACGTAATCAACGCCTTGCAGGGAGTTGTTAGTATCCACGATGCCGATGACCGGAATGCCCAGCTTGTTCGCTTCTTGAACTGCAATTTTTTCGTAGCCCACGTCGATAACGAAAATCGCATCGGGCAGACCGCGCATGTCTTTGATCCCACCGAGGCTGCGTTCCAGCTTTTCGGATTCACGGGTCAAGGTCAGGATTTCTTTCTTGCCTAATTTCTGGAACGTGCCGTCTTCAGCCATGCGCTCCAGATCTTTCAAACGCTTGATGGATTGCTTAACGGTTTTGAAGTTCGTCAGCATCCCGCCCAACCAGCGATGGTTGACGTAAGGCATTTTGCAAGCCGCCGCCGCTTCGCTGACCGCATCACGCGCGGAACGCTTGGTGCCAACGAACATGATTTTGCCGCCTTTCGCCGCCAACTTGCCGATGAAGTTGGTCGCATCATTGAACATTGGCAGGGACTGCTCAAGGTTGATGATGTGAATTTTGTTGCGCTCACCAAAGATAAACTGACCCATTTTAGGGTTCCAGTAACGGGTCTGGTGACCGAAGTGAACGCCTGCTTCGAGCATTTGGCGCATAGTAACTTTAGGCATGATAAGCTCCTGTATGGGTTATGCCTCCATACACCCCAACAAACGCAACCTGTTTTTTGGTCAGGCACCCTGCGTGTCGTGTCGATGTATGTGTGGATTTAAAATAAAATAGTAGAACAGTAGGTAAAACTATTTGCGGAATTCGCGGGCGCTTTATACCATGAAACGCTTTTCAGTGCTACCGAGAACCACTACAAATGGCAAAGACACAACGCGATCCCACCATAACGCTCAAAACGGCAGATGAAATTGCCAAAATGCGGGTAGCAGGCAAGCTGGCAGCCGACGTGCTGGACATGATCGGTGAATGCGTCAAACCGGGCGTGACTACCGACGAGCTGAACCAGATTTGCCACGATTACATTGTCAATGTGCAGCAAGCAATCCCAGCCCCGTTGAATTACGGCGAGCCGCCCTTCCCCAAGTCGATTTGCACCTCGGTGAATCATCAGGTGTGCCACGGCATTCCCAGTGACAAAAAATTGAAAAGCGGTGATGCGCTGAACATTGATATTACGGTGATCAAAGACGGCTACCACGGCGACACCAGCAAAATGTTTCACGTCGGGGAACCAACCATTGCGGGCAAACGCTTGAGCCATATTACCCAGCAATGCATGTATCTCGGCATTTTGGAAGTTCGCCCCGGCGCACCGTTCGGCAATATTGGCAAAGCGATTCAACGCCATGCTCATGCGCATCATTACAGCGTGGTCGAAGAATTCTGCGGGCACGGCATCGGCAGCCGTTTCCACGAAGCGCCGCAAATCCTGCACTACTACAGCAAAGACAGCGACAAAATCGTTATGGAAGCGGGGATGATTTTCACCATCGAACCGATGATCAACCAAGGCAAGCGTCATTTGAAAATCCTTCCCGATCAATGGACGGCTGTCACCAAAGACCACAAGCTTTCCGCGCAATGGGAGCACACCGTGCTGGTGACGGAAGACGGTTTTGAAATCCTCACCCTCCGCGCCGAAGAAGCTAATTGGCGTGCCAATCTATGATTCAAACCAACGCCTTGCTGGATGTTTATGACCAACTGCTGGCACGTGACCCGCCACGCACTGCCGACTATGCGCAAGCGATTAAGGATGCCCGTCAATTATTGGGTGAAGCGTTTCATGCAGGCACCGACATTCGCACCCTATTGCAAGATCACGCGGAATTCATTGACACCTTGTTGCAGCATTTGTGGGGGCTGAACAACATTCCGCAACATCACCGCGCCACTTTGATTGCGGTAGGCGGTTATGGCAGGCGTGAACTGCACCCGGCTTCGGACATTGATTTGCTTATTTTGCTTACCGAAACCCCGGATGCGGAATGCTGCGAGCGCCTGTCCAATTTCATTACCCTGCTCTGGGACATTGGTTTGGATGTCGGCCACAGTGTGCGCACGTTTGCGGAATGTTTGGAAACCGCGCGTGCCGATCTCACCGTCATTACCAATTTAATCGAAGCCCGTTACCTCAGCGGCGATGAATATTTGTTCCAACGCCTGTGTGAAGAAATTTCCCCCGCACACCTGTGGAGCAGCGCGGAATTTTTCCAAGCCAAATGCGAGGAACAACACAAGCGTTACCTCAAGTTGGGCGATACCTCGCACCGGGTAGAACCCAATCTCAAAGAAGGTCGCGGCGGATTGCGCGATATTCAGACCATCAGTTGGGTGACGCACCGTGAATACGGCACCATGTCGTTGCAAGAATTGTATGAAAATCGGCTCCTAGAATACGACGAGTTCCAAACCTTGCGCGAAGGCCGTGAGTTTTTATGGCGGATTCGTTTTGCCCTGCATGAACTCGCCAACCGCAAAGAAGACCGTTTGCTGTTTGATTATCAGCGCAGTTTAGCGCATCTGTTTGGGTACACCGATGATGCCAATAATGCAGCAGTAGAAGCCTTTATGCAGCGTTATTACCGCACAATCACCGATCTGGAGCGCCTGAATGAAATGCTGATGGGCATTTTCCGCGAGCGTATCCTCACGCAACACCCGCCCTTACCGGAAATGCTGGGGGAATGGTATCAAAAGCGCGGCAATCTGATTTCGGTGAATTCGCCAGATGTGTTTGTGCTGTACCCGACGGCCTTGCTGGAAATTTTCCTGCTGCTGCAAATGATACCGGGGGTGACGGGGCTGACACCGGATACCACGCGCTTGATTCGGCACAATTTGCACCGCATTGATGCCAGTTTCCGCCAGCAAGCACGTCATCGGCAGTTATTTGTCCAAATCTTACGCCAACCCAAAGGCATTACGTTTGTGATGCGTTTGATGAACCGCTACGGCATTTTGGCAGCGTACATCCCCGCCTTTGCCAATATCGTCGGGCGGATGCAATACGATTTGTTCCACATGTACACCGTGGATGAGCACACGCTGTTTGTGGTGCGCAATCTACGCCGCTACAGCACCACGCTAGGCGCACAGGAATTGCCCTTTTGTGCCGAAGTGTTCAAAACCTTGCGTGACCCGGAAATTTTATACCTCGCAGGATTGTTCCACGACATTGCCAAAGGCCGCAAAGGGGATCATTCCGTGCTGGGCGCGACCGATGCTTACGCTTTTTGCCGTGAGCACGGTCTTGATCTACACGATGCTTCGCTGGTAAGTTGGTTGGTGCGCCATCACTTGTTGATGAGCATGACCGCGCAACGCAAAGACATTAGCGACCCGGCAGTCATCCACGAATTCGCGGGGATTGTGGCGTCGCAAAGCCGTCTTGACTGCTTGTTTTTGCTGACGATTGCGGATATTCGCGGCACCAACCCCAAATTGTGGAACAGTTGGAAGCAATCGCTATTACACGAACTTTACCATTCCACGCGCCGCTTACTGAGCAATCGCACCCTGCTTACGCACGAAAGCCAGCTATTGATCGAAGAAAAGCGCAACGCCGCACTCGAACCGCTGCTGCAAGAAGGCTTTACCGAAGCCGAATGCAATACGCTCTGGCAACAATTCGGCGCAGATTACCATTTGATGCACTCGGTGGAATCGGTGCTTTGGCACACGCGCAATATTCTCGCCGAAGCTGCTTTCAAATCCACCTTAATCCATATCCGCCGCACCGTATCAGGCAGCAGCAATGTGCTGTTCGTCTACACCAGAGACCGTGATGACCTGTTTTCGCGGGTAGTCGCCTCCTTGGAACAACTCAACCTTAACGTGGTGCAAGCACGCATTGTATCAACCACCCAAGGTTTCGACCTGTACACCCTGCACATTCTTGGCCCGGATAATCAGCTCATTATCAGCGATATTGACCAGCAACACATTGTGAATACGCTGTGCAACAATCTGGAACGTGATCAGCCTTATCATCACAATCACCGCAAACCGCGTATTTTGCGTAATTTTAATGTGCCCACCCGCATCCAGTTCAGCCAGCAACCCGAAAAGAACCTGACCTTGCTGGAAATTAACGCCGGTGACATGCCGGGCTTGCTCTCGCGCCTCGGCGAAGCGATGGATGGCTTGGGGCTGCGGGTACACAACGCCCGCATCAATACGCTTGGCGAACAAGCACAGGATATTTTCTACATCACCACGCGCCAGTGCGAAATGATTGTGGACGAGGCGCAACAAGCGCACATTCGGCAAACGCTGGAACACGCTTTGCAGCTTCATTAACCGCACCCGCTTACCCATGAGAACCGCCCATGACTCACACTTGTGACCTTTTACCGCAAGGCATCCTCAGCGTCGAACAGGCGCAAACCCACATCCTCGGCAACGTTGCAGCATTGCAAGCCAGCGAACCCGTCAGCTTGTGGCAAGCGCAAGGGCGCATTCTGGCAGAAACCGTGTGCGCCCCGCTGGATGTTCCCCCGCATCGCAATTCCGCGATGGATGGCTATGCCATTAATCATGCGGATCTGCTCGACGCCAAGCCACTGCGAATGGTAGGGGCCGCATTTGCCGGTCGCCCGTTTGTGGGCACAGTGCAACCCGGCGAATGCGTGCGCATTATGACCGGCGCAGTCGTCCCGGAAGGTACCGATAGTGTTGTGATGCAAGAAAATGTGCAACGCGATGGCGACACTATCCGTTTAACGGGTTCGCTGAAACTCGGTGACAATGTGCGTCACCCCGGCGAAGACATGCGCACTGGCGACACCGTGCTAACGCCAGGGCGCAAATTGAATGCAGCGGATATGGGCTTACTTGCCTCACTGGGCATTGGCGAAATCAAAGTATTGCGCCGCCCGCGTGTCGCGTTTTGTTCTACGGGTGATGAACTCAAAAGCGTTGGTGAGCCGCTGCAAGCTGGTGATATTTACGACAGCAACCGCTACACCCTGTACGGCTTGCTGCAAAACCTCGACGTGGACATCATCGACCTCGGCGTGGTGCGCGATACCCCCGAAGCGGTGGCACATGCTTTCCAGCAAGCCATGCAACAAGCGGATATTTTCATCACCAGCGGCGGCGCATCGGTGGGTGAAGCCGATTACGTCACCTCCACACTGGAACGTTTGGGGCAAGTGAATTTCTGGAAAATCGCCATGAAACCCGGCAAACCGCTCTCATTTGGCACGTTAGGGGAATGCGTATTCTTTGGCTTGCCCGGCAACCCAGTGGCGGTAATGGCAACGTTCATGTTGTTTGTGCGCCCCGCAATTTTGCGGTTACGTGGTGAAAGCTTGCCCACTGTGCCGGAATACACCGCGCGGTGTACGACCCCACTGAGAAAAGCACCGGGGCGTAAAGATTATCAACGTGGCGTTTGCGAGCGGGATGAGCGCGGGCAGTGGCACGTTCGCAGCACGGGTGAGCAAGGCTCCCATATTTTGCGCTCCATGAGTCAAGCGAATTGCTTTATCGCTTTGCCACGGGAAGCGGGGAATTTGGAGGCGGGAGCCACGGTGACAATTATACCGTTTGAAGGATTTTTATAGGTGCTGCCTTAAAATTTTCAGGAAATCTTCCTTCCAACAAGGAAGATTTCGACTAAAATAGCAGTATGACTAAGAAAGAACTGCTGAAAACCTTGATCCGTGACTTTCACCTGCGTGATATTCCCGCGCTGAAACCGCGCCTGTTAGACATTCCCTTGCACCTCAACAAAGTGGTGACATTGACGGGCGTGCGGCGTAGCGGTAAGTCATCCATCCTCTTGCAAGCCATTGAGCAATTACGTAAAACCGTGCCACGTGAGCAGATTGTTTACCTGAATTTCGAGGATGAGCGATTGGATCTCGCGACCCACGAGCTTGATTTGATTATGCAGGCTTACCGTGAACTCTACCCAGCGCTGGAGTTGGCGCAGTGCTACTTTTTCTTTGACGAAATCCAAAATATTCCACGTTGGGAATTGTTTGTGCGGCGGCTCGATGACGGTGTGTCACGCCATTTGTTTATTACGGGGTCTAACAGCAAATTGCTGGGGAGCGAAATCGCGACTACCTTGCGGGGCAGAACCTTGCGTTATGAAGTATTTCCGCTGTCATTTGGCGAATATCTGGCGTTTCAAGGGATTGTGCCTGACCTGCATTCTTCGCAATCCGTCGCCTTAATCAACGTTGCTTTTGAACAATTTATGCTGCACGGTGGCTTTCCTGAGGCGGTGTTGCTGGATGATGACAACATCCGCCGCAAACTGCTGACCGAATATTTCGATGTGATGATCTATCGCGACCTGATCGAGCGTTATCAGGAACGTAACGTGCAAGCACTCAAGTTTTTTCTACGGCGTTGCATCGAAGGTGTGACTAGCCCGTTATCAATCAACAAAATTCACAACGAACTCAAGTCTGCGGGATTTCGTGTCAGCAAAGACACCTTGCACCAGTATTTGGAACAAGCGAATGCGATTTACTTGCTGCAATTGGCGTACAAATATGACCCGTCATTGGTACGGCGTGAATTAGGCGACAAAAAAGCCTATATCGTCGATAACGGCTTGATCAATGCCTTTAGCTGGCGAGCGGGGCAAGACAAGGGCAAATTGCTGGAAAACCTGATGGCAATGGAGTTACGCAAGCAAGGGTTGGAACTGCTGTTCGTGAAAGGGGCACAGGAATGCGATTTTGTGGTGCAGCAACCAACAGGCGAGTTGTTACCGATGCAGGTGTGTTATGAGCTGGGTGATCCCACCACCCGTGCGCGGGAGGTAGCGGGATTGCTGGCGGCTTGCCGTTTTTGCGGTGTTCAGCAAGGGGTGATTGTGACGCGGGATGAAGACGCGCAGTGGCAGGAAGACGGGGTAACTATCAAGGTTGTAGCGGCTTGGCGGTATTTGCTTTGCGCGTAATCGATTTTAGTTGACCTATGACTGTGATGAACTTGACTCAATCCAAACGCTGCAAATACGCCGCCCCACCAAGCGAGCGCATCTGCCGCAAAATCCGATTCTGCCGCGCCCGCACATACCCCGACGGCTTCACCGCGCTGTATTTACTCGGCGCAGGCAACACCGCCGCCAGCAACGCCGCATCCGCCGCCCCCAGCTTGCCCAACGGCTTATGCAGCAAATTCGCGCTCGCCGCCCCCACGCCATAATCCGCCTTACCAAACTGCGCCGTATTCAGGTAAACCTCCAAAATCCGCTCTTTCGACCAGAAGATTTCCATCACCCCAGAAATGCCCCATTCCAGACCCTTGCGCAGATAACTACGCCCTTCCCACAGAAACAGGTTTTTCACCAACTGCTGGGTAATCGTGCTGCCGCCGCCTTTGCCGCGCCCGCGCATTTCTGCCCGAATCGCCGCCTCGGTCGCCACCATATCAATGCCCCAATGTTCCGCAAAACGCTGGTCTTCGGACGCAATCACCGCCAACTGCATGTGACGCGGAATCTCCGCCAAACTCACCCAGTCGTGGCGCACAAATGGCGTTTCCGCGCTAAAGATTGCCACCACATTTTGCCGCAGCATAAACGCCGACGTCGGCACCGGCAGCCAGCGGAAAATCAGCAGCCACACACACAATGCCAAGAACAGCAACAACGGCACGCGCCACAGCCAGTGCGCCCAATGTTGAGCCTTCCATTTCGCAAACAGATCATACAATTTCATAATGTCGCGCATTATGTCACAACAAAACCTCACCCGTGAGATACGTGGTAACATTCGTGTTTCGTTTTTGGCAGAAAAAGCATTATGACGACGGCTCTCGACATTCAAGGCTTACAAAAAACCTACGGCAACGGCTTCACCGCCCTCAAAGGCATCGACTTGCGGGTGGAACAAGGCGACTTTTTCGCCCTGCTCGGTGCGAACGGTGCAGGCAAATCCACCACCATCGGCATTGTCAGCTCTTTGGTGAACAAAACCGCAGGCAAGGTCAGCATTTTCGGCTACGACCTCGACACCCAACGCGAGCAAGCCAAAGCGCAAATCGGGCTAGTGCCGCAAGAATTCAACTTCAATATTTTCGAGCCAATCGTCGAAATCCTCGTGAATCAAGGCGGCTATTACGGCATCCCGCGTGCGGAAGCCTTTGCCCGTGCCGAAGTGCTGCTCAAACAACTCGGCTTGTGGGAAAAAGCCCGCGACCAAGCCCGCACCCTCTCCGGTGGGATGAAACGCCGCCTGATGATTGCGCGTTCCCTCATTCACCAACCGCGCCTGCTGATCCTCGACGAACCCACCGCTGGCGTTGACATCGAAATCCGCCGCTCGATGTGGGAATTCCTGCGCAAACTCAACGCCGATGGCACCACCATCATCCTCACCACCCACTATCTGGAAGAAGCCGAAAGCCTGTGTCGCAACATCGGCATTATCGACCGAGGCGAGTTGATCGAAAACACCAGCATGAAACAGCTTCTCAACCGACTGGACACCGAAAGCTACGTCTTTGACCTTGCCAGCCCCGTGGAGGCATTACCCACCACCAGCAACCTCTGCCATTTCACCCTGCAAGACCCGACGACCGTGGAAGCCGTGTTCCACAAAGAACACTATTCACTCAACAAAGTCTTCGCCTTCCTCAATGAACACGGGGTCATCGTCAACAGTATGCGCAATAAAACCAACCGCTTAGAACAGCTTTTCATGGATTTGGTGGAGAACAACAAGCAATGAATCTGCAACAGTTATGGACAGCCTACACCACGATTTTGGTCAAGGAAGTGCTGCGTTTTTCGCGAATCTGGCTGCAAACGATTGTGCCGCCAATGATTACCACCGCGCTGTATTTTGTGATTTTCGGCAACCTGATTGGCTCGCAAATTGGCGATATGGACGGTTACAGCTACATTGACTTTATCACGCCGGGCTTGATTATGATGACGGTGATTACCAATTCTTACGCGAATGTGGTGTCATCGTTTTATGGCAGTAAATTTCAAGGCAATGTCGCTGAAATGCTGGTATCGCCGATGCCGAATTGGATTATTTTGGCGGGTTTTGTGAGTGGCGGCGTAGCGCGTGGCTTGGCAGTTGGGCTGGCCGTGACGTTGGTGTCGTTGTTTTTCAGCGCTTTGAGTGTGCAGCATGTTTTTATCACGTTCACGATTGTATTGCTGACATCGGCACTGTTTTCGCTGGCAGGGATCATTAATGCGGTATACGCGAAAAGTTTTGATGACATCACCATTATTCCGACCTTCGTGCTGACACCCCTGACGTATTTGGGTGGCGTGTTTTATTCGATTGCCATGCTGCCCCCGTTTTGGCAACACGTGTCTTTGCTCAACCCCGTGTTGTACATGGTGAATGGCTTTCGCTACGGAATTTTGGGCGCGTCGGATATGTCAATTTGGATAAGTTACGCCGTTATTATTGGCTTTATCGGGTTACTAGGCGCGTTTAGCCTGTACTTATTGAATAAAGGCATTGGGATTCGCAGTTGACAGCGGTCATTATTATCGGCGGCGGTCCTGCGGGATTGATGGCTGCCGAACAGCTTACTGACGCGGGTTATGCGGTGGATTTGTACGATGCCATGCCGACGCTGGGGCGCAAGTTCTTGCTGGCGGGGATTGGCGGTTTGAACATTACGCACGCCGAACCATTTGCCGAATTTTGCAGCCGTTACGCTGAACGCCAGCCGCAGTTGCAACCGTTATTAGCACCATTTGGCGCGGCGGAGTTGCAGGCGTGGTGTGCGGAATTAGGGGTGGAAACATTTGTTGGTACATCCGGGCGCGTGTTTCCTAAGGAGATGAAAGCCGCACCGCTATTGCGGGCGTGGTTGGCTCGGCTGAAACGCAATGGGTTGCGGGTGCATCCGCGTCATCGTTGGGTGGGGTGGAATGCGCAGGGGCAGCTCGTGTTTGAAACACCGCAAAGTACAATGACCGTTCATCACACCGTCGCCATCCTCGCGCTCGGCGGCGGTAGCTGGCAAAAGCTCGGCAGCGATGGCGCATGGGTCAGAATGTTAAGCGCCCGCAATACCCCCATCGCGCCGTTAAAACCTGCCAATTGCGGTTTTTTATGCGCGTGGAGCACGCACCTCAGCAGCCGCTTTGCGGGTTCACCGCTAAAATCCATCACCCTCAGTTTCACCGATTTGGCGGAGCAAACCGAAACCCGCAGGGGTGAAATGATCGTCACCGCACACGGCGTGGAAGGCAGCTTGATCTACGCCTTTTCTGCTCGCCTGCGTGACACACTTACCGCGCACGGTTCAGCCACTTTTTATCTGGATTTGCTCCCCAACCACAGCCAAGCCCAATTGGAAGCCGCTTTACACAAAAAACCTGCCAACAAAACACTGGGCAACTTCCTGAAAAGCCATTGGAAACTGGATAGTGTTAAAGCGGCACTGTTGTTTGAAACGTTGGATAAAACACACGGACAAACTATCCCGCTGCTGGCTGCAACGTTAAAAGCTATCCCCATCACTGTCACCGCCACTACACCGCTTGATGAAGCGATCAGCACCGCAGGCGGCGTACCGTTTGAAGCCTTGGACGAAAACCTGATGTTGCGGCACTTACCGGGCGTATTTTGCGCGGGGGAAATGCTGGATTGGGAAGCCCCCACTGGCGGTTACTTGCTCACCGCGTGCTTTGCCAGCGGACGCGCCGTCGGGCAAGGCGTGATCCACTGGCTTATGTTGCAGCGCACATAAATATTCCTGTAACATCGTCAACACTTTTAGCTTTGTTGGACGTTATTGCATATGCCAGAACCTTCTTTGCAAATCAATCAATTAGCACGTGGGATTGCGACGACTATCCTGCAAGGCTTTAACCGGCACTTTGAAATTTTCCAACGCATTACGGCGGGCGCACGGCAGCGTTTTGAAGCAGCGGACTGGAAAGCGGTGCAACTTGCCTCCCGCGAACGCATTGTATTGTATGACTGGCGCGTCAAAGAAACAGTGTCAATGGTGCAAGAACTCTACGAAATCAAAACCGTGGATTTGGTATTATGGCGTGAAATCAAACATCGCTACATGCGCTTATTACTGAATCACCAGCAGCCTGAATTAGCCGAAACTTTCTATACCTCGGTATTTTGTCGCCAATTTCCCCGCGAACATTACACCAATGACTTTATTTTCGTGCGTAGCTCGATGTCAACCGAATACATTGACGCCGAAGAAACCAGTTACCTGTGTTATTACCCAAGTAACATTGGCTTACGCGAATCCCTCACGCGTATTCTGCAAAATGCGGGATTTGAATTGCCGTTTGAAAATTTAGAACGGGATATACGCCATATTTTCCGCGCCATCGTCAAACATTACCGGGGGAAATCCGCCCGCAAAGCGCAATTAAATTTCCAACTCTCGGTAATTCGTCACCCGTTTTTTCGCAATAAAGCCGCGTATTTAGTGGGGCGCATGATCAATGGGCGCGAAGACATTCCGTTTGCACTGCCGATCCTCAATAATGAAAACGGTGGCTTGTATATCGACACCTTGTTATTGGGGGAAAAACAGCTTTCGGTGGTTTTCAGCTATTCACAAGCCTATTTCATGATTGAACACCAAGTGCCTTCCGCCGTGGTGTCGTTTTTGCAACATTTATTGCCGCGCCGCGATACCTCAGAACTGTATTCGGCGATTGGCTTACATAAACAAGGCAAATCCGCGTTTTACCGCGATTTCTTGCACCATTTGCGGCATTCCAGCGATGAATTCGTGGTCGCACCGGGGATACGTGGCATGGTGATGATGGTATTCACTCTGCCCTCCTACCCTTACGTGTTCAAAATCATCAAAGACAAATTTGCACCGCAAAAAGAATTCACCCGCCAACAAGTCGAAGACAAATACCAATTGGTTAAACGCCACGACCGCGTGGGGCGCATGGCGGATATGATGGAATATTCCAATGTGGTGCTGCCGATCGAACGCTTCGTGCCAGAACTGTTGCAAGAGTTGCAAGAAACCTGTGCCAGCAGCCTCAGTTTTGACGGTGACAATATTATTTTCCGGCATATTTATTTAGAACGGCGCATGATTCCGCTGAATATTTTCATCGAAACCGCTGACGATGCAACCTTGGAACGGGTGATCGACGACTACGGCAATGCCATTAAACAATTGGCTGGCGCAAATATTTTTCCCGGCGATTTCCTCTATAAAAACTTTGGGGTCACGCAATTGGGGCGGGTGGTGTTTTACGATTACGATGAAATCACTTACATGACCGAATGCAATTTCCGCAGAATTCCGCCGCCGCGCTTTCCTGAAGACGAATTCCGCTCGGAGCCGTGGTATTCGGTCGAGCCGAATGACGTATTCCCGGAAGAATTCGGCACGTTTTTATTATCTACGCCCAAAATTCGTAAGTTTTTCCTTAAATACCACCGCGACCTGCTGGATGCACGGTACTGGCAAGCGAAAAAAGACAAGATTAATAACGGGCAATACGAAGATGTGTTCCCCTACCCAGAGGCATTGCGCTTCAAGCGATAGTATACTGCGGGCATGACTGAAGCCGCCGCACCCGATTTTTTACAGCAACCTGTGACTGCCCTGCGTGGGGTGGGCGATGCAGTCGCTGAAAAATTGGTGCGGCTCGGCATTTTGCGGGTGGCGGATTTGCTGTTTCACTTGCCGCTGCGCTATCAGGATCGCACCCGCATTTACCCCATCGCCAGCCTCAAAGTTGGGCAGGAAGTGCTGGTCGAAGGTGAAATCGAATACGCCGAAGTGGTGCAACGCGGGCGCACCATGTTGCTGTGCTACCTCAACGACGGCAGCGGCACCTTAATCCTACGCTTTTTCCACTTTACCTCTGCCCAGAAATACAGCTTGCGCAAAGGTGTGTTGCTGCGCTGTTTTGGCGAAGTGCGGCAAGCAGGCATGAAGCTGGAAATGGCGCACCCCGAATGCCATTACCTCAAAGCCGATGAACATGAACCGATTGCGAATACGCTTACGCCGACTTACCCCACGACTGAAGGTTTGCAACAACGTAGCTTGCGCCGCTTGATTGATTTGGCATTGGAGCATGTGGAAGAATTGCCCGATTTGCTGCCAGAAAGCGTGGTTAAGCAACACCGTTTTCCGCCGCTGGCGCACGAATTACGCAAATTGCACACGCCGCCGTCAGGTTCAACGGTGGAAGGAATGCGCCCGTACCGGCTAATTTTCGAGGAATTACTCGCGCACCAACTCGGTGTGCAACAAGCGCGGCACGAACTCAAGCGTGTGCAAGCGCACGTCATGCCCGAAACCAACCACTATTGGCGGCAATTGCTGCGCACCCTGCCCTTTGCCCCGACGGGCGCACAAAACCGCGTGATTGCTGAAATCACCACCGATTTGCAACAAACCGTGCCAATGAATCGCTTGGTGCAAGGCGATGTCGGTTCAGGCAAAACCTTGGTCGCCGTTGCCGCAGCATTACACGCGATTGCCAACGGTTTCCAAGTCGCGCTCATGGCTCCCACCGAATTGCTGGCGGAACAGCATTACCAAAACTTGGTGCGCTGGCTCGAACCGTTGGGGGTGGAAACCGTGTACATTTCCGGCAATCAAACCCCACGCCAACGCCGCCGCAAGGTGGAAAACCTGTTGCTGGGCATTGGGCATATTGCGGTCGGTACACACGCCTTGTTCCAACGCACGGTCGAATTCCTGCAACTGGGGCTGATCATTATCGACGAACAGCACCGCTTCGGCGTGCATCAGCGCATGGCCTTGCGCGAAAAAGGCAAGCAAGGCGAGCATTACCCGCACCAATTGGTCATGACGGCGACACCGATTCCGCGCACCTTGGCAATGACCGCTTACGGCGACCTGGATTATTCGGTGATTGATGAATTACCGCCGGGACGCACGCCGATTACCACCGTTGCCCTGAACAATGAGCGCCGCGATGAGGTGATTGAACGCATTTCAGCCGCGTGTCGCGAAGGTCGGCAGGTGTATTGGGTTTGCACCCTGATCGAAGAATCGGAAGCCTTGCAATGCGAAGCGGCAGAAGTCACTGCGGCGATGTTGCACGAACGCTTGCCACACGTTGCGGTGGGGCTGGTACACGGACGGCTGCACGGGTCGGAAAAGGAGAGCATGATGCGCCAGTTCAAGCTGGGGGAAATCCAGCTTTTGGTGGCAACGACGGTGATTGAGGTCGGAGTGGATGTGCCGAATGCGTCCTTGATGGTGATCGAAAACGCGGAACGCATGGGCTTGTCGCAATTGCACCAGTTACGTGGGCGGGTTGGGCGCGGCAGTGTGGCGAGTAGTTGCGTGCTGCTTTACCAGCATCCACTGGGTAAAACGGCACGGAAGCGGCTGGATGCGATGCGCACTACCACCGATGGTTTCATGATTGCGGATATTGATCTGGAATTGCGCGGCCCCGGCGAAGTGTTGGGCACGCGCCAGACGGGGGATGTGCGGCTGCGGATTGCGAGTTTGCTGCGTGATCAGCATTTGTTGCCAGCGGTACAAACGGCCGCGCGGGACGTGGTGGCGCATTACCCAGAGCGGGTGGAAGCGTTGACGCAACGTTGGTTGCAGCAGCCGGATGGCGAAACGGCGACGCAGTTTTTCCAGAGTTAAGACATCCCCACTTTCTGCTGTGCTAACATCAACACTGGGAAAAGCAGTAGGTGATGTTATGGCAGCATTGGCAGAAAAATTCGATTACTGTTCCGTAGAAGATTATTTGGCAGGCGAAAAGACCAGCGAAGTCAGGCATGAATACGTGGATGGTCAAACTTACGCGATGGCTGGCGGTAGCCTCAAACACAACCTGATTGCCGCAAATATTTCCGGGCTATTGTGGAGTCATTTACGGGGAACCTCTTGCGTGCCGCTGAGTAGCGACATGCTATTGAAGACGTTGGGTAAACGCTTCCGTTACCCCGATGTGGTTGTGGTGTGTGATGATGATGCCTCCGACGATGAGCAGATCAGGGAAAGCCCGATCCTCATTGTCGAAGTGTTGTCCAAAAGCACCCGCAAAAAAGACAAAGGCGAAAAACGGCTGGAATACCTCGCCATTCCCAGCCTGCAAGAATACGTGTTGATTGAGCAGGATTTTGCGGAAATTGAAGTGCAACGCCGCAGTGCCAGTTGGCAATCTGCGTATTACTTTTTGGGGGATGAGGTGGTATTGGAATCGGTCAATTCCCGCTTACCTGTTGAAGCTATTTATGAGCGGGTTAAGAATGAGGATGTGTTGGCGTGGTTGGAACAGCAAATCACTCGAAATTGAAATATTAGGAGTATGACCAATGGGTGCAGCAGAAAAATTGCAAGAACACTTTACCTATGCCGATTACGCCAAATGGCCGGAAGATGAGCGTTGGGAACTGATTGAGGGTGTCGCGTATGCAATGGCTGCTCCGTCACGGCAACACCAAAAGATTGTCCTGAAAGTAGGCAATCAAATAGACCGTTATCTGGAAGGCAAATCTTGCGAAGTTTATCCCGCACCGTTTGACATACGCCTGCCCAACCACAACGAAGCCGATGATAATGTAGACACCACCGTGCAACCCGATCTTGCGGTGATCTGCGACAAAAACAAGCTGGATGACAAAGGCTGTCGGGGTGCGCCCAACTGGATCATCGAAGTGCTTTCGCCTTCCACCGCGCTCAAGGATATGGACAAAAAACGCTGGTTATACGAGCGACATGGGGTGAAAGAATATTGGATTATCCACCCCATTGACCGCTGGGTGATGGTGTATACGCTGAAAGATGACGGGCAATACGGCTTGCCGCTGATGTTTGGGATGGATGAGCCGACTGCGGTGGGGTTGTTCCCCGAATTGCTGATTGATTGGGGATTTATGCAGGAAACCACTACCTAAAATGTCCACTAACCTCCCCCGTTTCGGCGAATTCGTCGCCCTCATTGCCATGCTCACATCGCTAACCGCGCTGGCGATTGATGCCATGCTGCCCGCACTCGTCACCATCGGGCGCGAATTGGGCGTGCAACACGACAACGACGCGCAATTAATCCTCACCACCTTATTTCTGGGTTTGGCGCTGGGGCAGGTATTTTTCGGCCCTTTATCCGACGCAACCGGGCGCAAACCGCTGATGTACGTGGGCTTGGGCATCTTTATGCTCGGCAGTTTGCTTTCAATGCTCGCGCAAGACTTTTCGCACATGCTGATCGGGCGATTTTTACAGGGGGTGGGCGCATCCGCCCCGCGTGTGTTAACGATGGCACTGGTGCGCGATTGCTATTCAGGGCGGGCGATGGCGCGTGTCATGTCATTCACCATGAGTATTTTTATTCTTGTACCCATGATTGCGCCGTCATTAGGGCAAGGTATTTTACTAATGGCAGGCTGGCGCAGTATTTTCACGCTGTTTTTTGTACTGGCGCTCAGTGTGGCAGTGTGGTTTGGGTGGCGAATGCCGGAAACCCTACCCGCCGCTAAACGCCGCGCTTTCAATTTCCGTGAATTTTGGCAGGGGCTGAAAGAAGTCATCAGCAACCGTACCAGCATGACCTACACCCTCACGACAGGGATTGTGTTTGGCGCATTTCTTGGCTATTTGAGTTCGGCGCAACAAATCCTGCAAATCCAATACGGCTTGGGGGAACGTTTCCCGCTGTATTTTGCACTGCTGGCACTGGCGATTGGCGGCGCATCGTTACTCAATGCCAAGCTGGTGATGCGCTACGGAATGCACTGGATTTCAAAGCGGGCATTGCTGCTGTTCACGCTACTATCGGGTGCATTTTGGCTCGTCACTTACAACAGCGCCGGACACCCCGCACTGCCACTGTTGATGGCGTACTTCATGCTGGCATTTTTGGCATTAGGGATGTTATTCGGCAATCTGAATGCGCTGGCGATGGAACCATTGGGGCATATTGCCGGAATTGGCGCATCGGTCATCGGCTCGCTCTCGACCCTGATTGCGATTCCGCTAGGAACGTTTGTTGGGCAAGCCTACGATGGCACAATATTACCCCT
This sequence comes from Candidatus Thiothrix sulfatifontis, assembly GCA_022828425.1. Classification (NCBI taxonomy): domain Bacteria; kingdom Pseudomonadati; phylum Pseudomonadota; class Gammaproteobacteria; order Thiotrichales; family Thiotrichaceae; genus Thiothrix; species Candidatus Thiothrix sulfatifontis. Next base: position 3,284,741 of record CP094685.1, read on the forward strand.
GATCAGCGGCTTCTTGATTTTTGGCTTAGCTGCCACCGCCGCCCTATTTTCACAGCGAAAACCCGCATGACAACTACCCTGACTTTTTTACGCCACGCCACTGCGGAAGATCACAACCTGCCGATTCCCGATGAAGCCCGCCGCCTCATCCCCAAAGGTCACAAGCAAGTGCAACGGATCGCCAGCTTTTGCCAACGCCACGCCTTACTGCCAACCCACTTGCTGTGCAGCCCACTGGTAAGGGCGTTGGAAACCGCGCAAGGTTTACGCGAACACTTAGCCGATTGCCCCAAAGCCGTCGTGGTGTCTTGGTTAGCGCATGGCACAGATACCCAAACCGCACTGCACGCACTGGCAGCCTTAGCCGCAAACGCTGACAATAATATTTGGCTGGTGGGTCATGAGCCGGAATTTTCAACCTTAATAGCCCACTTGCTAGGCAGCCCTAACAGCCGTATTAAAGTCAAAAAAGCCGGATTGATACGCTTGGACGTCGATATAACAAGCGGTGTCGGGGAACTCCAATGGAACATCCCCAACGCGCTGATGAAGTAGCGGAAAATCTTACACGTTAAACAGGAAGTTCAACACATCGCCGTCTTTCACAATGTATTCCTTGCCTTCCGCCCGCATTTTCCCGGCTTCTTTCGCACCCTGCTCACCTTTATAAGCAATGAAATCCTCATACGCAATGGTTTGCGCACGGATAAAGCCGCGTTCAAAATCGGTATGAATCACGCCTGCCGCTTGGGGCGCAGTGGCATTTTTCGGAATCGTCCACGCCCGCACTTCTTTCACGCCTGCGGTGAAATAGGTCTGCAAGCCCAACAAATCGTAACCCGCGCGAATCACGCGGTTCAAACCCGGCTCATCCAGCCCCATACCCGCCAAAAACTCATCGCGTTCCGCATCGTCTAATTGCGAGAGTTCGGATTCCATTTCCGCACATACCGGCACCACCACGGCATTTTCACGTACCGCAATGGCGCGAACTTGATCCAGATACGGGTTGTTTTCAAAGCCCTCTTCACTAACATTGGCAATGAACATTAACGGTTTGATGGTAATTAGGTGGAATTCGCGGATTGCCAAGGCACGCTCTTCCGCCGTCATATCCAGCGAACGCGCGGAATGCCCTTCAGACAGGTGTGCAAACAAGCGTTCTGCCAAGACTTTTTGCGCCAGCAAATCTTTACTGCCGGATTTAGCCGAACGGGTCAGACGATTCACCGCCTTTTCCGCCGTATCCAAATCCGCTAACGCCAACTCGGTATTGATGGTGTCGATGTCGGAGGCGGGGTCAATCTTGCCTGCAACGTGAATAATGTCGTCGTTATTAAAGCAACGTACCACTTGCGCAATGGCGTCCGTTTCGCGGATATGCGCCAGAAACTTATTGCCCAAGCCTTCGCCCTGCGATGCGCCTGCCACCAAGCCTGCTATGTCCACGAATTCCATCGTGGTCGGCAAAATCCTGATGGGCTTGACGATCTCCGCCAAGGCGTCCAAGCGCGGATCGGGCATGGGGACGATGCCCACATTCGGCTCAATCGTGCAGAACGGGTAATTCGCTGCCTGAATGCCCGCTTTGGTCAGCGCATTGAATAATGTGGATTTCCCCACGTTTGGTAAACCAACAATGCCGCACTTGAATCCCATGAGTTGTACCTGCTTATGTTTACTTCGTATGCAGCGCGTTCATCGCCTTCTGCATCTCACCGGCTAAAATCAATTCAGTCTGGTCGGCGGCTTTATCAATCGCGCGTGAAATGACGATTTCATCATCCAACGAGGGGCGCGACAGCACATAATCGACCACTTTATTACGGTCGCCGGGGTGTCCGACACCCAGCCGCAACCGCCAATAATCCGCGCTCAAATGCGCATGGCAATCACGCAAACCATTGTGTCCGCCGTGACCACCGGCTTGTTTCAAACGCACGTCACCGGGTGCAATATCCAGCTCGTCGTGCGCTACTAAAATTTGTTCCACCGAAATTTGGTAGAAACTGGCTAACTGTTTGACGGCTAAGCCGCTGCGGTTCATGAAAGTCATGGGCTTAATCAGCCATACCGTCGCGCTGCCGACTTGCAGTTTACAGACTTCGCCGGAAAAACGCTTCTCAACAGCAAACTTGCCGGAGTAACGCCTTGCCAGTTCGTCAACAAACCAAAACCCGGCATTGTGCCGGGTTTTGTCGTACTGGCTACCGGGGTTGCCCAAGCCTGCAATAAGGCGAATGGGAGTTCCCATCGGTATCGCCCTTAGTGAATCGCAGCGATAGCGTTGTCGTGGTCTTCGCCGAGCGCCAACTGCGGCAGGCTGACGCCTTCCGGCAGCTTCAAATCACTCATGTGCAAAATCTGACCTTTCTCGACATCGATCATGTCAACTTCGATGAATTCAGGCAGATTCTTCGGCAAGCAAGAAACTTCTACTTCAGAAATCATGTGGCTAACCGTGCCACCTTGTTCTTTAACGCCTTTTGCCACGTCATCGTTGAGGAAGTGCAGCGCCACGTGAACGTTGATTTCTTCATCGTCACGGATGCGCTGTAAGTCAGCGTGCATAATGATGGGCTTGGCAGGGTGACGTTGCAGGTCACGCAAAATTACTTGCTCTTTACGATCACCGAAATCAACCGTGATGATTTGCGAGTAGAAACCTTCTTCCTGCAAATTACGGATCATTTCATTGTGACGCAACATAATGGATTGTGCGTCAACGCCTGCGCCGTAAATAACGGCAGGTACCATACCAGTATTACGCAGGCGGCGGCTCGCACCCTTACCCTGTGTGTCACGTGTTTGCGCTTGCAAAACGTATTGTTTTGACATGTTATCTCTCCAACAAAATCGTTACCGAACGCGACCGGACGGCAACTAAAAAAACCCGCGAACGGGGACTAAACTTATAAACCTTCAAACAGCGAGCTGACGGACTCGTCCTGATTGATGCGTAAAATGGTTTTCGCTAACACCCCAGCTACCGAAAGCTGACGAATCTTAGCACATTTTTTCGCCGCGTCGCTTAATGGAATGGTATCGGTGATAACCACTTCATCAAGCTGAGAATGTTCGATATTGCTTACGGCTTTGCCGGAAAATACCGCGTGAGTCGCATACGCCCGCACGGTTAATGCGCCATGCTGCTTCAAGGCAGTCGCGGCATTGCACAAGGTACCGCCGGTGTCGATCAAATCGTCGATCAAAATGCAATTGCGCCCTTCCACATTCCCGATAATATTCATAATCTCGGATTTGTTGGGTTCAGGGCGGCGCTTATCGATAATCGCCAATTCGACATCGCCAAGGCCTTTGGCTAAAGCACGGGCACGCACCACACCGCCGACATCCGGTGACACCACCATAATGTTATCCAGCTCGCAAGCCAATACATCCTTAATCAACACCCCAGAGGCATACACATTGTCCACGGGTAAATCGAAAAAGCCTTGAACTTGGTCAGAATGCAAATCGATGGTCAACACCCGGTCAACGTGTCCCGTCGCAATCATATCCGCCACGAGTTTGGCAGAAATCGGCACACGCCGTGAACGTACCCGTCGATCTTGCCGCGCATAGCCGTAATACGGAATAACAGCGGTGATTCGCCCGGCGGACGCACGATACAACGCATCCGCGATGATCAGCAGTTCCATCAGGTTATCGTTGGTCGGTGCGCAGGTAGATTGCACGATGAAGACATCACGACCACGCACGTTTTCCAAAATCTCCACATGCACTTCACCATCACTGAAGCGTTCTGCTTTGATTTTACCGGGGGAAATTCCGAGGTGATCGACGATTTTTTCGGTGAGTTCAGGATTAGCGTTGCCTGTAAACACCATCATTCTATCGTCAGACATGACATATCCGCATTGAGTAGGAGGGAAAAAATGGCAGGGCCGCCAGGATTCGAACCTGGGAATGCTGGAATCAAAATCCAGTGCCTTACCGCTTGGCGACGGCCCTTCTGAAACTAATTGTAAAGCGCTGACAATGTTAACAATTTTTGTTGCAATGGTGAAGTATTCACACTGCTTGCGACAAAACCGAACCACTGATCAGGTAAGTTTTGCAGGATTATTTCACCGTCTTGCTTACTTTCGACCGAGGCGAACAGGCAACTGCCTGAACCTGTCAACACCGCGTTTGAATACCGAGATAACCAACGTAAGGCCGTGGCAACTTCGGGATAACGCTTTTCTACCACCGGTTGAAAGACATTTCTGCCTAGCCCCGCGTGGAAGGTCGCTAATGTAATGGGAGGACAGTCACGTGTCAAGCCCGAATCAGAAAAAAGTTCGGCAGTAGGCACATGCACACCGGGATAAATCACCACATACCAAGCGTCAGGCAAGCTCACGGGGGTTAACTGCTCCCCGACGCCTTCCGCCCATGCTGCATGACCATGCACAAAAACCGGCACATCCGCCCCTAAACGCAAACCCAAAACAGCCAATTCATCCGTACTCAAGCCGCAACGCCATAGGTAGTTCAGCCCCAGCAACACCGTTGCTGCATCGGAGCTACCACCACCTAGACCACCGCCCATGGGAATGCGCTTCAACACCTGAATATCCGCCCCCAAAGAACAGCCCGTCACCTGCTGCAACAACCGCGCTGCCCGCACCGTCAAATCAGCCGCTTCCGGCACGCCCGCCGCGCCGACGGAGCGCTGAATCACCCCGTCATCGCGCACGCTCAAGGTAATTTCATCGCCAAAATCGAGAAACACAAACAGGGTTTGCAGCAAATGGTAGCCATCCGCACGCCTGCCGGTAATGTGCAGAAACAGATTGAGCTTAGCGGGTGCAGGCAATATTAACGTTTGCATGGGAATCAATAACGTGTCTGCCAATCTTTCGCAATTACCTTGACCTTGGTGTTATCAGGGGTGCGGCTCAGGTTGATTCTTTCCGGTAACGCTTTCCAATCCGTGCCTTTCCAGCCGCTGTATTCCACCTGCCAGCCGGATTGTTGCAGCAGTTCGGGGCGGCCTTGCGCATCCAACTTGACTTGCTGCACGGGGGAATCGGGAGCAGGAATACCGCGCACCCAATATTTCATGCCATCCAACGGTAAAGACACCCCCAGTTGCGCTTGCAACAAACGTTCGGCATTCGAGTCTTTATAAGTCTTGCCATTGGCTTGCATCACCACTTCGGAGCGCTCGCCCTTGAGATAAGCGACAATCGAGCCTGTCAGCGGATTTTTAATGTTCATTTCATACTGATCATTGCCGGTCTGAAGCCATGAAATATTGAACGAAGCGCTTTGCTCCTGAAACTGCACGCCCACTTTGCCTTGTAAACGCCAGCTACTCATGCGGGCAAATTCAGCCTGACGTTGCTGCCAAGCACTTTGCGCATCCGCAGGCTTATTCGGCATTTCAGCGCCTGCGGTGGGGCTTTTGGTTTGCGTTGCACACCCGCCCAGCGTCAGGGCGCAACACGCCGCAACCAGCATCCATTGTTTCATGAGTCGTTATCCTTAAGTAATGAGAAGCTTACAAACTAACCAGCTTTGCCTTGGCGTTAAGCAGCAAGCTATCGGCTGGAAACTTGCTGAGCATGGCATCGAGAATACCTTGCGCTTCGGTTTTATTGCCACGCGCCGCCAGCACTTCAATCAAATGGCTGGCAACTTCAGGGTCTGGTAGCAGAGTATAGGCTTTGCGTAACCAAGTTTCTGCTTCTTGCGGTTTGCCCGACAGGAATAACACCCAACCCATGCTATCCATAATCGCCGGGTCATCCGGGCGACCCGTGAGCGCTTTGGTAATCAACTCGCTGGCTTCTGCATAACGTTGCGTATTCACCGCCAACATATACCCCAAAGCATTCAATACGGTGGCATTATTAGGCTGTAATTTCAGTACCGCGCGTAAATCGGCTTCCGCTTTGCCGAAATCACCAAGCTTTTCGGCGCTCAGAGCGCGGGAATACAACACATCCGGGTCATCGGCTGTCACCGCCAATGCCTTGCTAAAGCTCTCGACTGCTTCTGCATATTTTTCCTGATCATGCAAAATCTGCCCATCCAATTGTAACAGCAACACTTTGCGCTCATTCTCAGACGTAGCCTTCAGTTGCGCCGCCAGCCAGTCACGCGCACGCGCCAAACTCGCGGTTTCGACCAGTAAATCAGCAATGCGTAACGTCGCTTCACGGCTGTACTGCCCGCCAAGCGCCTGTTGGTAAACCTCAAGCGCTTGTTTGGGGCGTTGCAAACCTTCATGAATCTGCCCCATGAAATAACTCGCATCGACGGCACGTTCCGGCACGCTCAGTAATTTAGCAATCAATGGCTCGGCGGCGGTGAATGACTTTTGTTCCAAGTGCAACAAACTTAAGGTGTAAAGAATATCCACGCTATTCGGAAACGTTGCATAAAGTTGTTGGTAAATTGGCAACGCCTCCACTCGCCGATCCGCCAAGATCAGCAGGCGAGCGTAATCCAGTTTGAGTTCAGCATCCTGACTATCCTTAGCAATAGCCTCCATTTCTTGAACCGCTTCGGCCAATTTCTCCAAACCTGCTAAAGCCTTAGCCGCCAACCTCGTCCCCTGCACTTTTTCGGCAGCGCTACCCTGTTTTTTTGCCGCCTGACTCGCCTGCAAAGCCACCTCAAATTGCTCGGTTTTTAGCGCAAAAGACGCCAGGGCAAGCTGCGCTTGTGGTGAACTATCCACGCTTTCCACATAGCGTTTGAGGGTTTCGTAAGACTTTTTTGCATCCGGCTCCAGTGCCAGCAATGACACAATGAAAGCAAAGCCATGCCCGGCTTTTTTTTCAGCCGTGTCACGAACTCTCACCAAATCCTTGACCGCTTCTGCGTATTTTTCAGCCCGTAAATTCGCCAAGGCTTGGTACTGAAGCGCCTCGGTGGAATCCGGCGATAACGTCATCCAACGTTCCAGCGCCCGCCCTGCCAATGGCGTGTCTTTGGCACTCATCGCCAATTCCACCGCCCGCTGCGCAATCGCAGGATCAGTCGCCTGCTGAGCGGCAGCAACGTAATGCAACGCTGCCTGCGCCACATTGCCTTGCTTAGCGAACATCTCCCCCGCAAGAATATTGTAAACCTGATAGCTCAAAGGGCTGCTGAAAGTGGCAACATTGCTGACTGGCTGATCGGCGAACGGGGTGTTACCCAATGTACAACCACCAATCAAGAGCGCGAGACCTAAACTCACAAAACGGCGCGGTAAACGGCTGCTGGGCATGTGTTTCTCCGGTCTGTCACAATCCCTGACTGCGACTGATCGTGTTATGTTGCAAGAGGTTTTAAGGATATATTCAACGAATTACCTTGTAATAAGCCATAACGTATCAGAAAATTCGCGGTTCTGAAAGTCAACTACCTCGCCCTAAAAGGGTGCAAAGGCCAAAATGTATCCGTTGGTGAAATACTGAATGTCCATCCTGATCGTTGGAGTCAATCATAAAACCGCCCCAGTCTCCATCCGGGAAAAGGTTTCGTTCTCACCCGACAGCTTGCCGTTGGCCTTGCACGCTGCGCATCAGGTCGTGCCTGAAAACCTAATACTCTCGACCTGCAATCGCACCGAAATCTACGCCGCCGCCCACCCGCAACAGTCCGTCACCGCGCTGATTGAATGGCTGGCAAGCTGGCACAAAATGTCCGCCGCGCAATTGCAACCCTATTTGTACATCTACCAACAAGACGACGCGGTTCGCCACGCCTTACGGGTTGCCTGCGGACTGGATTCGCTGGTATTGGGCGAACCGCAAATCCTAGGGCAACTCAAAACCGCCCTGCAAGCCGCCAGCGACCAAGCCACCACCGGCAATCAATTAAACCGTCTGATGCAGCACGCTTTTTCCACCGCCAAAAAAGTGCGCACCCAAACCAGCATCGGCGCCAACCCCGTCTCGGTAGCATTCGCCGCCGTCAGCCTTGCCAAGCAAATTTTCAGCAAACTCGAAACCCAAACCGCGCTGCTGATTGGGGCGGGCGAAACCATCGAACTCGTCGGCAAACACCTTGCCACCAATCACATTGGCAAAATCATCGTTGCCAACCGCAGCATCGACAAAGCGCAAAAACTCGCCGCAGAATACGGTGGCAAGGGCATCGGCTTGCCCGAATTAGCCGATCATTTGCCCCAAGCGGACATTATTATTTCCTCCACCGCCTCACCTGTACCCATTTTGGGCAAAGGCGCGGTGGAACGGGCGCTCAAAATCCGCAAACACCGCCCCATGTTCATGGTCGACATCGCCGTCCCGCGTGATATTGAACAAGAAGTCGCCCAACTCGATGACGTCTATTTGTACACCGTGGACGATTTGCATTCGGTCATCGAAGAAAATCTCCAATCACGCCGCGCCGCCGCCGAACAAGCCGAAGGCATGGTCATCACCGAAGTCAGCAATTTCATGGCATGGCTGCGGGCACAAGACCACATGAACACGATTCGGGCATACCGCGCCCGCACCGACAACATCCGCCAAGAAGTCTTCGACAAAGCCACTGCCTTGTTGCAAAACGGCAAAAGCCCCGCAGAAGCCTTGCAATTTCTGGCACACACGCTGACAAACAAACTCTCACACGACGCGACCCAAGCCATGCACGCGGCGGCACGCAACGGCGACCACCAATTACTGGCACACGCTCGCGCCCTGTTTAACCTTTCTACTGACGACAACGGCTAACCCTCTGTGAAAGCATCTATCCTGCAAAAACTCGAAGCCTTAAGCGAACGCTACGCCGAAATTTCCGCCCTGTTGGGTGAACCGGATGTAATCGGCGATCAGCAACAATTCCGCAAACTCTCGATCGAATACAGCCAGCTCGAACCCGTGTCGCAAGGCTTTCACGCCTACCAACAGACCGCCGCCGACATGGAAGCCGCGCAGGAAATGCTCGCCGATCCCGAAATGCGCGACATGGCGCAAGAGGAAATCGAAGCCGCCAAAGCTCGCCGCGCCGCGCTCGAACTCGACCTGCAAAAACTGTTATTGCCGCAAGACCCGCACGATAATAGCAACGTGTTCCTCGAAATCCGTGCAGGCACGGGCGGGGATGAAGCCGCGATTTTTGCCGGAGACTTGTTCCGCATGTACGCGCGTTACGCCGAAAGCCGCCGCTGGCAGGTGGAAATCATCAGCCAAAACGAAGGCGAACACGGCGGTTTCAAAGAAATCATTTCGCGGGTCATTGGTCAGGGCGCGTATTCACGGCTGAAATTTGAATCCGGCGCACACCGCGTGCAGCGCGTACCTGCCACCGAATCGCAGGGGCGGATTCACACCTCCGCTGCCACGGTTGCGGTCATGCCAGAGCTGGATGAAGTCGAAGCCACCGATATTAATCCGGCAGATTTGAAGGTCGACACCTACCGCGCATCGGGTGCGGGTGGTCAGCACATCAACAAAACCGAATCCGCCATTCGCATTACGCACATTCCTACCGGCATCGTGGTCGAATGCCAAGAAGAGCGCTCGCAACACAAAAACCGCGCCAAAGCGATGGGGCTGTTGCAATCGCGTATTTTTGAAGGCGAACGCCAGAAACAAGCCGCTGAACAAGCCGAAACCCGCAAAAGCTTGGTGGGGTCTGGGGATCGTTCCGAACGCATCCGCACCTACAACTTCCCACAAGGGCGCGTCACCGACCACCGCATCAACCTGACGTTGTATAAGTTGGATGAAATCTTGGTGGGCAGTGTTGATCAGGTGATTGAGCCGCTGATTAATGAATACCAAGCCGATCAATTGGCGGCGTTGGCGGATGAGTAGAAAATCTTCGGTGTCCATCGCCGAATTATTGGCACAAGCCACACGGCAATTAACCGATACGTCGGAATCAGCGCGGGCAGATGCAGAAATTTTGCTGGCACATTGCCTGCAAAAATCGCGCACTTGGCTGATGACCTGGCCTGAAAAACGGGTCGAGCCAGGGATTGAAGCAGCGTTTCAACAACTGCTGGCAGAACGTGTGCGTGGCGTGCCGATTGCGCACCTCACCGGACAACGCGAATTTTGGACGCTCAATCTAAAAGTCACACCTGACACCCTAATCCCCCGCCCCGAAACCGAATTGCTCGTCGAAACCATGCTGGCATTGCTTCCGAAAACGCCCTGTTCTATCCTCGATCTCGGCACTGGCACTGGCGCAATCGCCTTAAGCCTCGCCAGCGAACGCCCTGACCTCAATATCACTGCCTGCGACCTTTCCGCCGCCGCTTTAGCCGTTGCCACAGAAAACGCCCACAGCAACCACATTCACACCGTGCAATTTATCCAATCCGACTGGTTCAGCAACCTGCCACCACAACGCTTTGCTGTCATTGTTTCCAACCCGCCCTACATCGAAACCAACGACCCACATCTAACACAAGGCGATGTGCGCTTTGAACCGCTCACCGCGCTCACTGCGGGGCAAGACGGGCTGGATGACATTCGCCACATTGTGCAAACCGCGCCGCATTGGTTAGTAAACGGTGGCTGGTTATTGTTGGAACACAGTTACAATCAGGCAACAGCGGTCACAACCCTGCTGCAAATGGCGGGCTTTCAACAAGTACGTTGCCTACCGGATTTGGCAGGCAACGATCGGGTTAGTTTAGGGCAATGGCTGGCGGCTTAGTCGCTGACATTGTGATCCAACCAAAACATACGCGGTAAGATGTCGGTCAAATCAACACTGCCCGCAACCCCACCGAGACCTGTGCCGCCGTCTTCATCGTTGCTGGCATCCAAAACCGGCATTTCTAACTTGCCGACCCGGATTTCCACGGTTTGCTCGCAATCACCGACGGCGCAATCGCCACCATCCGCCGCGCTAGGCATACGGAAGATGATCTTGGCAGCATCGAGGATTTCATTGAAACCCGCCACCACGTACTCGTCTTTGCCGTCAGTGCCTGTCGCGGTGTCGCGGTCGAGGTCAGCAACGGCTTTGCCGGTGAACAAATCCAACACGTAAGCACGGGCACTGTTAGGGGGCACGATGCAAGGGTCATCCGGCGTTTCATTCCCGGCTTCGTCCACCGGCGCAAACGTGGTGAAGACGACTTTGTTGAGGAACGTGACCGCTGGCGCGAGCACTTTTTCCCCTTTGTGCGCAAAGTCGTAGTACCAACCTTTGTACGTGCCCGTCAGCAGGTTGTCGTTCGGGTCAGTGAAGCTGGTTTTCGCGTCGACCAAATCGGCGTTTTTAAGGGCGGTGAAGCCAGCAGGCGGTTCGTTGTACACATTCGGTTCCATCAACACGTAAAAGCGGTCTTCGGTGTTGGTATTCAAGGGGTGTGTGCGGTAGCCACTGCCCAGTGAAATCGTCATGCGCACTTTGCCATTGTGTTGAATCAGCGCGGTGTCGGGTTCGTAAAAGAACTTGCGGGTATCCGTGCCGTGCGAGCCGTTTTCACCCAATTCGGCGATTTTGGTTAGGATTGCGTCGTCGTAGTTGTACATATCCGGGTCACTGTCACGCAAATCGTGATCCATATCGACGCGCCACAGGTTGCCGCCGGTATCCGCGAAATACAGCCGGTCGAGTGTGCCGTTGCGATCCATATCCAGCACCCGAATATCACCGGGGACACTGTGTTTGACCGGATTGGTGGCGGCATTGCCACCGTAGACATCGCGCTGCAATGACCAGTACAAATCACCCGTTAAAGCATCCACAATCATCACATCGTTACCGAGTTGGTCGGCTTGACGCCCGGTTTCAGCGTCTTTGGCGGCGTCGTAACCCGCACCGAAGACCAACACGTTGCGTATTTCACTGGCGGTTGAACTGCCAATGCGCATTTTTGCCAAGGTGGGTTTTGACCAAGTTTCGCCCAGCTCCTTCCAAGCATTGCTGTCCACGGAGAGGGTGCTATCTTTTTTCCACAAAATTAACGGGCTATCCGGGTTGGTAATATCCAAGGCGTAATAGGCTTTACCGCCACGCCGCAACCCAAAGAACAACACGCGCTTATCGCCGTCGGTGGCTTTGAGTTTGCCGTCCAGATTTTTATCGTAATTCCACAAGGTTAGCGGGCCGTCAATGCCGTAAACGTGGTCTTTGGTCGGTAAGTTTTCCATGAAGGTTTTGATGTTGGGCAGCAAATCTTTTGGCATGAAAGCCCATTGTTCTTCGCCGTCTCCGGTATTAATGGAATGCAGGAAACCTTCGTTGGTTGCCGCGAAAATACGCTCTTCGCCGTTACCGTAGTCCACCACCAACGGTTTACTGTTGAGCATATCCCCCATTTGTTGACGCGGAATCGTCACATCAGGGTCGGCGCTAGTCGGGTCGTCGATTTCACCGCGTGCAAAATCAATCAAGTTTTCACGCTCAGGGTCGGTCAAATAATCGGTTCCGGGGCAGGTAATCGCCACGCTGGAAATGGTGACACACCCTACCTTGGTATCGTAGTTACCCAGAACAACGTGATTATTACCATCGCAGTCCTTGTAATAGCCCAAGCAACTGGTGCCATCACCGTCGGCATCGGGCAACCAATACTTGACCTTCTCCGCCGGATTATCCGGCAAGCCCAATAATTTGCCATCGGTTAAATTATTGGTATTGCTGACAGACAAGGCATTTGCGGCGGAAGTTAGATCACTGTTGGCACTCACATCGGTGTACAGATTGCGATTGTCGGGTAGCGGCAATTGACTGGCAGCACCACCGCCTGTGACATCCGAACCGCTCGCCACTCCCCATAAGTCATCTGCTGTATCCAAAAATTCGCCTTTGTCATTCACCACCGGGTCTCCTGCCGTTACCCGGTTTTGGGCGTCACGGATTAGCGTGCCGCCAACGATTTTACCATCCACGGTGCGAGCAAATTTTTTCAAGTTGCCGGACCAAAGCGCCGTGGTGCTGCGGTCAAACATCGGGATGTAAACTTCATCGCTGTGTGACAGCATATTGTCGGTGTCAATCGCGTAAGTCGGTGAGCTGAACGAGGAAGATGCCTTGCTGATCGAACTCAGAATGGCCTTGAAAGCGCCTGCTAATTCCTCCGCATTGTCAGCGGTAAAAGCACCGTCTTGTTTCGTTGCCAGATCTTTCAAATACGCCGTGCCGGTTGGCTCATCGCCCAAGGCGAACGCGACAGTATAGGTATCGACAGCTTGTTTGCCTTGCAACGTATCATTGTGGTCAGTATCTGCCAACCAACGGGTCAGCTCAGGCCCGCAACGCCCGCTGTTATAGCCGTGCGGCGCCGCAGCACTGGTGCCACAATTGTTGGCAGCAGCACCAAGGTAGTCTGGTAACGGCGGTGCCACTTTAATTTGACTATTGTTCGTCGCAACCAAGCCGGTAAAATACGTGGTCCAATCAGGGGCGGGCATGGGATTGAAATCGCTCATTGCCAAACTTTTTACCGAAGGCGGGTAATAACGCGTACCGTCTTTATCCCCCAAGCCGGGAAAATAAGGGTATTCGGGCTTGCCATCCGACATCAATACCAAGTAATTGGCTTGGCAACTGTATTGAATCGGCGATTTGTAGACAGGAGCGCCTGCCACGGCATCGCAAACGGTGTGCTTGCATTTTTCGATCACGGCAGAACAGGTGTAGTCATCGTTTTTGCAGTAACCTGAGCCATCACCACCCGTGGTAATCCATGCGCAGCACTCATTATGGCTGGTGGTCGTGCAACTGCCGGACACGATATTGGTGTTGCACTGCCCCCAACTCTTCACGCAATCTTCCTGACGAGGGGCGGTACAGGTTGGGGCGTTATCATAGGTTAGCGGGTGCGCAGCCCAGCCGATTTTGGGTACATCCATGCCCCATTCCACCGAGTCACCCCGAAAGTAACGCGCCGCTTCGTACAAGGAATCCACAATCGGCGTATACCCGTTAGCATCCCAACTGTTGACAATGCTTGACAAAAATTCGCGCACCACCGTGCTGCTCGTCGCCGGATCCGGTAAATTATCGTCGACTTGGTACGAGGTAATCAGTGGCTCAACTGTTGCATCAATTGGCGTAACCGGAAAATTCGCCCCTTTGATCGAACTCCACCAATAATCGGCGCCCAAGCCATGGTTAGCGTAGTGCATTAGCCCTACATTTAAATTGGTCGGTGCGGTACTCATCACTTCTTGGAACGAATCTTTCAGCACCTTTAGCCGGGTGCGGCCGCTGGCATCACCTGTCACGACTTGGCTCATGCTGCCCGATGCATCAATCACAAACAGTACGTTGGGCGCCACTTCACCACTTTTGTCAGTAAAGTAGATTTCGGTTTCGTCTGCCATCAAAACGCTGGCAAACAACAGAGGCATAGTCAATAACAATGCTCGAAGAGTAGCTTTAGTAATTTTCATAAATAACCGGCATTATTCCAAATAAATTATTATTAACATTGCGTTTACGCTGTTATTTAAAATAAACGCTTAGTCGGTCACATTGTGATCCAACCAAAACATACGCGGTAAGATGTCGGTCAAATCAACACTGCCCGCAACCCCACCGAGACCTGTGCCGCCGTCTTCATCGTTGCTGGCATCCAAAACCGGCATTTCTAACTTGCCAACCCGGATTTCCACGGTTTGTTCGCAATCGCCGACGGCGCAATCGCCACCATCCGCCGCGCTAGGCATACGGAAGATGATCTTGGCAGCATCGAGGATTTCATTGAAACCCGCCACCACGTACTCGTCTTTGCCGTCAGTGCCTGTCGCGCTATCGCGATCAAGATTGGCAACGGCTTTGCCGGTGAACAAATCCAACACGTAAGCACGGGCACTGTTAGGGGGCACGATGCAAGGGTCATCCGGCGGTTCATTCCCGGCTTCGTCCACTGGCGCAAACGTGGTGAAGACGACTTTGTTGAGGAACGTGACCGCTGGTGCGAGCACTTTTTCCCCTTTGTGCGCAAAGTCGTAGTACCAACCTTTGTACGTGCCCGTCAGCAGGTTGTCGTTCGGGTCGGTGAAGCTGGTTTTCGCGTCGACCAAATCGGCGTTTTTAAGGGCGGTGAAGCCAGCAGGCGGTTCGTTGTACACATTCGGTTCCATCAACACGTAAAAGCGGTCTTCGGTGTTGGTATTCAAGGGGTGTGTGCGGTAGCCACTGCCCAGTGAAATCGTCATGCGCACTTTGCCATTGTGTTGAATCAGCGCGGTGTCGGGTTCGTAAAAGAACTTGCGGGTATCCGTGCCGTGCGAGCCGTTTTCACCCAATTCGGCGATTTTGGTTAGGATTGCGTCGTCGTAGTTGTACATATCCGGGTCACTGTCACGCAAATCGTGATCCATATCGACGCGCCACAGGTTGCCGCCGGTATCCGCGAAATACAGCCGGTCGAGTGTGCCGTTGCGATCCATATCCAGCACCCGAATATCACCGGGGACACTGTGTTTGACCGGATTGGTGGCGGCATTGCCACCGTAGACATCGCGCTGCAATGACCAGTACAAATCACCCGTTAAAGCATCCACAATCATCACATCGTTACCGAGTTGGTCGGCTTGACGCCCGGTTTCAGCGTCTTTGGCGGCGTCGTAACCCGCACCGAAGACCAACACGTTGCGTATTTCACTGGCGGTTGAACTGCCAATGCGCATTTTTGCCAAGGTGGGTTTTGACCAAGTTTCGCCCAGCTCCTTCCAAGCATTGCTGTCCACGGAGAGGGTGCTATCTTTTTTCCACAAAATTAACGGGCTATCCGGGTTGGTAATATCCAAGGCGTAATAGGCTTTACCGCCACGCCGCAACCCAAAGAACAACACGCGCTTATCGCCGTCGGTGGCTTTGAGTTTGCCGTCCAGATTTTTATCGTAATTCCACAAGGTTAGCGGGCCGTCAATGCCGTAAACGTGGTCTTTGGTCGGTAAGTTTTCCATGAAGGTTTTGATGTTGGGCAGCAAATCTTTTGGCATGAAAGCCCATTGTTCTTCACCACTATCCGCATCAATAGAATGTAAAAATCCTTCGTTCGTGGGTAAGAAAATGCGCTCTTCGCCAGCGCCATAATCCACCACCAAGGGCTTGCTATTCAGCACATCGCCCAAGTGCTGGCGTGCCGTGCCGTCAGGATTTTTACCTCGAATAAAATCAATCAACCCAGTTTTCAATGCGACACATTCGCTTTTATTATTCGCGGCAGGATTATCGGGATCGCAACCGTTAGGGTTATCGCCATGACCGCTATTACCGTCATTATCTTGGTAAATACTGGCAATCGGCAAATTGGTATTAACGCCTTTCAGTGCGTTTCCTGCTGCGGTCAGATCACTGTTGGTACTCACATCGGTGTACAGATTGCGGCTGTCGGGTAGCGGCAATTGGCTGGCAGCACCACCGCCTGTGACATCCGAACCACTCGCCACTCCCCATAAGTCATCTGCTGTATCCAAAAATTCGCCTTTGTCATTCACCACCGGGTCTCCTGCCGTTACCCGGTTTTGGGCATCACGGACTAGCGTGCCGCCAACGATTTTACCATCCACGGTGCGGGCAAACTTTTTCAAGTTGCCGGACCAAAGCGCCGTGGTGCTGCGGTCAAACATCGGGATGTAAACTTCATCGCTGTGTGACAGCATATTGTCGGTGTCAATCGCGTAAGTCGGTGAGCTGAATGAGGAAGATGCCTTGCTGATCGAACTCAGAATGGCTTTGAAAGCACCCGCTAATTCCTCGGCATTGTCAGCGGTAAAAGCACCGTCTTGTTTCGTTGCCAGATCTTTCAAATACGCCGTGCCGGTTGGCTCATCGCCCAAGGCAAACGCGACGGTGTAAGTTTCAATGCCTTGTTTGCCTTGTAGCGTATCGTCGTGGTCGGTATCTGCCAACCAACGGGTCAGCTCAGGCCCGCAACGCCCGCTGTTGTAGCCGTGCGGCGCCGCAGCACTGGTGCCACAATTGTTGGCAGCAGCACCGAGATAGTCTGGTAACGGCGGTGCCACTTTAATTTGACTATTGTTCGTCGCAACCAAGCCGGGAAAATACGTGGTCCAATCGGGCGCGGGCATGGGATTGAAATCGCTCATTGCCAAGCTTTTTACCGAAGGCGGGTAATAACGCGTGCCGTCAGTGTCCCCCAAGCCGGGAAAATAAGGGTATTCGGGCTTACCGTCCGACATCAATACCAAGTAATTGGCTTGGCAACTGTATTGAATCGGCGATTTGTAGACAGGAGCGCCTGCCACGGCATCGCAAACGGTGTGCTTGCACTTTTCGATCGCGGCAGAACAGGTGTAGTCATCGTTTTTGCAGTAACCTGAGCCATCACCACCCGTGGTAATCCATGCGCAACATTCGTTATGGCTGGTGGTCGTGCAACTGCCGGACACGATATTGGTATTGCACTGCCCCCAACTCTTGACGCAATCTTCCTGACGGGGGGCGGTACAGGTTGGGGCGTTGTCATAGGTTAGCGGGTGCGCTGCCCAACCGATTTTGGGTACATCCATGCCCCATTCTACCGAGTCACCGCGAAAGTAACGCGCCGCTTCGTACAAGGAATCCACAATCGGCGTATAGCCGTTAGCATCCCAACTGTTGACAATGCTCGATAAAAATTCGCGCACCACCGTGCTGCTCGTCGCCGGATCCGGTAAATTATCATCGACTTGGTACGAGGTAATCAGTGGCTCAACTGTTGCATCAATTGGCGTAACCGGAAAATTTGCCCCCTTGATCGAACTCCACCAATAATCAGCGCCCAAGCCATGGTTAGCGTAGTGCATTAGCCCCACATTTAAATTGGTCGGTGCGGTACTCATCACTTCCTGGAACGAATCTTTCAGCACCTTTAGCCGGGTGCGGCCGCTGGCATCACCTGTCACGACTTGGCTCATGCTGCCCGATGCATCAATCACAAACAGTACGTTGGGCGCTACTTCACCGCTTTTGTCAGTAAAGTAGATTTCGGTTTCGTCTGCCATCAAAATGCTGGCAAACAACAGGGGTGCGGCTAACAACAGCCACCGCAGGCTACAACGTATTTTTTTCATGGCATTATTTTTGTGATTAAATTTAACGGGCAATCGTTCACAGCAACGGCTGCTTATTTCCAACAGGTTTGCGCATTATCCGCAGCGGCGGTGGTCGCAGTCGTGCCACCGCGCTTCCTGCCTCGGTTATCCAACGTAAACACTTGGCAAGGCGTATCGTGGACTTGCGGTTTGCCAGTTGCCGGTACTGCGCTTGCTTCATAGGCAGTGCAAGCGCTTGTGCCCGCTGCGCCGGTACAAGCATTGGGCGTTCCGGTGATACTCAAGGTATATTGACCATCAGTACTGTTAGCAGCGTAACCTAATTGCGTTACATCTTTAGCGTAACTGCGATTGCGCAGAAAATACGCTTCTTGACGTTGTGCAATTTCTTGCAGGGCTATTTGTGCATCAGCGCGACGGCTTTTTTGCACCTGCGCGGTATAGCTGGGGTAGGCAATCGCTGCCAGAATTCCCACAATCGCCACCGTGATCATGAGTTCAATCAGGGTAAAGCCTTGGTGATGTTTTATCGTTATCATGGTTATTTCCGCTTGCTTAGTTGAGTTTTGGCACAGGTTTAAGGACGCCTTCAGAATGTTGGCTTTTTGCTCCCGTCCCTGACAGGGACGCATCCGCATCTGTCGTAAATATCCGACAGGCAATACCGCCCGCGTCAGGCGTCATTTCAGCCGTCATTGCAATGCCCTTAAGGGGCGGACACCCGTCTTCTTCGCTCATGCCCGCCTCGCCCTTAACTTCAACCCCACTCGAAGTGTCATCGAAATCATTGAGCTGTAGGACTTTCACCTTGTGTTTGCCATAACCCACGGTCGGGGTTGTGCCAAATTGCGCCGTTTGCAATACCTGATACAAGCTAGTGGAAAGTCGCAACATTGAATCCGCGCCTTGGAAAGTCAGCATTGTCGTCATCTGATTTCCGGCAATGCGGTTATCAACCGTCGCCATGCGGGTTGCCGCAATACCGATAACGGTCATGGTGAGTAGTAGCACCATGCCCCACATCAATACCGCACCCTGCTGTTGATTTTTACTGATTTGCATAACGATTACCCTAACCTTCCACGACGTTGCGTAGGTGAATGACAGCGGTGTATACCGAACGCTGGAAACGGTCATTGCGGCTCAAAGTGGTATCCAATACGTCATACGATTTTGCCTCTGCGGTGGGCAACACCTGCTCTAATGACCTAACCAGAATGCCTACTTTGATACTCACCACTTGCAGCCATGCTGCCGCAGCGGATACTCCCGTGGCATTCAAATACTGATCGACATTGCCATCCGCGTTAGTATCCACGCCATACAAAAACTGAATGTTTTCAACACCGTTAGCAATGGGAGCCGCATCATTATTGCGCGAACCAGAACACATTAACGTCGGGTATCCCGTGCTCTCGTTGACAAAAAACGTGTTGTAGATCAGCGCAGCCTCCATGCTGGGGGCTTTTCCGACGCGACAATCTTCGGGCAACTCACCATTAGCGCAATCCGTAAACAAGGTGGAATCACCCAAAAAACGCACACTGACGGCATCGCCGGTAGTAGTCACGCCATCGGGTTTATAACTATCCTGCGTTGCCCGCGCCGCAAAAGTGGTCAAATTCAGACTGGGATGCACTCCCTTATCACTGCTATTGCAAGGGGCTTTAGGCGGTGTAGTGCCACCAAGCGGGTACATATAATCACCAAGCGGCAATTTTGTTGGGGTGGCATAGCCCGCGTGTTCCAAATGCTTAGTGAGCGCATTCAGGGCGACACGCGCTGTTTCATCCATTAGGGAAAATTGATCGCGGGCATGGTAATTGCGCTTACTGCTCATGTAAACAGTGCCAACGCCTGCAACCAACACCAGACTGACCACCATGGCAATCATTAACTCAATTAAAGAAAGCCCGTGTTGCTTATGGCTATATTTCATGCGACTTCCTTATAAAATTGCATTCAGATTAATGGTAAATGTTTCGATGCCATTTGCCGTATCCGAACCCGTGCCAGCAAAATCCGCTTGACGTGTGGCGTTACGTTCATCCCATTGCAAATTGATGGTCACGCCATCGTGACAATCACCCGTTGGACAGGTGATTTGCAACTGCCCACCCAATAAAACATTGTTGATTCCGGTGTTTGAACCGTAACCGCATAAGGTTTGGTGAAGCTCATAACTCGCCATTTCCGCGTTAGTGCAGTCCGCATCAACGGTGCAATTTTTCGGCGGTGTATTGCTACAGTAAGTAGCTGCGCTGGTCAGATTGGCTAACAGATACGCCGATTGCGGTACTGGCGTTGAAGCAGTGCTCATGCGAAACACTTCGGCACGGTTTGCCCGCATTTTTTCCAGCAAATCGTGCACAATCCACGTTGCTTGTTGCATCTGGTAAGAATTGTGCGTGGTTTTCATGCCTGCGATTTGCAAACCGGCAAGACCTAACAACCCGGTGGACAGTACCACCGTGGCGATTAACACTTCGATCAGGCTCAAACCTGACTGCTGGCGTCGAGAAGCTAAACGTATTGGCATAAAGCCACCTATTACTTTTATGATTGGGGGCGTATTAACTACAGCTATTATACTGCAAACCGAAATCGATGCAGGAAAAAACCAATTTATGCCGACAAGCTGTCGTATTCACGGAATCAATGGTAATTGCTCACTGATTAAGCAGACATAAAAAAACCCCGGTTGACCGGGGTTACAAACTCTCAACTCATGACTATCAAACTACTGTGTTCTTCTAATGGTCGCGCTGACCACACAAATAGTTCATGAAGCTGATGAGCATTTTCAGTGCAATCTCAGAGAAAAACCGGGGTCAAACGTTGACCGTACTCCATTTTCGCGTAATAAGCGCTCTAATTGCTTCCCCAGATCGCCCAAGTCTTGACGGTAAAGAATCAACCCATCCAACAACGCTTGGGCAGTACTGCGCTGCCCTACACCCTTTCCACTCGCAAGCCTTCTATCCATTTACAAGCTCCCCGTCTTCGACTAACCACTAGTACTAACCCTCGGTCTAACTATAGTGCAAAAATAATTTTTTAGCGTTGTCTTTGCACTAAATTTGGGGATAATACAAAGGGTTTAGTATATTACCTGTTACTGATTGAGCACGATGATGACAGAAACCCTCACCTATGAATCACGCACCGTATTTGTTGATGAATTAACCCCTCAACAGGTCAAACAGTTGCAACAAGAGGCTGCCGAAGCACACCACTTGCAGCCCTATTTCCATGACACCTTAACAACAGGTAGCAATGGCCCTGAACTGGCAATCATTCCTGCCGGACGTTTTGAAATGGGCTCAGAGCCCAACGAGCACGGTCATCAGCGCGATGAAGCACCGCGCCATCTCACCATGATTCGCAAGCCGTTTGCCATCGGCGTCTACCCCGTCACTGGCGAGGAGTTTCAGCAATTCTGCCAGGATACCGAATGGTTTCGCCGCCCAGAGCTCATTTGGCACCAAGGCCGTTACCCGGTTATCAATATTCGCATGGAAGACATTAAGCTGTTTTTGGCATGGTTGAGCTTGCAAACCGGCCAGAAATATCGCCTGCCAACCGAAGCGGAATGGGAATACGCGGCACGGGCGGGCACGATCACGCCATTCCATCACGGCGAAGATGTCAGTTGCCGCGAAGTGCATTTCAACGCGTTTTTCCCGTATCGCGAGCAACAAGATGAGCGCCCTTGGTATTTGCCGCGCTGCTTTCCTAGCCCTAAAGCCAGCGAAGTCGGTTTGCAAGCGCCAAACGCATGGGGATTACACGATGTGCATGGCAATGTGTGGGAGTTCACCCAAGATCACTGGACAAGCTCGCACCTAAACGCTAATCGTGACGGTAGCCCATCAGTCGCCGCCAGCCCCTATTGGTACGTGACCAAGGGTGGCTCATGGTTTGACCCGGCAGCACGCGCCCGCAGTGCTGCCCGCAAAAAGCGCTACATGGATGAAATGGATACCAACCTCGGCTTCCGTGTGGTGCGGGAACTTTAACGCTCAAATTCCAGCGCCCTGCCTTGGGGCGCAACATCCAGCAAGGTGCCGTCTTGCCACACCCGTTGACCGTTGACTAGGGTGGCGGCAATGCTGGAGCGGAATTCATAGCCATCAAACGGCGTCCAGCCACACTTCGACAAGCTATTCGCGTGTGTCGACGTGAAGGGTTTTTCCAAATCAACCAACACCAAATCGGCCCAATAACCTTCGCGGATGTAGCCGCGCTCTTTAATGTTAAACATCTCGGCGACTGCGTGACTGGTCTTTTCAACAATAAATTCCAGCGTGAAAATACCATCCTGGTAATGCTCTAACACCAGCGGTAACGCGTGTTGCACCAAGGGCAACCCAGAAGGTGCTTTGAAATAACTGGGATTGTGCTTTTCCTCCCAGGTATGCGGGGCATGGTCAGTGCCGATAACATCCAATCTGCCATCCAATAGCGCTTGAATAATACCTGCCCGATCTTCGGCGGTTTTGATGGCAGGGTTGCATTTGATTAGTGCGCCTTTGCTCGCATAATCCTCATCCGCAAAATGCAGAAAATGTACGCACGCTTCTGCGGTAATGCGTTTATCTTTTAAGGCAATATCCGCAAACATCTCCGCTTCTTTCGCGGTCGAAATGTGCAAAATATGCAAGCGTGTGCCACAACGTTTGGCTAGTTCCAGCGCCATTGACGACGATTTGTAGCAAGCGGCTTCACTGCGAATGGTCGGATGCAAGTGAAACGGAATATTGTCACCGTAAATGCTGCGGTAACTTTCCTCGTTTTCCATAATCGTCGGCGTGTCTTCGCAATGTGCCGCCAGCAACGTGGGCGCGTGTAGGAAGATTTGCTCCAATATTTCAGGGTCATCGACCAGCATATTGCCGGTTGACGCCCCCATGAACACCTTTACCCCACAAGCATCTTTAGGATTTAGCGCTTTAATCGCCTCAAGGTTATCGTTAGACGCCCCTAGATAAAAAGCATAATTTCCAGCGGCACGCCCGGCTGCCAACTGTTTCTTTTCATTAAGAATCGCGGTGGTCAATGCGTTGGGTATGGTATTGGGCATGTCCATAAAACTGGTGATACCGCCCGCCAGTGCTGCGCGACTTTCGGTTGCCATATCCGCTTTATGCGTCATGCCGGGTTCACGAAAATGCACCTGATCATCAATCATACCGGGAAGCAAATGACGCCCGGCGGCATCCAGTACCTCGACGCCCGGTGCGGATAAATGCTTGCCGATTGCAGCAATCCGTCCGTCACGGATGAACACATCAGCCTCGACAATTTGCCCTTCATTAACCACATTGGCATTGACAATCAACAGTGAACTCATGGGGAAGAGTCTCCTTGGGATCAAGATTCCCGTTCGAGAATCAGGAAGGAATAAGGATAAGGGTTTTTAGCGTCAGCCGGGTGATTAACCCGTTCTACAGTGCGCCATTGGTGTTGATTATAGTCGGGAAAAAACGTATCGCCTGTAAAATCAGCATCAATCAGGGTTAAATACAGACGGTCGGCATAAGTGAGGAAATGCTGATAAATTTGCGCCCCCCCCACAATCATAATTTCTGGCGCACCGGCCGCAGCAGCCAACGCCGCTTCTGGTGAAATGACCCGTTCAGCGCCAGCGGGTTGCAATCCCGCATCGCGTGAAATCACGATGGTGCGACGCCCGGGTAGCGCCCGCCCAATCGAGTCCCACGTTTTGCGTCCCATAATCATGGGCTTACCGAGAGTATTTTGCTTAAACCAAGCCAAATCAGCCGGTAAATGCCAAGGCATCGCACCGTTGCACCCGATTACCCGCTGTTGTGCCATGGCTGCAATCAAAGACAGCATCGGCTTTATTTCACCACCCGTAAGAAAGAAGGGCGAGCTGTGGGCTTCGGCGGTGGCGGCTCATCATCATCCGCACCATCGGCTTCAGCAGTTGCCTCCGTATCACTCAGCGTTGCCTCAGCAGCCGGTACACTGGCTAACGTAGGGCGTGATGCCGCCGCCTCTGCAAGCGCTATGCTTTCAGCATATTCCTCTAGCGGAAAGTTCAAACCATCCTGCGTTTCACGCGCATAAATCGCCATGATCGACCACATCGGCAACCAAATCGACATGGCTTTGCCACTGAAACGCGCATTGAAAGTGACTTGATCGTTATCCATCAACAAATTATTGGCAGCGGTCATGCTGATATTGAGCACAATGTTGCCATCTTTGACGAATTGACGCGGCACTTTCACTTTGGGCGAACGCGCATCGATCATAATGTGTGGCGTCATGCCGTTGTCCACAATCCATTCATAAAACGCCCGTAACAAATAAGGGCGTTTCGGCGTGGCAATAAATTCAGGAGGATTTGGTTGACTCATGGGCGGATCGACTTTTCAACCTTGCTTAACGATTGCTGGAATGCATCCCGTGAGAATACGCGCTCCATGTACTTCAAAATAGGTTTACCCTGTTTTTCGGGGACATCAATGCCGTATTTCGGTAAACGCCACAGAATTGGCGCAATTGTACAATCCACCAAAGAAAAATCGTCGCTGAGGAAATACGGTTTCACGGAAAAGACTTCTGCCGCTGACAACACACTCTCACGCAGAATTTTGCGGGCTTGCGAAGCAGTTGCATCATCACCGTGTTCAATATCGCTGACCAGTGAAAACCAGTCTTTTTCAATACGGAACAGTGCCAAACGGGAATGCGCCCGAGTCACCGGGTCGACCGGCATCAGGGGTGGATGTGGGAAACGCTCATCCAAGTATTCCATGATAATACGGGCGTCATACAACACCAGATCACGGTCAAGCAAAGTCGGCGTGGTGTTATAAGGGTTCAACTCCGCGAGATCTTCGGGTTTGTTATCGGGATTGATGTTGAGAATGTCGACGGTAATATCTTTTTCCGCCAACACAATGCGCACCCGATGACTGTCTGCGCAGTCGGGGGCGGAAAATAATGTCATCACAGATCTTCGGCTGGAAAGCGAAGCCATATAAGCGGAACTCCCTGGACTGAAAACAAAAAAGCCACTCTATATTACACTAGAGTGGCTTCAAGGTGTTATACCGATGAAAGATTAATGAACATCCTTCCAGTATTCCTTCTTAAGGAAATACGCTACTACACCAAACAATGCCAAGAAGAGCAAGGTAAAGATACCGTAGGTAGTACGATGCAATGCCGCAGGCTCACCAACATACGTCAAGAAGTTGGTAATATCGCGAATGGCTTGGTCGTATTCAACCGGCGTCATACTACCCGTTTTCACTAACTTCAGCTCGCAATGTTCTGTCGCGTGTTCGCCTTCACCCTTGGTGCAATGCTTTTCTTGCAAACCTTGCAATTCCCACAACACGTGCGGCATCCCCGCATTCGGGAAGACGGTGTTGTTCACACCCAGTGGGCGCGACGGGTCAAGATAAAACGCTTTCAGGTAACTGTAAATCCAGTCTGGCCCGCGTGAACGCCCTTCCAAAGACAAGTCCGGTGGCGGTGCACCGAACCATTCGGCGGACTGCTTCTGGGACATGCCGTTTTTCATCAACGCACTCGGTTTGTTCAGCTCGCCGTCTTCGTCACGGGTAAAGATCAGGTATTTAGCCGCTTGTTCTTCACTGAAGCCCAAGTCAGTCGCCATGCGATTGTAGCGACTGAAATTTAACGAGTGACAACCCATGCAATAGTTGACGAAATACTTCGCGCCACGCTGCAAACTGGGCTTGTTGTGAATATCAACATTCGCATCTTGTAATTCAATGGCCTCATTTGCCAACGCAGTGGTAGCCATCAAAGACGCGGACAGTGCGAACATTACACCAATAATAAATTTTTTCATGTTGCTACACCTCAACCTGTCACACGGTCTGGAACGGGCTTTTCCGTGTTGCAGCTTGCTTTGAAAGCAGGCAACAACAGCGTCAATGCCAAGTACGCTAACGGCAAAATGAATTGGATCAGCATTTGGTTGGTCGCTTCTGCATCGCCAGGAATGTAGCGGAACATAATGTCATACCCAATAACGGCCGCGAGTAAAATCCCAAACCACATCACATAATTCGCTTTTGCTGGGTTGCTGTGAATCCACATCACCATGAAGAACATGAAGTAAATTTGTGTCATGCGCGTACCCAGTTCCTTGTAAACAGGTGTGACGGCTTCAACACCCATCCAACCCAACACAATGAACGTTGCCGCAAACAACAGCAGGTTAATTTTGTGGGCAGTGGTGCGATAGCGCCAAGATTTCATCGGGTTACGGTCAATCCACGGCAACACAAACAGCACCGCAATCGCGCCGAACATCGCCAACGTCCCTAAAAACGGGTCAGGGATAGCACGCAATATGGTGTAAAACGGCGTAAAATACCAAACAGGTGCAATATGCAGCGGCGTTTTCAAGGCATTTGCAGGCTCGAAATTCGGCGCTTCAATGAAGTAACCGCCACCTTCTGGTGCAAAGAATAAAATCGCGAAGAAGCCAAACAAAAACACTACCACACCCACGATGTCTTTAACCGTGTAATAAGGGTGGAAGGGAATACCATCAGCCGGAGCGGTTTCGCTCCAACGGTTGCCTTTAGGTCCTTGCTTGATTTCAACGCCGTCCGGGTTATTAGAACCCACTGCGTGCAATGCCACAATGTGAACAAATACCAATGCTGGCAACACCAACGATGGCAGGAAGAAGTGCAGCGCAAAGAAACGGTTCAAGGTTGCATCGCCCAATACGAAGTCACCCCGGATCCAAGTCGACAAACCTTCACCAATATACGGAATGGTGTTAAACAAGTTAATAATAACCTGCGCACCCCAGTAAGACATTTGACCCCAAGGCAGCAAGTAACCCATGAACGCGGTTGCCATCAACACCAAGTAGATCGCCATGCCCAACAGCCAAATCAGTTCACGCTTGCCTTTGTAGGACCCGTAAATCAAGGCACGGAACATGTGCAGATACACCACGATAAAAAACGCTGACGCGCCGGTCGAGTGCATGTAGCGGATAAACCAACCACCGGGCACGTCCCGCATAATGTATTCAACGGAAGCAAAAGCCAGATTCGCATCCGGTTTATAGTGCAGAGCCAAGAACAAGCCAGAAAAAATCTGGATAACCAGCACCAGCATCGCCAGTGAACCGAAGAAATACCAGAAATTAAAGTTTTTAGGCGCATAGTAACCAGCCAAATGCGCTTGCCAGGTTTCCATTAATGGGAAGCGGTCTTCGACCCACCCCAAGAAACCCGTGTAATTGTGTGCGGGACGTTCAGCCATTATGCAGTGCCTCCATTTTCGCCAACCACGATGGTGTTATCATCTTTGAAATAATAAGGGGGAACTTCAAGATTTGACCCGGCTGGAACATTCTTGAACACGCGACCTGCTAAGTCAAAACGCGAACCATGACATGGGCAATACCAACCACCTTTCCAATCCGCTCCCAAATCTGCCGGAGCCACTTCTGGGCGGTAAGTCGGTGAGCAACCCAAGTGGGTGCAAATACCAACCAACACCAGATACTGCTCTTTGCCTTCACGGGTACGTGCCAAATTCTTGGCATATTCCGGCTGCTGCTTTACATTCTCAGAATTCGGGTCTTTCAATGCTTCTGCCAAGCCTTCCAAGGCAGCCAGCATTTCCGGGGTGCGGTTCACCAACCAAACCGGTTTACCACGCCAAATTACACGAATCTGTTGTCCTGGTTCCGCCTTAGTGACAGAAATCTCTACCGGCGCACCAGCGGCAAGCGCCCGCGCACTAGGATTCCAGGAACTAAGGAACGGAGCCGCAACCGCTGCCACGCCTGCTGCCCCCACCACGGATGTGGCAGCGACGAGGACGCGGCGGCGGCCTTTATCTACTCCAGAATTTGCCATCGTTAGCACTCTCCCAAATGTTCAAAACGTAACCTGCTGCACGCCTGCAAACACACCCAAGTAATGCTTGCAGCCGCACTAAATATATGAGCCATTAATCTAAGCATAGCTATATTAGCATATGCTGAAAGACTACGTAGAATGTCCGAACTCACACGTAAAATCAAGCGAAAATCCGTACCTTAAAGGGTAAAACGCAAAGGTTTTGATTTAAATCATTTACGTCCCGCTCTTCAACAAAGCGCGGCAATAATAGCACAAGAACAAGCAAAATAACCTGACTTATGCCGGGTTATTGATATCCAAGAAATAATGTTCCAGCCCGCATTGCGCTGCCACATGATTGCCGAGCGCTTGAATGCCGTAGCGCTCAGTCGCGTGATGCCCCGCCGCAAGGTAATGAATGCCATTTTCGCGCGCAAAATGCACGGTGTGTTCCGAAATTTCGCCACTCAAATACGCATCCGCCCCGGACTCAAAAGCCTGCTGAATGTGGCCTTGCCCACCGCCGGTACACCACGCGATCCGTCGGATTGGATGCTCACCAGCAGCAATCAACAATGGCTCCCGCCCCAAAATTGCCGCAACGTGTTGCCCAAACGCGTCTAAACTCATGGCTTCAGCCAATGAACCGACGTTGCCCACGCCTTGCAATTCGCGCTCATGCATCACGCCCTCAATACAAATGCCTAGCTGTGCCGCTAATTGCGCGTTATTGCCTAAAGTCGCGTGTGCGTCCAATGGCAAATGATAACCCAACAAACTGATGTCATGCTGAAGCAACGTCGCAATTCGGCGCTTTTTCATGCCACGAATCACTGGCGACTCGCCTTTCCAAAAATACCCGTGGTGCACTAAGATCGCATCGGCTTTGTATTCCAGCGCGGCATCCAGTAACGCTTGTGAAGCCGTGACGCCTGTCACAATGCGCGTCACCTCTGCCCTGCCCTCAACTTGCAAGCCGTTGGGGGCATAGTCGCGGAATTTGCCCACATTCAGCAATGCATTGATGTGGGCTTCAAGTGCGTACAGGTTCATAGTTCCGCCAATGTACTCAAGAAAGTTGCCATTTCTTCCTCTGTGCCGATGGTGATCCGCAAATATTCGTTAATGCGCGGCTTATTGAAATACCGCACCAAAATACCGCGCTGCTTCAGTGCCAGATACAAACTTTCTGCATTACCCGCCGGTGGACGCGCGAACACAAAATTTGCTGCCGAAGGCAATACACTAAAGCCCATTTCGGTTAGGCTGGTTACTGTCAATTCACGGGTGGCGATGATTTGCTGGCAAGTATCCTCAAAATACGCCTTATCACGCATCGCCGCCGCCGCGCCTGCAATCGCCATACGCCCCAATGGGTAAGAGTTAAACGAATTTTTCACCCGCTCCAACCCGTGGATCAAATCAGGATGACCCACCGCAAACCCCACACGCAAGCCTGCCAGCGAACGCGACTTAGAGAAGGTTTGCACCACCAACAAATTCGGGTACTTGTCAATCAGCGGAACCGCAGTTTGCGCCCCGAAATCAACATAGGCTTCGTCCACGACTACCACGGATTTGTCGTGCGTTTCCAATAAAGCTTCAATAGCATCCAAACCCAAGGCCATGCTAGTGGGCGCATTCGGATTGGGGAAAATAATCCCGCCGTTATCGACCGCGTAATCGCCCAAGCACACCCGAAAATCCTCACGCAACGGGATTTGCTGCGCATTAATCTGGTAAAGATTGGCGTAAACCGGGTAAAAACTGTAGCTAATGTCAGGGTATAACAACGGCGCGTCGTGCTTGAGCAAGCCTTGGAAAACGTGCGCTAACACCTCATCCGAACCATTGCCGACGAAAATATTGGCGCGTTGCACATTGTAATAGTCGGCAATCGCATCCTTCAACTCGTCCGCATTCGGGTCGGGGTAAAGACGCAAGCGCTCATCTGCCGCCGCGTGGATTGCCGCCAGCGCATTCGGCGAAGGCGGGTACGGGCATTCGTTGGTATTCAGCTTGATGTAACGCTGGTCTTTTGGCTGTTCACCCGGTGTATACGGGTCGAGATTGTGTACCAGCTTGCTCCAGTATTGGCTCATGCGTGCTTCCGGTGGAGAATAGAAACGTGTGATGATATAGGGATGAAACGAATCCAGCAATCGACCTTTCGCCCAGCGTGGTGGTTACGCTCACCTCATTTGCAAACGCTGTGGCCGGTATTTCTGCGCCGCCGCGTGCAACTGCCCCTGCAAGCCGAACGGGTGGAACTCAGCGACGACGATTTCATCGACCTTGCTTGGTATCCGCGCCCCAATTCGCCGCTGGTGTTGGTGATTCATGGGCTGGAAGGTTCGTTGCAATCGCACTACTCGCAAACGCTAATGCAAGCCTTGCAACAAGCGGGTTTTGCGAGTGTCTTCATGCATTTGCGCGGTTGTAGCGACGAACACAACCGCTTACCGGAAAGTTACCATTCCGGGCGCACGGCTGATATTGCGGAAGTGCTGGTACATTTGCAGCAAACCCAACGAATGCCTGATGCTGCCATCGGCTTTTCACTGGGTGGCAACTTGATTTTGAAATACCTTGGCGAAACGGGCGCAAACGCTGGTTTGCAAGCGGCGATTGCGGTTTCCGTGCCGTTCCAATTACAGGAATGCGCTCGCAAGCTGGAACGGGGGTTCTCTGTCGTTTACGGGCGCTATCTGGTCAACAAACTCAAGGCTTCCTATCGCCGCAAATTCAGCCAGATGACCAGTCCGTTAGCTGTCGATTTGGGTACAGTCAAGACGCTATTTGCTTTCGACGATCAGATCACCGCGCCACTGAATGGCTTCGCTGGGGCAGAAGATTACTACAGCCGCAGCAGTTCACGGCAATTTTTGCAACGCATTGAAACCCCAACGCTGATTATTCATTCGCAAGATGATCCGTTTATGTACCCTACCACGGCACCGACGGAAGCCATGTTGAGTGATAGCGTTACGCTGGAATTGACAACGCACGGCGGGCATGTGGGTTTTGTAGCTGGCAATGTGCCTTGGCGGGCTGACTATTGGTTGGAAACGCGGATGATCGAATGGATAAAAAGTCAGTTGCGTCAAAAATCAACATGAGTGTTTAAATTCCTAGCCAAACTGCCAAATGATGATATACATTTACTCGCCAAATCAATTAAAAATATATAGGCATCAAATAAAATGGAAACACTCAAAACACGCTTACAATCAAGACTAAAAGAAATGGGACGTAATATGTCTGATCTCGCCAGAGAGCTAGACATTGAGAGACAACACATTTATGGCTGGACACGACGTGACAAAGTGCCAAATAACTACCTATTTTCGGCGGCAAAGTACCTAACATGTGATCCACAATGGTTACAACATGGCGAATATTCACACCCAAACTCAATAAACATCTCGTCTGGTCAAATAATCATACCCATTTTTAAACAGGGCGATTACAAGGATATGAACGAAGGTGACAGACCTCAGTATGAAAACCTTATCTGTCGAGATGATTGGCTCACTGAGCTGTTTGGGATGAGTCCTTCGCAAGGTAATTATACGATCTACCGAATGGAATCCAGCGAGATGCAGCCATCTATCCGACGTGGTGATTTAGTAGTCATTAATAGCGATGCAAAAACACACATCAACGGGCTATATGGCATCCAGAACAAAGGTGAAGCATTGAGCATTGCCCGCATTCAGTTCGAACCAGATGGCGAACATGTTTGTGTGAGCTACGACAATCCTAATTTTGCCACTGTGCGGGTGAAAACGGCGAAGTTAGTGATTTCAGGACGTGTAATCTACGTTTGGCAGGGCAAGCGGGATATTTGAGGACGCCAGAGGGAAATTAAGCAATAACTTCTTCATGCCGCCGCTTTGCTCTCACCCTTCAAGGTGAATTCTGTCCTGATTTCCGCAAAGGGGGAAAATACCCGCCCTGCTTCGTCACGTTCCAACAAGCCAATTTCCAAAAGCCTGCTTACATCCGTGTGAACGTTCTTCACATCCCGCCCCAATTGCTTAGCAAGTTCGCGGATACTCACCGCCGCTTTGCCTTGCAGCCTGTCCAGCAGTTCCCAGCGCTTGGGGGTAATCGCCTGAAACAATCCCATAGGCGTTTCAAAGGTGAATACCTCACCCTGATAACTGCCGGTTTCCAGTGCATCCACGAAAGCCGCGCCCATTTCCAGCAAATCGGCTTCAAGGCTGGGTTCAATGCGGATAATTGCGTATCTCATGGCTTGCCCCTCTCAGTGAGGATGTCAGTTACAAAATCCCGCCATACCTGTTCTGGTTATGGTGAACAAGCGATATTGGTACAGGTGGCTAGAATCCATAACGGCTTGAGGCAATGACCACGCCCTCAATAATTGCGCCATCCGCTAATTCACGCCGCCGCTTGTAAATCAATATTGCTTTTTCTATGTTGGCGAATATACCAACGCTTTGAGATTGGTGCTTTGAATTCTGTCTTACTCAAACGTTCCACCATTACAGTTCCAGCCGCTTCGATGCGCCTTAGCACGGCGGGCATGTGAGTTTTGTGATTGGTAGTGTGCCTTGGCGAGCTGACTATTGGCTGGAAAGGCGGATGATCGAATGGTTAAGCTTGCAGTTACAACAAAAACAAAAAACCCCTTAATTTTTCTTTAAAAATCAAGGGGTTACAGTTTGGTGGAGGCGGCGACTATTGAACAAACAATATAAACTATTGAAAATAAAATAAATAACTATTCATAAATTCAAAAAGTACCATCATAAATACCAACAATAACCCGCGATAAGCCCCACTTGCTGCTATTCCGCCCCCTATTAGATGCCCATAATCCAGCCTGACAAGTGGTAATTATTCATGGCATTAACGGTGCGGGAAGTAATCGCATGAACCAACAGCCCCGTTTTGTTGGTATTTATGCTGGTATCCCCCCATTTTGTTGGTATCAGGGCAAGGATAAGCCCGACCTGATACCAACAAATGCATTACCAGACTTGCACCAAAGCAAAGCCCCCACGGTTTGAGCATTTCGCCCTTCTTCCGTCTGGTAGGTTGCAAGTGATATGTGAATACTGCCCACGTTCCGCATATTCACGCACGAATTGACGCATTACCACTAAAGCACGTGCATGGTTGCGTAGCATGTTGGTGAATTTGTAGCTTGTCATGTCAGGGGTGAATGCTTGGAAGGTGAAGGCTACTTTTGCCAGTGGTTTTTTAAACGCCTTGTCTCTCCCGATCACCCGTTTACCGATTTCTTCGATCATTACTTTCTGGTGGAAAGCTGAAAGGCTGGCAAGATCGAAGGGAATAGCAGCAAATACCGCCATAACATCACCGCCCCACGCTTTCCAGTTCATGCCATTGGATTGCATGTAAGCTTTCACACGCTCCTTATACTGGCGAATAGTGCTTGCCAGCGCTTTACCTTCGGGGGAACTCCAAACTAAGCCGTTATCGGCATGGAAGGCGTTTACTTGTTGCGCGTATGCTTTGCTTGCTTGATTAGATTTCATGATAAACCTCTGTTTGTTGTGTAGTTAGTTGCTTTTTGTGTTGGCGTTTGTTGTTCCGCCATGTGAATAAATATACTTGATGAAACTAAATTTCATAAGTTATTTAAATACTAATTACTGTAAAACTTTGCTTACCATTTAAATTGATGCTTTGTGTTTGTGGTGGCTGAATGCCTTGATGTGCCTAGCTTGGCATGGTGCGGGGGCGTAAATGTTTGCTTTGCATCTGTCTGGGACTGATAAAAAATACCAGACAAATGGTATTAGGTAGGTTATGGGGTCGCTACTGGCTTTTCAGTAGCGACTCACTTGTATTCGTTGCCCTGCTCTTCAAATTCCCGTCTAAGCTGTTCCGCTATATCGTTGAATTTATCGCCTGAATTGTCGGTTACGATCTGTTCAATACGTTGCGCCGGTTTGCCGTCTGCCCTGTCTAGTATCTCCCTTCCCGCTGCTACCCTTGCAGACGGGGGCGCGTCTTTGTCTTGCACTATTTCCAGTAACGCCGTTAGAACCGCCTCAGTGTGCATTAACGCCATTTCACGCACGGGCTTAGGGGTGAGATTGCCCGCCCCCTTTGGTCTACCCGCCCCTTCACGCTTGCCGCCCCTGCCAATCTGGTGAATGTCTGCCATGTGTAACACTCCTTTTGCTTTTGATAAAAATATCAAAGGCTGGAACTTGCCAGCCTTCGAGGTTGTGAACGGTTTAACGGTTGCGCCGTCGCCTGTACTCACAGAGGTTTAACACCTTTGAAGAGCCGCCATAATCAGAAAATGCTTTGCCAACATTGTTATTTTTTCCGGTTACAGCGGTTACAACGGTTACAGAGTTGTTTATAAAAGGTTTTTTCTGTAACCACTCTAGGGTTACAGCGGTTACAACGGTTACATCATTGTTTATTAAGGTTTTTTCATTCATGGCTATCATCCTGTAACCGTAAAACGTACACCTTTTTCACGCCATCGGGTATCCGTTCCGGCTTGCTTGTTGCTGTTTGCAATATCCCAGCCGCTACCAACACGGGGACGACCTGCTTTCGGCTGTAACCGTCGCAGATGCGTTCAAATTGGCTTGCCAGCACCAGATATTCACGACCATTTGCCGCCATCCTGCTATATCCCACAAGGTCGGGTATTGCGTTGGGTGATATTAAGGTTAGATCTTGGAACTTTGCCCCGTTACGCTCAATAAACGCGGTTACAGCTTGCAGTATTTTAGTATCTTCACGGTTGCCAGTTCCAAAGCCTTCAAGCCAATCATTAAAGCAGCGTTTAGCCGCCCCCGTTGCTTCTCCGTCATTCCATCCGGTGATCCCGTACTGTGTAGCCATTTCCCCCGCAAGCGCTACCAGTGCGAAACGGGTAGCCACTACGTCATGCTGAGTATTGCTGTTATCAGGTAGCAATTCCGCCTTAATGGTGGTGAGTGAATCGCCTATGGTTGCCTCTATGCTTGCCCGATCGGTGGCGATACGTTGTAACCACGCATCCCCCGCCGTTCCATAGTTCCGGTTAATTGCCGTGTTAATGTGTGCAAAGAATGCGGGTAAGTCCTTAAAGCCGCGTATGGTATCCATCACCTTAAACCCTGTACCGGCATTCGATGGAATATCAGCGTGCCGTACTTCTTGCCCTGCAAAGGTTTTTCCGCCCCCGCTTGCCACGTAGTCAGGTAGGCTGATTTCGCCAGTACTGAAATAAAGTAGCTTCCACGTTCTCAGTTCACGCATTCCCCCCGCTTTGGTAGATCGTGCCTTTTCTTGCCCGTTGGTGAGGTTATACGCCACATCGCCCACTTACACATCTTTAACTCATCAAGGATAAGAAAGCCGTCATTGTGCATTAATGCCGTGCCTTCCAGCGCGTTGGAGGTGGTACGCCATAGCCGCTTATAGTCATCTGGCACACCGAAAACAGACGCCGCCATTTTAACCACGGTCGTTTTCCCGTCTTTACTTTCCCCCGTGTACTGAAAGCCGCCTGATTCAATGCCAGCCAAACGCACCAGAGAAGCCGCAAACGCCGCACTAATGGCAAACACCGCACGACTGTTACCCGCCGCACACGCTGATACTTGCCCCTTCCATTCCGCCAACGTGCCACGCTGTCCGATGGCGGTATTTATGAGACTGCCCTGATAGACGTATTCCCCCGCATCCTCACCATAAACCGTGTTAGACGTTACATAAGCGCCCCCGTGCCATCCGGTCTTGTTGGTGCAAGTAATGCGTGAAACGGCTTTACAGGTGTTAATATAGTCGACTACCTGCTTACTCTTGCCTGTGGCGATATGAAGCCCCCCACTCATTAATGTGCGGATAACTTCAAGCCCGTCGCCTGCCAAGAGTTCAACAGGCATTGCCCACTTATGGGGTTTGCCGTCTCCGTCCTTCCATTCCAGCATTCGCCCCCATGAATCACTGCTAACGCTTCGGGTTTCCCCTAACACTTGCAGCGGTGAACAGATGCGCCGCTCTGTTTGCGATTGTCCGTCGCTGCTGAATGCAGCATAAAACACACCTTCGGACTTAAGGGAAAAAATACCTTTTTCGCCTAATACTGTCGCCGGTTCTGGTGGTTTCTTGTGGTTTAGGCGGTAATCATCAAGAGCTACAAAGTTTCTCATTGGTTAGCCCCCGCTACATGGGGGGCGTAATTTTCCAGAATCATCGTATTCAAAGCGTAAGCCGCTGATAATTCTTCCTCTAAAGGTATCATTGTGACGCGATATAGGGAGGTTTGCTGGTGTGACAAACGTTGCAAGTTTTGACGGGTAGTAATGATGTCTCTCAGTTCATCGAGACAAGCAACTATATTTGAATCAATTCGTGCTTGTTCATCCCTGCGCCGTGCATCGGCCTGCATTGCCGCTTGCATTGCCTCTGCTTTACGCCGTAGGGTTTCGCGTTCCTTGTCGCTGGCATTGGCAAGCCCCAAACATTCAGAGACAGCATTAAGCTGTTCTGAGGGTGTCCAGCCGTAGACGTGACCGAGCAAAGAAAAGCCATCACCGCTTTGTAAATCACCGCCCCCGCTGCAAATCCAACGCCCTGTACTTTGATAGGTTGCATCCACGCGGAAACGATCACGCCCACCACACGCGGGGCATGGGGTGTGCTTTTGGTGTGACGTGGTGGCAAGTTGGATACCTAACGAACGGTGAATCTGTTCCCAGCGCCCCGCTGCTGCCGTGCGCACCTCTGGAAAGCTTATGTATTGGTTATGGTTAAGCCGTTTCATTGCTGCGCCCCCTTTAAGCTTTGAACAAAGGCGATAACGTCGCCTTCATGCCAGCCAACGGCACGGAAACCGATCTTGACCCGCGCGGGGAACATTCCAGCCTTTTCGAGGCGGTAAATAGTGGATTTTGAAAGCCCAGTACGGGCGATAACATCTTTCAGGCGTTCTATTCTGGTAGGGTTGTTCATGGTCACTCCTTAAGAAGTGTAAAAAACTGATTTACAATTTCTTGTGAATGCCCTAAGCTTTGAAACTAGAAGAGGTATAAAGGCTAGGGCGTCACAAGTACGATTTAGCTAGACAAAATAGAAAGCTGACTACGCCAATAGTCGGCTTTTTTTGTGCCTATCACTTTTCACATTATCACGGGTCAAACGGTTTCACAAAGCCTTGCCCTATACCACCGCCTGCCCTTGCATCTTGCGTTCTTCCAATGCCTTGAAAGTCCTTATCATTCTGTTAATTTCTGCATTAACCGATCTATCCCCACGTTTAGCGCGTTCAATCAGCCAAGATTCAAGGCTGGATTCAATGCGAATTGAGCGCGGGGGCTGGCGTTTTGCTGTTTGGTTCATGTTGTTATTCCTCTGTATTGGTTATGAATCCAGATTATAACGGTATTCTCTGGTATTCACAATGAATCATTGAATCCTTTTGACTACCAATGCAATATGTAAAAAACAAGCGTACTAGCCCCGTACTGGCGTTTTTATGGCAAAAACGCGGGAAATGGGCATATCAACCAAAGGAAAAGGAGACCGCATGACCACGGACAATAGAGCGCCCCCATATTCATTACGCCTTGAAAAGGGATTACGCGCCAAACTGGAAACCGCCGCGAAAATAGCGGGTAGGTCGCTTCATTCTGAGATTGCCTTACGCTTGATAAGCACCTTTGAAGAATTGCCCGCCGCTGCAAATGTGCAAACCGCTGGTGACGTGTTACGCCTTGCCAGTACTCACACGTATTCGATGTCTGAAACGGACAACGAAAGCGCCCCCACCAATGAAGAGCTTTTGAATATGCTTGATGATTTGCGGGGGCGTGTGGAGGAATTGGAAAGGCGTAACCAGTGACGCAACAATTACGATTAATCCGTATATGCCCCATCGCTTTTGGCTACTCTTTCTCCGTAGCCAAAGCTCGCTTCGTGTTACCGCAAAACGGTCTAGTGGTACGGTAGTGGTACGCTTTAGGCGTTCGAGTAGCACACCGCGCAATACCATCCCAACATTAAGCCGCTAATTATAACCTTAATAATCACCCATCCATAAGCAATATATTATTAAATGGGTTGCACATCGGGTTGCACACGCTTTTATGATCGGGTTGCACGTTTTCAAATCGGGTTGCACACGCTTTTATGATCGGGTTGCACGTTTTCAAATCGGGTTGCACACCATAAGCGGGCTACAGGGCATCTCTTTATACACAAATCAGTCCTCCCCCAACTCACTAGCCATCTGAATCCCATAAATACAGTCCAGCACCCTTGAGTAGCCAAGCCAGATACTTTTAGCCCCCGGTTCGCCATCGCATTTTCTGCCCAAAAAGCCCCCCAGTTCCGCTAGATTGCGGATCACTTGATTGAGGGTAGGTATGCCATCGGGTAGTGCTTTTTTGCCGAGCCGGAAAGATACTTTCCATTCCAGCGGGTCAAACACCAGATCAGCCGGAAGTTCTGGGCAGGTACGCCCCAACCGCATCAGAAACATAATCCGCCAGGCCACCATGATGTAGAGCGCGAGGGCTTTTTCGATGCGCTCTTTAGTGTCCAGTTGCAGTTTTTCGACGCGACAGCCGACTTTCAGGACATCAAAAAACATCTCGATTTCCCAACGCGCCCGATACCAGTCGATGAGTTCACAGGCGGCATCGGCGGTCTCTACACAACGGTTGGTGACTAAACGCCAAATGAGGGGCGATTTTCCGGCGGGTGGGTTGATTTCTTTGGCTTGAACCAAGGTCAATAGCATTGGATGCTTACTTTTGGGACGCAGGGTATAACGTAACACCTTGATTTCTTGTACCACTTTGCGAGGCTTTTCACCCTGCTTGCGCGGTTTGGTAAAGGTGATACGAGTCAACGCCTGTTGTTGATCAATGGCATCCCACAGTTTGAGGTCATCCCCCAAGGCGCGGTTATGTTGCGCCCGTATCAGCAGGTCAGCCGGGTAATCCAAGGCTTGCGCCCGTTTGAGTAAGTCATAAAAGTCGCTTTCACGGTCGCCCGTATAGATGAGGCGGTGTTCAGGGCAGCGTGCCGCCAGTTCGGCTACCCGTTCATACCCTTCAATCCAGCGACGGCTTTCTTTGATGCCGGGGTTGGCAAGATCCGCCGCTTTGCTCAAGCCCCGTGACCACATCCACGTATCGGTGATCCCCAATGGCAGACGGTCTGGGGTGATACACAAGGTCGGATGCAGGTACATCCCGCGTTGCTTATCGTAGGATAAACGCCCCAAACCCTCGGTTTCCTGCCCATTGAAATCCAGTTCGGTGGTGTCTTGAATACACAGGATAATCCGCGAATCTTGCTGACGGATTCGACACTCGGTCGCTTCAAAGTGGGATGCCATCAAAGCATCATGGCTCACCGCTTCATTCCAGAAGAAACGGTACGTCGCCAAGGTGCTTGACCAACTTTGGCAAGCTTTCGGGATGCTCGATTGGGGGGCTTTGAGCATGGCGTTGAGGATATGGGCAGCGCGTGTTTCGAGACGCTTGTCTCCCAAATCAAGATCGGTGAGTTCGGTAGATGACCAGTTCATGGGTGAAAATTGCTTATCTTACATCAGTTTGGGGACTTGTGTATAAGGAGATGGCTACAGGGTGGCTTGTGAATACTGGCGAATACCACAATTCAGGCGTAATAGCCCCGTAATACCCCCGTAATGGGCATTTCAAGGCAAAAAAGCGGGGACGCCCACCTATTCGACGCTGTTCTACTTAGCGCAAAAGCGGGGGCGTGTTTGCTGGTTGTTTTTTGTCGGGTTGCACACTGTTTAAGACGGGTTGCACATCGGGTATATGTCGGGTTGTACATTGTTAAGACGGGTTGCACATTTAGAGCTTGTGTATTACACCTAATTATTCCACGTTAAATACGCGAACGAATGAAAGCCGCTAATTGATCGAGTGACACGCTTTAAACGCTCTAGTGGTACGGTAGTGTTACCGCAAAACGCTCTAGTGGTACGCTTTAACGGTCAAGGCATGACAGTATGTCGGAATCAAATTGCACGAACCGCAAACGTTGGCTAATGTTTGCACCTTATTAATAATAACAATAGAGGCTAAGCAAATGTCATATATAAAAGAATCCTTATCGAAAAATGAAGAACTATTGGCGACTTTTCCGCTTCATTGGTGGGCATGGTTGCGCGTAGTTATATGGTGCTTCATTGGTGTACTTACTCTTCCAGCCATTGGCGTTGGTATCTTGTTCCTAATACTTGCGGGATATTTCGCTTTAGTTAATATCAATGAAGAGCGCGGCATGACAGACAAACGGGTAATCACCAAACAAGGGATTATCAGCCGTAATACTGGTGAGCTAAGATTGAATGCAATTGAAACTGTAACAATTAGGCAAGGAATCATTGGGCGTATCCTTGGATTTGGTCAAGTTCGCGTAACTGGCAGGGGGTTGTCAGATGTTGCATTTAATCTTGTGGCTGACCCGATGAACGTTAAACGTAAAATCGAAGGCGTTATACCTGCTTAAATCGAAGTCACCGGAACACAATATATTTAGTGTTCCGGTATTTTGCACTGAGCAAATATAGCCAAAAAACAAATAATTCCTTATAAAACAACGTTGTAACCGCTGTAACCGCTGTAACCGCTGTAACCATGCCACGGTTACAGAAAAAACCTTTTATAAACAACGCTGTAACCGTTGTAACCGTTGTAACCGGAAAAAATAACAATGTCGGCAAACGCTAACCCGCCTTTCTGAATGGCAACACCTTTGCACCATCCCGCAAGTTGTCCAAGTAATCCGCCCATTGCTGCATCATGGCGGTACGTTGGTCTAGGTACTGTGATCGGTCATAAGCGCGTCTCACGTCATTACCAACTGCATGGGCAAGCTGTTTTTCTATAACGTCCGTCGGGTATCCCAGTTCATAAAGGCGCGTTGATGCCATCGCCCTAAATCCGTGTGCCGTCATTGTTTCGTTATCGTATCCAAGCCGCCTTAATGCTTGCCTGACAGTGTTGTTACTCATTGGCTTGCTGGTATCCGTGCGGGAGGGGAATACATAGCGCCGCCTTCCTGTCACTGGTTTAAGTTCTTCCAGTATCGCCATTGCTTGACGTGGTAAGGGGACAATATGAACCTTTCCCGCCTTCATCTTATTGGCTGGTATTGTCCATACATCCCCTTTAATCTCTGCCCATTCCATTTGACGCAATTCAGAGGGGCGCGTGAACAGGTAAGCAGAAAGCACCAAAGCAGAACGGGTTTCTAATGTTCCTGTGTAGCCATCCATTGCCCGCATTAGTTCGCCCACCTCTGTGGGGTCTGTGATTGCTGAAAAGTGGCTTTTCTTTGGTGGTGGTATCGCTCCCTTTAGATCGGGGGTAGGGTCACGCACTGCCCGCCCCGTTGCTACTGCATACCTGAATATCTGCCCGCAATCCTGCTTAGCACGGTGTGCTGTCTCTATCGCCCCCCTTGCCTCTATGCGTCGCAAGCATTTCAGTACGTCGGGGGGTTCAATCTCACCAATGGGCAAGCAGCCTAACCACGGGAATATGTCACGCTCCAGCCTCCGTATTACCTTGCTTGAATGGCTTTCTACCCATTGCGCGGAAAACTTCACAAACCATTCACGGGCGATACACTCAAAGCTATTCGACGCGATAGCCTTGATTTCTTCCTTAAATGTGAATTAAGGGCATTTTCGTAGCTGATTCCAGAAAAACAGAGCGGCAGCTAATCGTCCAAATACATGAACGAGCAATCCTTGGTATGAACGTACATTTGAGGCAACCTCAATACCGGTTTTCTTCTCAATCCAAGCAAACAGCGTTTCAATCGGTTGGCGTACTTGTGACACAGCGGTTGACAGCCATTGCTCATCGGCATCCAGATAGCGTTGTCCCTTTTTCTTTTTGACGGGTGTCCGCACGGTCAATTGCTGGGATTGTTCAACATCGGCAGCATCCGGTCGCTGATACGCTTTGTCACCGAAGACTTCCTCCTGCTTCAGAACAGGTCTGATTTGGTCAAACACTTTGCCATCCGGTACGCTGGCAGGCAGCAAACCGATGTATTCGGGTGTGGGCAACGTTCCCGCTTGTTTACGTCCAATGACATGAACACGTACCCCATAAAAATACAGTTTTTTCGTCGCACAGTAGCCATGATCAGCAATATTGGCAGCGACACAAGCTTTGAAGCGATGCCCCTGTCTTGCCAACGCAACGGGGAAAGAGTCCACTAGCAGTTTTCCATCCGTTGGAGGAACCTGAGACTGGATGCGCTCCAATAGCGGGGCGAACAGATCAGCCAAACGGTTCAGGCGCATCACATAAGCAGGATAACTCGGCAACGCGGGGAACCAGTCCCGTAAATGGCGATCGGCATAAGTATGAATCTGTTTGATGGTGCGATGACCGTCCAGCAAGCCAAACCAGTACAGCGTAATGACTTCCTCATCAGTCAGTTGTAACTCAACATGGGGAGAGAAACGCTGTACACACGCCCAAAGATCCGCTTTATATTGCTTGCAAAGGTACAGATAAATCGCTATCAATTGATCTTGCCAGTCCATAGTGAGAGTCCAGTACATCCGAGAAAAGTAGAGAGTTCCCGTATGATAATGGCTTTCACTATGGCTGGTTGTTTGCCCTTAATTCACATTTAATGGCTTGCTTGTGGCTTGATGGGTCAACACCACGCGCCAACAGTTCACGCGCCCCCTGATGCGCTTCACGGGCTTGCTTTAGGCTGGTATCTGGATAAATGCCGATAGCGAGGGTTTTCTGCTTTC
Source organism: Candidatus Thiothrix sulfatifontis (assembly GCA_022828425.1). Taxonomy (NCBI): domain Bacteria; kingdom Pseudomonadati; phylum Pseudomonadota; class Gammaproteobacteria; order Thiotrichales; family Thiotrichaceae; genus Thiothrix; species Candidatus Thiothrix sulfatifontis. The sequence goes on from CP094685.1 coordinate 3,327,328, forward strand.
CATTAATACGGTAGTTATAACGCCAGTACTTGCCAGCACTGGAAACATGAAGGTAAAGCCCGCCCCCATCGGTATAACGCTTAGGCGTTCCATCTGGTGAGGGTTTCGCGTTCTTTGCTGCTGCATCGCTTAGGCTTCTTTTCATTTGTTGGTATCTCTCTGCTGTTGGGGTGGTAATACCATCAAAGATACCAACAATTTGATGGTATGTCATGACACCCTAAGAACCCTTAAAAAGCAAAAACCCCTTACAGATTGCCGCCTGTAAGGGGTTTTAATACTTCATGATACCGCATGAAACGGGTAATTGGTGGAGGCGGCGACCACTAAATTTAGCATGTAAACAATTGATATTTATTACTTTATTGAGTTTGAATTTTTTACAATACCCCCCGTGATACCCCCTTTAATGCACTTCACCCCATTTTCCGCCCTTCGATCACCACAATGGAGACACCCATTCAAGGGGGTATTATCGGGGGTATTTCCCTGAACCGTTTACCCTGATACCCCTAAAACACGAACTAAAAACGAAGGTGCGACACACACACAAACGCCGCCTCTGCCCTGTTCGTTTTGCCGGTAAGAAAAAAATATTTCTTTTCTCACCCCCCCTCTACTTCTCCAAAAAACTGTCTTTTTGTCTTGTTGGGTTTTTTATTGTTATATATCAATAACTTAAAAAGATTTTTACAAGACAAAACGCTTTTTTCATTTTGTCTTGTTTCTGCTGCTTTTTGTCTTGTTGGAGAAAATAATAATAAAATCAATTAGATAAATTTTGTCTTCGTGTTTTTCATTTTGTCTTGTGAGGCGCGTTTTGTCTTGGGTTTTGTCTTAGGCACAAAAAAACCACCGCTAAGGGTGGTCTGTTGGGTGCAAAAGTTGCGCTATATGGGGTTAGTCCTCCTCTGTCAGTGTGATGCGCGTAACCCTGACTTGTCCATGTGCTGGGATATACGCCCGATTATCATCCGCTGTATTAATCATGCCTGCCTGTTCCAGTGCTCCAAGAATCTGCTTTTTGCTGTAGCCTCTGGCAAGCTCTTTCAACTGGGAGTTGAACACCAGATAGACCGCTTTTTGTGATACTTCATAAGCAGGGTAAACACCGCCCATGCAATCTTTGACGCGCTGCAATTCCTCTTTCGATACTTCATACGCCATGTTCTGGAATCGCGCCATATTGGATTCAAGGAAACCGCGCACCGCTTGCACTATCTGGCGTTGTTCGCGGCTGGAATCATCACCGCCGAAAGCGGTTAGCCAATCGGTGAATATGCGCTTTGCCGCTGCGGTAGCGTCGCCCTGCTTCCAGCCGGTCAAGTGGTATTCTGTCGCCAGTTCGCCCGCTACTGCCACCAGTGCGCACCGGTAAAGCACATCCCGCGTTTGTGGACTAAACGCACCGCCCACAATCTCAGATGCAATGGTTTCGAGCATTTCCGGGACACGGGTATTCAGTTCATCACGTTGCGCCACCAGCATGGCTAACCACTCTTGCCCCGCTGTTCCATAATGGTTTTCAATGCCTGCGCCGATGGCGGTATTGAAGGCGTTCACATCCGGGTAATCGTGAATCGTGTCATACGATTTAAGCCCCTTCCCTGCATCCGCTGGAATATCGGCTTGACGTAATTCAATTCCAGCCGGTGGCGTTCCGCCCTTGGTGGTGATGTGTTCCGCTGCGGTTACTTCACCAGTGGAGAACCACAACATATTCCAGAGATTACGCGCCTTTAGCTCACTGGTGCGGGTCTGTTTTGCCTTGTCTTTACCTTCCGCCAGCATGTAGATGATGCGTTCCACTTCGTGCGCTGATGCCATTGCAATTTCATCGAGAAAAAGCCAGCCGTCATTATGCCGCGCTGCCAAGGTTTCAATGCCGTTGATCGTACCCCGCCATTGCTGTTTAACGTCTTGGTGATAACCCCAAACAGACGCACCAGCACGTAGAGCAAGGGTTTTGCCATCCTTGGAACTGCCCGCAAAATGAAAGCCACCTGCCCCAATGTTGCGGGCAATGTCGAGCAATGCCGGTGCGAAAGCGCTGCTGATTGCAAACGTTAAGCGACTGTTGCCAACGGCAAGGCTTGCCACTTCGTCGCGCCAGCCGTCGAGCGTACCTTTCGACTTTTGGTCACTGCCCTTTATTGCGCCTTGATAAATAATACTGTCGTCGTCATCACCGTGCGATTTTGCAGGGGTTACGAATACGCGCCCGTCATACCATCCGGTTTTTTCAACACACGTTAAGCGCCGCTCAGAGTCACACATTTGCAGGTAATCGACTGCATACATATTTGCACCGCCAGCCACCACAAGCCCACGATCTAACAAAGCGCCCATGACTTCGTTACCGTCGCCACTCATTAGGCGCATTGGCATAGCCCACGTATGGGTTTTGCCGTCGCCATCCTGCCATTGCAGCAACTTACCCCAGCCGCTTTGTTCTGTGTTGCGGGTACGCCCTAGCACTTCGATTCCCGTGCATACCTTATAATCGCCCTTCTCTGTTGAGCGAAAAAGCCAGCCGTCCTTAAGGTAGTACATGCCCCGCCCGCCTTGCACCATGTCAGCCGGTGGCGTTGCCATATCGCGTTTAATCTGCTTTTCGGCTGCGGTCAAAGCGGTGGTGATTAGGCGTTTGCCTCCAAGATCGTGACCATTGTTAGCGAGTGCTTTAATGATGGTTTCCCGCTGGATTTGGTCAATTGTGCCATCGACTACCAGTAAGGCGACTGTGTGCAAAAAATCTTGATAGGTTGCCAGTGTGATGGTTTGCGCTTGGGTGTCGAGTTCTGCCAGTAACTCAATCACTGGGTTGCTTTGGGTTGCAGTAGTCATGCCGATACTCCCTTAAGTTTAGCGAGTGCGGCTTTTGCCCGATCACTTGCGCGGTGTTGGCGGTAAGCGTTGCGATTGTGTGAGTGCAGGCTTTCGCCCTTGGTGGTGGTGAGTAACTTAGCCGCTGCTGGGAGTGCTGCCCATTCGTCGCCGCCGTGGTCGAGGATGCAAAACAGGTCAAACGCATCATGTGCCAGCCCGTCGGCTATCGGGTCATTGCTGTGGTGGGAGAATGCCCGCTCTCTGCTGTCATCACCTTGCAGGATCACCACGCCAGCCATACCGCTGGAAGATGCGGGGGCAACAAACTTGCTACCAGTGGCCCGGTATCCGTGAGCGGTGAGGATTGCCCGCACGTCGTGCGCATCGTTAAACGCGGTGATCGGGGAAACCTGCCCTTCTATGAGTCGCCCGCCTTGGCGTTGGGTGCGTTGGGTTTCAATGTGTACAGCCCTAGCCGTGGCTAATTGTTCGCGTGCTGCCTTTTCGCGTTTGTCAGCCTTATAGAATGTGTTGGCAGTGTCTTTGAGAATCACATCAACCGCTTGACCTGCTACATGGAAAAACACATAAGCGCTTTCAGGGTTGCGCCCATAAAAGAAAGTCTGTTTTGGGGTGTAACTTTCCCGCGCTGCAATATTGCCTAATACGCCATCCAATGCCGACACTAAGTAAGGTCGCAATTCCGCTGGCAATGTGCGGCTTGTAGGGGCGAATACGCGCCATTTTGGGCAATCGGGTGAGCTGGTGTAGGTGCTGCATACTACGCATTCAATACCTGCTTGACGCAACAACTTAGCCGCGCTGTGTGCAGTCACGTTGCCCGCGTCATAATCAATTTCGATTCCGCTAATATTGGTTAAGCCATGCCCTGCCCCGCGTGAATCATTCTCAAATGTGCCGAGTTTAATTAGGGGTTGGCTTGCCTTATCGGGGTATGTGGTGGCATTTTGCAGCATTCGACAAATATCCGACCATTGCGCGGTGAATTGCTGCCCTTGTGGATTATGCAGACTGTTAAAAATGGTGTAGGTCATCGTCTGCTGACCTAGATTTATGCTATACTCTTGCATGTGTTTTATTCCTTTCCCCCTGCGGTGTCGTGACCAATGGGGGATTTTCGTTTATGGGGTTTCTGGACTAGTCGAATCTGGTTTATTCATCTTTTCAATGAATTCTGCTAATTCGGATTGTTTCCAGCGAGTCGAATTCAATCCGACTTTAATGGGTTTAGGTAACTTTCCCTCTTTTGACAGTCGCCAGATTGAGGAGGTTGACAGTTTAAATAAAACCGCCACTTCTTTTACTGTCTGCATTTCATTCATATAACACTCTTTTGCTAGTTAAAAATGGGCAGAGGGGTATTAATCCCCTGCCCTGTTGGGTTTAAGCTTTACGTCTCCGATGTTTCGCTTTCAGCACTTCCGCTCTTTCAGGATTCAGCTTGTTATGGAATTCATCCGAGCAATTCCCGCCGTCTTCCCGCTTCTTTCTGGAGTGGCTGCAAAAAATGTGAAACCGATTCACTTTCTTGAATGACTTGCCGCAATTTGGGCAATCAATGACAGTTCCCGCCGCCGCGCTCTCAGCCTTGCCGTAAGCGTCTACAGAGGTCTGTATTACAGAGGTCTGTAGGTGTGGGGTGTCTGTAATTACAGAGGTCTGTAAGTCCTTACGCGGTACTGCACCATAATCGTTTGGGGTAGGGCGCTTGGTCATCGGCATCACGATTTCTTGCGGGTATTTCCTGCGGTTTTCTTCCAGCAATGAGGTTTCACGATCTTTAGCAACCTGACCTGATTGGATAAACCCGAACGTCCTTTCTGGTTTCGTTGGCAATTCAATCTCTGAGTCCATCCATTTGAAACGCGCCGCCGTTTGTGGAACAAATCCAAATCCCGTTTTATTGTCAGAATAGGGAATACCCTTAGTTCTGATTTCAAAAACCTCAGATTTATATTCAGCGAGTATTTGCTTAGCCGCATCTAAAAACAATTGTGGCGACCTGTGATGACCTAACACATAAGATGATAGGCGCTCACATATCAATGTTAGGTCTGTTGATGATTTCCCACTATCAATGTCTGATTTGACTTTTTCAATCGCCATTTCTAAAGACATTGTATTAGCGGAGTTTTGTGTATTTAATTCATCCTTCGATAAATCAATTACTCGATCATCCTTAAAATCATCGGGTGAGTAGGTCTTGCCAATCAGTCGGAAATACTCATTTTTCAACGCGGAAAGGCTTGCCAGTAATGCGGCTTTTCTTTGCAGGTAAGAACGTTCGCTGAAAATACTACTCAGGTGAATCAATTCAAAGAAAAGACTTGAAAGCAGTACCACCACCATCGTTCCAGTTGCCAATGATGCGTTAAGCATTTCAGCAAATGATTTAGCCGCTGGTAAAGCGTGTTCGTCGCGTTCTTTGCTTAATGCCTCTTGCTTAACCGTAATTGCTTTTATGTTCGCATCATTGATAGAAGCACGATCTAACGCGGCTTGCTCTTTCAATGAAGCAACACGCGCTTCACTATTGGAACAATCTTTAACAGAACCTTCCTTTAGTTTGCGTTGGCAACTAACTAGCTTAAATTCAGCATCAGATAATGCTGTATTGCCGCCGCTAGAGACCACCACGCCACTATTCAAGATAGCGTTGCCTGATTTGCTATTTTCAACAGCATGAAACGCCTTTTCCTGCATGTTGCTGGAACTGCTGATTCCTTCGTACCAGAGGCCGCTAAGCACTGCCAGCACGATTAAGGCGCGTATGCCGAACTCACGTAGGCTGTGAGCGTGTGCCATTGCCTTAAAGTTGGTGTGCTTAATCAATGCCAGCCCGATAGGGGCAGAAACGACTAACGCTATGGTGTAAATCAAGCCGTTAACATTCGCGCCGTTATCGAAAACATATTGCTGGAAAGCCCACACGCTGACACCCGCAAAAATCACAGAGGTAAAGCTGTAATAAATTAGGGTGGTCGCTACCGTTAAAAACTTCTGCCCATAGCTGGTGAGCCTGAATTCGTTTTCAGTGGTGTTTAAGTCGTTCAATGATTCGCTGATTTGAGAATGCAGCGCGTAACCTTTTTGTAATGACATAATGATTTCCCCCTTATCCTAAATTCGCCAGTGCCAGCATTGAAAACAACGCGCCAATCCGTAGCAGTGAGTTCTTCGGCATTCCGAACATGAGCAGGGAAATACCGATAGAAGCCGCTACGTGAATCAGTGCGGGTGTGCTTGCCAGTGCGTTGGATGGGTTGAAACCGGCCTTCAGGTTCCAAATGTAGAAGAGGGTGAATCCGAAGGCCGCCGCCGTCGTTACCCAAAAATACAGCACGGAATAATCACGGGTTTGGATGAAGTGAAGAGCGCTCATGATTGCGATTTGGTTGCTCATGCCTCTACCTCCACCATATCTTCATTCAGCCACACGCTTATTCCGTCGCCGTCGTCATCACCAATGCAATAACGGGAGCAGGGCATACGGTCGCCTTCGTCGTCGGTGTAGTAGCCATCTTCCAGCCAATCGAGCATGTCTACCTGCACGATTTCGCCGTTTAGGTCGGTGTAACTTTCGGTTTTTTCTGCTTTTTCCTGTTTCAGGAGGGTGAGTAAATCGGTGTGCAGGGTTTGCAGCACTGAGAGGCTATACAAGACGGTTTGTACGGTGTCGCTTTTGCGGGTGGATACAGTGCTATCCAGCGCCGCCGCGTGTTGGGCGAAGATCGCCAGACTGTCAGCGCGTGAGTGGATTTCACGTAGAAGGGTGTTTATGTCGCTCATACAGCACCGCCTTTGATTTCTGTTACAGAATTCAAAGCGAGGCTTGATGCAAGAGAAACGGACTGTTCGAGCCATTCTTCAAACTCGTTACCGCTCACTTCGTCACGCCGCCATAGCTTCAGCATGTTCAGCAGCAGATTGAGCAGGGCTTGTGCCTCACTGCCAGCAGGGGAAGGGGTGGCGGGTTTGTCTAGGCTGTAAGTGCTTGCTGTCAGGGTAGACAGCATGGTTTCGAGCTTTTCCGCTTGGTCGGTGAGGGTTTCCAGCATTGCCGTAAGGTCGTAAATGTCTACTTTGTGGCTGTATCCCTCCGGTTGTTCCATGTGACGGTATGCCGCTGCATTGGCAACAGTAATCAGGCTTTTCAGGTGGTTGACGGCGAATTCAGCCGCTTGCGCCTGTTGGTAGATGGTGTTTGTGCCGTTAGGCGTTGTGATAACATTAGCTTTCATTTTCTGAGTCTCTTAAGTGTGTCAGGAAATGGGCTGTTTTGGTGTTGGTCGCACCTTGCAGCCCGGATAAGCCCCGCTTCATGCGGGGTTTGTTCGTTATGGCTTACGCCGCGTGTCTTTGTTCTTCCTCCCTTGCTTCTTTCAAAATCCGAATAATTTCGGCATGTACGGTTCTGTCATTTGCCTTTGCGCGTTGCTGCAACCACGTTTTCACATCGTCTGCCATGCGTAGCGGGTAAGGGCTTGCTTGTTTTTTCACTGCTTCCATGATTGCCATGCCATCCAATAACTACAAATAGAAGTCATAATGGTATCTCTCGGTAATTATACAAGTCAACATCTAAATAGCTTCTATTTGTAGTCATTGAGAATTCAATAAGTAAGCGGGTAAACTTCATACTATGAATAAGCAAATACCGCCGTTTGGTCTTCGGATGCCGCCCGAAGTCAAGGAACAAATAGAGAAGCTGGCAGAACAGAACAGGCGTTCACTGAATGCTGAAATTATTGTGCGTCTTGAACAAAGCATCAGGCAGGAAGGCAGGCTATGCATAACCGTCGATGAACTACGCCAGATAATTGATGAAGCTCTCACCAAAGCGGGTAAGTAGGGTTTTTTAGGCAAAGCGTTGCTGTAGCCCATACAATGGACTCCTATTGATCATAAAAATTAAGCAGAAAAGCCACTCCTAAGCCCGGTGGCTTTTTTTATGGGTGGGTTGTTGGTGAGTTCAATAGAGCATTTTTAACACGAAAAAATATCAGATTGAAAGGTAAATCTTTAATTATCATAATGATATGTTGCTAAATGTCGCACTTTGTAAAATATCAGAATCTAAAAATCAAACACCTAATAGCCTTAAATGTCGCATTTTTATTTTCTTATCCTTTTAGCCTTTTAGCGTTTAGAGCTTCTTCTGTGTTCAGCGGCTTAGTGTTGATATGACGTTCAAAGAGCTTTCTGTATGCCGTATAAGTGGTCTTGTTGGATTCTCCAAATAGCAACATTTTGCCTTCCATGCGGATATTCCAGCTTTCTAAGGCTTTCTCTGTCCATCGCTGTTCTCGGTGTCCAGCCTTAGCCCATCGCCAAAGCTGGATGCAAGACGGGGTGTCATGATTCACAAGAATGAACGTACCAAGAACACTTACCCAAAACGTAAGATTTACGCTTGCAATCCGCTTTCTGTTGCAAGGCTTATCGTTATGCCTACAATCAAAAGGAAAAACATGGATATAACATTCATTATTCTCCAGCAATTCAACCAGCGTTAATGAATATCTCACCTCTGATAATTCTTCGGTTATGTCCTCAGCAATCCTGATAAGGAAAGCGTTAACTTGTTCTTCAGTTATTAACTGAATCTCTGGATAACCATACAAAGAACGATTTTCTACCTGATACAACACACTCTTGTACCTTCCACAGAACTGGATATTGCACCTATGCAACTTCGTGTCCATACTCTTGTTTCCTGTCAGATTGTCAGAACATCCAAACGGGAATACGCAAAAGGGGAAAGCCGCTAACTTTCCCCTTTTTTTTGTTCCCGACTTGGTGGAAGGTAGAACCAAGTCGGGGGAATTTGCAATAGGTTGTTAAGGTTCACGCCCGCCCGTTGCGGGTGGTGTGGGTGCTACCTGTTAGCGTTGAAGAACTGGACGGTTTCAAACTTCCTCAATAGCCGTTCTGGTTTTGGCAGATACAGCCGCTTACCGCCGTGTTCCACTGCCAGCCCGTTGAATAGCGTTTGCAGGATGAATGCCGCCTCATTGCCGCCATAACCAGCCGCAACCAATGCCGCCGCGCCCGGTGAAAGCAGTTCGTCAAAGCTGGCATAACCGCTGCTATCGGTGGTGGTGGGTGTGGTGCGGTGGGCTTGCTGCGCTAGGTCGTGCTTATCCAGTGCTTGAATGGTGAGTTCTGCCCGTTCTGGTGAACAGTGGGCAGTCTCCACGACAATAAGAACCCGTTCCGGGTCTGGTTCACATGTATTCATCGGGGTGAATCCGCCCACTACGCACCAGTGAATTGAATTCGGCTTTATTGCGTTTAAATTCAGACAAAATGCGCGGATTGGTAGTGCTGGCATTCTCAATTACAAAATCAAACGCTTTGTTGATTGATTTCTCCATCACTTCAATTTCAAACTCTAGCTCTTGCAGTTTGAATGCCTCTTTCCACAATGTTCCTGAAGCTTCAAGTTGATTGTGGTATTTCTCCATATCATCCCGTAATGATTGAAGTTCTGTCAGGCTTACGCCAAAACGGTTTGTAGATGCCATGTCAATTACCTTTCAGGTGTCGTTCAATAAAATGGGTTACGTCGCTTTCACGGTAGCGCCTCACCTTCTTGCCTTTGTATTCAACCTCCAAAAAAGGCAAGCCCGCTTGTGACAAGATTACCGCCCGGCTGAATCCGGTACGCTGGCAAACGCGCTGCAAGCTCAAACGTTTTTCAATCATGTTGCTTGTTGTCCTTGTGTTGTTAGTCGGTACGGTTTTATGTTGCCTTGTGCTATGTGCGCTGTCTTCGGTGGCGTTTTTGTTTTGGGCTTGTGCAAAATCCTTAGTAAAGCTTGTGGGTGAGTTTTCCGTTAATTTCTTGCTATGTCCGCTGTCTTGTGCAGGTTTTGCTGAACGGCAGGCAAACAGACTCCCTAAGCATTTTTGTAGCGTTTTGTAACATTGCTACACGCCAGCCTTGCTAAAAGCCAAGAAAAACGCGGTTTTCACGGGTTTTTTCTCTGCACTTTTATTTTCCGGCGGGCGTGGTGTTGTGCGCAAAAGGGGGGTGTTTAATGAAAATCCAGTTTTGGAGTACGCAACATGGCAAACGCCAACATGAAACACATTACAACCATTTTTGAACAAGCCATTATCAGCCGTCGTGATGTTGAAACAGCTAAGGGCAAGGGCAAAACCTCTGAGGGAGTGATGTTAGAACGCAAGGCATGGGCAAGCTTTAACGGCTTGATGGGTGAGTTTGAAAATCTGAACTTGGGTGTTGATGATGTCGCTTACTGCACATCAGAAGGCGACAAGATGACCATGCACATTAACGACTTGCGCCAACGTCGCACGGTGCTGAAGCAACGTTGTGAAGCAATTGAAGCCACCATGCAGCAACCTAACCCCGACTACGTGAAAGCTGTAACCTTTGGTGATACCGAAACGATTAACCAGTATGAAGCGATTGAACGTGAATTATTGGTAGAACTGCACACCAAGCAAAAGCAGATTAGCGCCATGAATGAAGGTGAAGCGACCTTATTGCTTGAAAGAGGCGTATGGGAACGCATGACGCAATCCGCTGAAAAATCCCTGCATTTGCAGGCATTGGCGCTGAAGGATGCCGAGTTTTCAGCACTGTTACCAAAAATCGAAACGTTACGGGAAGAACTGGATAGCCTTTGCAGCAAGACCGGGAAGGCAAAAACACACCGCGATATTCTTGCTAAGATTGCTAACCCGCCACGGATCTCAAACATTCCATACCAATAATTCTGTTATCACCTTGCAACAAGCCCGCCCGCCACGGTGGGCTTTTTCACATCTGCCAAACACAAAAAAGCCGGGAACTTGCCCGGCTCTTTGGTGGTGGTTTTCTTGATCGGGTTTTGATTGTTGTTACAGATTTCAAGCCGCCGCTTTGTTCTCACCCTTCAAGGTGAATTCTGTCCTGATTTCCGCAAAGGGGGAAAATACCCGCCCTGCTTCGTCACGTTCCAACAAGCCAATTTCCAAAAGCCTGCTTACATCCGTGTGAACGTTCTTCACATCCCGCCCCAATTGCTTAGCAAGTTCGCGGATACTCACCGCCGCTTTGCCTTGCAGCCTGTCCAGCAGTTCCCAGCGCTTGGGGGTAATCGCCTGAAACAATCCCATAGGCGTTTCAAAGGTGAATACCTCACCCTGATAACTGCCGGTTTCCAGTGCATCCACGAAAGCCGCGCCCATTTCCAGCAAATCGGCTTCTAGGTTGGGTTCAATGCGAATAATTGCGTATCTCATGGCTTGCCCCTCTCTGTGAGGATGTCAGTTACAAAATCCCGCCATACCTGTTCCGGTGTGGTGAAGGTGTAAGGCGTTTCGGTGTCGTAATAGTGCTTATGGTCGCCCTTGCCGCGTTCGTTGTCGTAACCGATAACACGTTGCCCCGGATAACCATAAAACAAGCGGTATTTGTACAGGTGGCTAGAACCCATAACGGCTTGGGGCAATGACCACGCCACGCCCTCAATAATTGCGCCGTCCGCAAATTCACGCCGCCGCTTGTAAATCAACACTGCTTTTTCCATGTTGGCAAGTATACCAACGCTTTGGTGTGGGTGCATAGGCGCAAAGGTTAGCCGCTACTAGGTGCTGCTTGCTGCCCTGCCCGCCCTTCGTTCTGTTACACCAACACTGCCTAGGTGCAAGACAAAATAAGACAAATAAGACAGAACAAGACAAAATGAAAAAAGCGTTTTGTCTTGTGAAATCTCCCTTTTGTTTTTTGTAAGCAATTGAATTATAGATATATATATAAACTACTAACTACTACAAGACAAAAAGACAGTTTTTCAGAGATATAGAGACCCCCTCAGAAAATAATATTTTTTCAAGGCTTGCCCTGCCCTCATGCCCCCCGTTCTGTTACACCTTTTTTCAGCTAACCCCATGAAATACAGACATAAAAAAACCGCAACGTGTGCGGCTCTCTGTGGTGGTGTGCAGTAGCTTGGCTAACTGGTTGCCCGTCGTATCGGTATGACTTGCGCCCCATCCCGCAAGCTGTCGAGGTAGTCCGCCCATTGCTGCATCATGGCGGTACGTTGGTCTAGGTGCTGTGATCGGTCGTAAGCCCTGCGAACCTCATTCCCTACCGTGTGGGCTAACTGCCGTTCAATCAGTTCTGAGTGAAAGCCCATCTCATACAGCCGGGTACTGGCAAGCGCCCTAAATCCGTGTGCGGTCATGGTGTCGCTTTCATAGCCTAGCCGTACCAGTGCCGACCTCACTGTATTAGCGCTCATGGGTTTTTTGGTATCCGTGCGGGACGGGAACACATAGCGCCGTTTACCTGTTAGCGGTCGCATTTCTTCCAGCAAAGCTAATGCCTGTTTGCACAATGGCACTACATGCACACGCCCTGCCTTCATCTTTTCCGCTGGGATTGTCCAAACATCCCCTTCTATCTCTGCCCATTCCATTTGTCTGAGTTCGCCCGGTCGGGTGAACAGGTAAGCCGACAATTGCAAAGCTATACGGGTTTCAATCGCCCCACGGTAGCCAGCCATAGCCCGCAACAATGCCCCTATTTCCTTCGGGTCTGTGATCGCTGCAAAGTGGTTGCCTTTTGCGGGTGGCAGTGCGCCTTTCAGGTCTGCGGTTTGGTCACGTACCGCCCGACCTGTTGCCACCGCATAGCGGAATACTTGCCCGATGATGGTTTTCACCCTGTGGGCAGTTTCCAGCGTTCCAGCGGCTTCGATACGCCTTAGCACGGCTAAAATATCCGGTGGTTCAATTTCCCCAATGATGCGCCCGCCTATCCACGGGAAAACGTGACGTTCTAGCCGCCGTTTCTGCCGGTCGGTGTGTTCTGGTGCTTGGTCTGCGGTGAACTTCACAAGCCATTCTGTCGCGATTGCCTGAAAGGTATTAGCCGACTCTGCCAGCTTTGCGCCCTTGGTGGCTTGCTTGTGTTGTGATGGGTCAACACCACGCGCCCACAATGCCCGCGCCTCTTCGTGCAGTAACCGTGCATCCTTCAGGCTGATTTCTGGATAACTGCCAATGGCTAGAACTTTCTCTTTGGGTAGCTTGTACTTGTAACGCCACAACTTAGACCCGTTGGGCTTAACCAGTAAGTACAGCCCTCCCCCATCGCTCAATTTGTATTCTTTGTCTTTGGGCTTGGCGTTCTTAACTGCGGTGTCGTTCAAGCTGCGTTTCATAAAAGGGGTATCGCTTTTCTGAGTTTGGAAGATACCCCCCAAGATACCCCCAAAAGTGTGCGATGTCATGACACGGGATAAGACGCCATGCAACAAAAAACCCCTTACAGATTGCCGCCTGTAAGGGGTTTTAATACTCCATGAGACTGCATGAAACAGTAAATTGGTGGAGGCGGCGGGAATTGAACCCGCGTCCGCAAACCCTCCATCTGAAGGCTACTACATGTTTAGTCAGTCGTTTGTTTAACCCGATTGCCGCCAACTGACAGGCTGCTCACAGGCTGTCCCAATACTGTTTAGTGGTTTGGCCTTGGGCAAGCCTCCCGCACGATCTTATGATTGGATGATGCCTGAATATTCGTACTGCATAAGCACAGTAGCGATCAGACAGCTAACTACCGGTTATTAAGCGGCGAGAGCGTAAGAGTCGTCGTTTGCGACTATTGTTTGTGACTAGGATTTAAGTGGTCACCACACCCACTACATGCTCCCCAGACTTTGTGATCCACGTCGAAGCCAAGTCGCCCCCGTAGTTCCGCAAAAGTTGCTGGACTACTGATTATACGGTTTGGTGCCGCACGTGTCATGCGGTTCTGCAAAATAACTCGGATTCAGCCGATCAACGGCAAACAACCAAAGGAAAATGTGGCGATAACGGACACAAAAAAACAATTATTAAGCGTTTATTAATTAATCTAGTTTTACAATATTCAGCTCTGACAGAGAAAAGTAATGCACCTATTACTGCACTACAAACACGCCATTAATCAATAAAAACAATTGGATGTATCGTTATGGATATTGAATACAAATTTATTTTGATATTAATCTCATTGGCAATGATCAATTTAATGATGGCATACCCCATCAGTTAGGCATTACACCGCGCATAAAAAAGCCCCGTGCTGGGGCTTTTCTACTACATTAAAGCAAATACAAATCCGGCATTACTTTGCTTGTGCAACCATCCAATCAACGCTGGCTTTCACTTCTGCATCAGACAGCGTCTGGTTTCCACCTTTTGCTGGCATTGCGCCCTTACCATTGATGGAAGAAGCATACAGAGCATCCATACCTGTTGCAATGCGTGGTGCCCAGGCCGCTTTATCACCTAATTTAGGTGAACCTGCAATGCCCATGTCATGGCAACTGAAGCACAACCCTTTGTAGACTTTCTCGCCATCAACCGCGCCCACGGCTGCTACAGCGCTAGTTGCGGCTTGAGTGGTTGCATCGACTGCTTGAGTGGCGGTATCGCTGACTGCCTTGGCTGCATCACCGGCTGCTTGCGTGGTTGCGTCTGCCGCTTGGCTTGCCACATCGCCTGCTGCTTTAGCAGTATCACCGACTGCTTGGGTAGTTGCATCCGCCGCTTGTGAAACCGCATCGCCTGCTGCTTTAGCCGCATCGGTCATTGCTGCCATCGGTGTAGCCATTGCCGGTTCTGCTGCTGGCGCGGCTTGCTGCGCTGCTTGTTCAACAGGCTTCTGCTCAGCAGCAGGTGCTTCTGCTTTAGGTGCTTCTTCTTTTTTCTCGCCGCAGCCGCTCAACACGCCTAGCGCTAAAAACAAAGCAGAAATACTGATGGTGATTTTTTTCATGACTAACTATCTCCTGGGTATGTCGTGTTAAGACTTTGAAGTGCATTATTATGGAATAAATTTCAATCGGAAAGTATCCTAATGGACACCCATAGCGATGTCAATTAAGTACGCCCAAAAACGTTTTCTGGCTTGAGTATCACGCGTCAGCGAACTATGCTCATGAATTTTTCCAGCGCGTTACCTTTATTATGCCCACTAAAAACCCGATTACTGCTATTGGTGTAATGGCTTCTCTGATGCTGATGGTTGGAAGCGTTATGCTTTACTTGACGCCCGCCGCCACTGCGCCTCAAAAATTTGCGCCTGCTCCAGCAGTAGCGGCTGAGCCACCCGCCGAATCCCCCTTCAGCGCCCCCGAACTGACGCCGGAGGAATTGGCAAAGCTGACCCCGGACGAACGCACCCGCTACGACAAAATGCGCGAATCCCTGCAACACGTGGTGCAGCAAGTACAAGCCTTGGAGCAAGAAAATACCCGCCTGCAACAAACCCTCACCCAAGGCAACGCCAGCAATCAAGCGCTCGACACTGAAATCGACAAATTGCGCCCCCCGCAACACGTCGCCCAGCCCACTACCCCCTAACCGCGCTTAAGCTGACGAATCAGAAACCGTGCCGGATGCAGATGGCGATACAACGTCGCCTGCATCGGCAACGGTTCCCCCACGATCAACGCCGCCAGCAATTCCGCACACAAACCGCTGGTGGTAAGCCCACGCGAACCAAAACCCGCCGCTATCCACACACCCGGCTGATAATGCGCCAGTGGAAACGGCTGATTTGCGCGACCATGCCGCAATTCGGCGTAGGCTTGCTGGAAAAATGCGACATCCGGCAGCGCCCCCACCACCGGATAGCGATCCGGCGTTGTCATGCGAATTGCCGCGTGACTGGACTTCACCGTGCCGAATGAGGCGGCAAAATCGGGTAGGTATTGCGCCAATTGCTGGTGATTCACGGTATCGGCGGCAGCATCCAGCGTGGGTTCGCGCCTATTACGCACAAAGGTTGCGCCGAAAATGTGTTGCCCCGCCAACGCTGGGGTTAAATAGCCTTCGTGACCCAAGGTTGTCTTCAGTTGCTGGCTAAACGCCGAAGCGGTCGCCACGCTGGTTTGCCCCAATACCGGCATAAAGGGCAGAAACTGACTCGCGGCAAACCGATCCGCCTCGCGTCCGCTGGCAATAATCGTCACACCATCCACCGGCAAAACGCTCGCATCTGTCAGCGGGCGCACTTCGATATTGGGGTGCGCCACCAACGCCGCACACAAACTCGCAGGATTCAGCCAACCTGCTTGCGGGAAATAACTCGCGCCGCTCGGTAACGGAATTCCCGCTACGGCGGAAGCCTCTGCCTGATCGAGAATCTGGATGAAATCGGCAGGCAATTCACGCGCCCGAAGCGCTTGCTGACGGGCGGCTTCACGCGGCTCGTGTGCCAGTTGCAACGCGCCGCATTGCGCCCAGTCGATCACCTGCCCCGCTGCTTGCAGTTGGCGAATTTGCTGCACGGCAAATAAGAACGCTTGGCGGTAAAAGGTTTCACCCCAGCCTGCTTCTGCTGTCATTTTCGGGATAAGCACGCCTGCACGGTTGCCGGATGCTTCCGTCGCAAGGCGGGCGTGGCGTTCGTACAAGGTGACTTGCCAGCCGCGTTGCGCCAGCGCGTGCGCGATTTGGCAACCTGCGATGCCGCCGCCGATGACGTTGGCATGTGTGACGGGGGAAGGTGCTGGCAAGGCATACCAGGGTTCCAGCGCGGGGTTAAGGTGTTCAGGCGAATACCAGACATCAACGCGGGCGACGAGTTCGGCGAGGGCAGTTGGCACAGCCATGAAGCACAGGGTAAGGGTGAGGCGGCCTTGGGCGAACGTCAGGCGGTGGAATCCGTCGAGCAGCGGGGGGTAATGAGCGATAAGTTCAGCGGCTAAGGGTTGCAATTCCGCGTAATTTGCCAATAACTCACGCAAGGTCGCGGGTTGAAGGGGGTGCGGTTCGATGGCAATGAAATGCAGGCGGGCGCAATGTTGCGGGTCGGCTTGCCATGCTTGCCAAGTGGTGAGGAAGTCTACGCCGGTGCCGAAGCGGGTGGCGGCGATGGTGAATTGGGATTTGCCCTGCCAACGCTGCGGGAGTTGGTTATCTTGCAGGAGTCGTTCGCTGGCGGTGGGGGGTAATTCTTGCATAGCGGCAATGTCATGGCGGTTAAGGTTTGGATTGCTGCATTATGCACAAGAACGGCAAGCTTGACCGCAGTATTGGCGGGGTAAGCAGCCCCGCCAACGCTGAAAGCAATAGGATTATTCGGCGTTAATGACGGTCATGACCAGTTTGCCATCAACTTTCACCGGGCCATCCTCCTTGGCTCCAAGCGTGTATTCAAATATGCCCGTTTTCATGCCACCCTCTTCACCGTGCAACATAAACATCAACTTGTCGCCTTTTGCGACGGGTTCGGTCAGGATTGCGCTCACTTCGTTGTTTTCACCTTTTTTCAAGGGAGCATACGCAATGACGGGGCCTGGCTTCATCTCAGCATCAGTACGGTGCACGACCAGCCAGCCATTCGCCGCTGCCATGATTTTGTCAGCCGTTACCGTGCCGCCGGATGTATCCTGATCTTTGGCCGAAACCGACAGATCGCCCATGCTCATTTCTTTGTGATCCATAGCAAAGGCAATGCTAGAAGCCATCAGCGCGGTGGTAAAAGCCAAAGCAATAAATTTCGTCTTCATCTTCATTCTCCACATATTGTGATTGTAACGGGGAAACAGGGAGTCAAGCGCGGCATTCACATACCTGCAACTTGCTCATCACAGAAGGATACGTAAGTGCGAAGGAATTGGATTTTATTGCCTTGTGGTTTGGCGGTTTAACAATCTGGTCAGGACAACGGTTCATCCCCAAAAACGTTGGGACATCAGCCATGAGGAAACAACAAGTTAGTGAAAGGTTTTTGACTCTTCCAGCGGTAGGTATTGAAGTCGCGCTGATCAACCGACAGGATGCGCCCATGACCCAACTCTTCCGCCAAAATCACCAGCGAAGCATCCGCCAAATCCATCGGCAAATTCTTATATTTCAACATTAAAACAGCAGACTGCTGTAAATGTCCCACGGTCAAATCATGGATTTTGAACATACCCTCCGCCCCCATTTCCAGAAAGTCACTGGCGACTTCAACACTATGACGACTCAACAACATATAGCTAGTTTCCGTCACCACAGGCCATGTCGTTATTAAACGCTCCTGGCAATTAGCCAAATAGTGCGTTGCTAACTCGTGGTACTTGTCTTTTTTGTCGATCAGGGCATACCAAAATCCCGTATCAGCGATTACTGAATTTTTCATTCAAATACCCAGCAACGTATTTTTTGTAATTGATCGAGCCATCTTCCGTAGACGAGATGATGCCTCCCAAGCGTTTCAACAGTTTCTGGTTCTGTTCCCATACTGTCTGCTCTTGCTGCTTGAATTTCATAGAAAAATAGTGATCAAGTGCATCCTTCAAAATCTCAGAACGATTCTTTTGCTCCACTTGTTGGATAAGGTGAAATTTTTCTTCGTAGCTATCATCCAGTCGTGCATTAATTCTCATGATTTGATCCTCGTATGACAAGTCATACTCAAATCATACAGACCGTCTATGCAAAAATCCACAGCTCTCACGCTAACACCATCTACACTCACCCCAACAAAACAGGAATCCCCCATGCAAATCCCCTACAAACCCCTCCTCGCCGCACTCTTATCCCTGCTATTACCCGGCTTAGGGCAGCTTTATAACGGCGAATGGCACAAAACCGTCTGGTTGTTGCTAGGTTTCGGGCTGCTAAGTGTGTTGGGGATTGTGGTCGTCGGACTATACCTGCCCATCAGTTGGACACTGCCCGCGCTCATCATCGGGGTATTTTCGCTCCTAATACTCTGGCTTTACAGCATTACACAGGCTTTCCGCAGCGCTCGCCGCCAGCGTGAATACACCCTCAAAAGCTGGCAAAGCGCAGGCGTATATGGCTTGGTGTGGGTGGTGTGCAGCCTAATCGCCCTGCCCCTGCTCAGTGATTACGTGCAACAACGCTACGTCGAACGGTTCCTCGTTCCCTCGAACAGCATGAATCCCACTGTGCTGAAATATGACCTGTTGTTTGCCGACAAACGCTACAACCGCATCGGCGCAACGCACGCCGTACAACGCGGCGACATTGCCATTTTCATCTACCCCGACAGCCGCAATACCTATTTCATCAAACGCATTATCGGGCTACCGGGGGATAAGGTGAAAATCAAAGGCGCGGATGTTGCCATCAACGGCAAATCCCTGCGCCAACAAACTACCACGAGCGCACACGGTTTACTCGTCACCGAAACCAGCGGTGAACGCACCTGGCAAGTTTTCTGGAATAATCAGCAGGCGCAACTGCCCCAAACGGATCTAACAGTTCCGCACGGGCAAGTGTTCGTGATGGGGGATAATCGCACGGATAGCAACGATTCACGCTTTTTTGGCACAGTCCCCTTGCAGGATGTGGTCGGCAAAGCACGGCAAATCTGGTTTTCAGCCGAAGGCAACACGATACGCTGGGAACGCATCGGCACAGCGCTGCATTAAAACGGCATGAAGGACTTAAACATATTCATAAACGGGCTGACCGTAGCAGCAGCTTCCCCCATCGGCACGGCAGCTTGCGCCAATGTGCCCACTTTTTGGTTCATTTGCGCCACATTGCCGCTCATGTACGCGACATTATTATTCATGTAATACATGGACTGGTTCATCGACTGGGTGCTGTACGCCATGGTTTGCGTGTCGGTTGCCATCGTACCAATGTGACCGTTCATGGTGTTGATATTGCCCGACATGGTGAGCATCGAGGCTTGCATACTGCTCATGATGTACATCATATAGCCACCTGCCGCCCCCGCCACCACAATCATCGGCACTAACCAGACTTGGCGTTTGGTTTTGGTCGCTGCCAAGGTTTGCTGCGCGTGCTGCAACTCGTGCATTTTGGCTTCGAGTTGTTGCTCACGTTCGTTGAATTCGTGGTGCAAGCGCTTAAAAGCGTGTTCCAAACGTTCGCTTACGCCATCGACCGCTGGCGGGTGTTCAAGCGCTGGCTTGGCTTGCGTCCACCAAGGCACTAAGCGTTCTAACAAATTGGGGGTAACAGCGCTCAAGGCTTTGGATGTGGATTTTTTTACCCGCGTCGCCGCGCGTACCCGTTTCGGGCTAGGCTTCAGCACCGTGTCATGGCGTTTCACAATGCGCAGTGCGATGGCTTTACCCGTCCCCTCCACCTGTGCAGATTTTATTTCAGGGATGGCATTACCGAAGACATCCAGTCCAACGTTCACGTGGTGAGCCGGTTTGCTCTTGGTGTTAGTATGTTTCATGCCACAAGTATATAAGTGGATACTGATACACACAAGCAACAGAGCGGGCAAATTTAGCCCACTCTGTCAAGCCTCAGCTTAGTCCAGCAAGTAAGACACCACGCCATCTGCCAGTTTCGGCTCAAACCAAGTGGACTTCGGCGGCATCACATCGTTGTTATCCGCCACCGCCATCAGGTCTTGCATACTGGTGGCGTAAAGTGAGAATGCGACGGTCATTTCACCGCTATCCACGCGCTTTTCCAAGCCCGCCAAACCGCGAATTCCGCCCACAAAATCAATGCGGTCATCACGACGCGGGTCACTAATGCCCAAAATCGGTTCGATCAAATAACGCGCCAAACGGCTCACATCCAAACGCGCTACCGGGTCATCATTCGGCATCAGTTCAGGATTCAAGGTCAGTTTGAACCACTGCCCATCCATGTACATCCCAAAAATACCGGGTGCATTCGGCTTAACCGGCGTGGCGGAAGGCTCTAGCGCGAAATGTTCTTCAACCGCCGCCAAGAATTGCGTGGGGTCAAGCCCGTACAAATCCTTAATCACGCGATTGTAGTCAAAGATTTTCATTTCATGCGCCGGGAAAATCACCGAGAGGAAAAAATCAGACCCTTGCTGATTATTGCGCATCTTCGCGATCCGCGACGCTGCCGCCGAACGGTGATGCCCATCGGCAATGTAGATCGCGGGCATCGCATTAAACGCGGCAGTCAATTGCGCAATGCTCGCCGCATCGTCAATCACCCACAGCGTGTGTTGAATGCCATCATCAGCGGTCACATCCAACGCTGGCTCAGCCTGCGAAGCCGCCGCCAGAATCGCATCCACCACCGGCGTATCCGGGTAGGCCAGCAATACCGGCCCGGTTTGCGCATTCACCGCATCAATCTGGCGTACCCGATCATCTTCTTTCACCGGGCGGGTGAATTCGTGTTTACGAATCCGGTTGGTATCGTAATCCGCCACCGAAGCCCCCGCGACCAAGCCGGTTTGCGAATGCCCATCCATAATCAAACGGTAAGCGTAATAACACGGCTGCTCATCGCGCACCAACAAACCCGCGTCGATAATACGCGCCAGATTTTCAGCAGCTTTGGCATACACGGCGGGGCTATACGGGTCGGTATCTTCCGGCAAATCAATTTCCGGCTTGGAGACATGCAAAAAACTCCAGGGTTTGCCCGCTGCCCGCTCCCGCGCTTCCGCAGAATTCAACACATCATACGGCGGGGCAATCACTTCAGCGGCACGACCCGGTGCGGGGCGCAAGCCTTTAAATGGCGAAATCAGATTCATGTTGGAACATTTCCTACAACGCTAAAAGATCGCCGCATTATAACGGTCATTGCCAGTGGCGGCTATGCAATCGCAACGTTACCGTCATTTCACTTGAGGCGCTGCATCAGGTTGGCTAGACTCAGCCACTTAGCGGATACATTGAGTGGATTAAGGAGCGCAGGGTGAAACAACCTATTGTCATTATTGGAATCGGCGAAATCGGTGCAGTGCTGGCACACGGTTTCTTGCGCCTAGGGCATCCGGTTTACCCGATCACCCGCAGTATGCCAATGTCAGCAGAAGCCGCGCAAATTCCCGAACCCGCGCTAGTCATCGTTGCCGTGGGCGAAGCCGACTTGCACCCCACTTTGGCACAACTCCCAGACATTTGGAAAACGCGGGTAGCCCTGCTCCAAAACGAATTATTACCGCCAGACTGGGAACAGCATGGGTTGATTGACCCCACCGTGATTTCGGTTTGGTTTGAAAAAAAGCGTGGGCAAACCGTTAAAATCGTCGTTCCCTCTCCCGTGTACGGGCATAATGCTGCATTATTAGCCGCCAGTCTGAATGCGCTGGATATTCCCCATTATCTGGTGCATGATCACGCGGAATTATTATTCGAGCTGGTGCGCAAAAACTACTATATTCTGGTCAGCAACATTGCGGGGCTACGTGTTGGCGGAACAGTAAGCACACTCTGGGCGCAACATCCTGCCTTGGTTGAAGCCTTGGCGCACGATGTACACGCCCTGCAACAATACTTAACGGGCAAAACCTTGGATCATGCGGAACTGTTACAAGCCATGTTGGTCGCCTTTGCTGGCGACCCGGAACACCCCTGCATGGGGCGCAGCGCTCCCGCACGCTTGCAACGTGCCATACAGATTGCGGATACTGCGGGGCTTGCCGTACCAACCTTGCGGGACATTGCCGCCAGCCGATCGTAAACGGATACAGGTCTTTAATGAAATCGCATCACTATAAACGCAGTTCGCTTTTTTCCAGCAGTCTTTTGGCTTGCTCGCTCTGGCTATTAACCACGAGTGCAGCGTTGAATGCGGAAGATGCCACCCGCATTAATCTGCAAGACACTGAAATACGCCAATTGATTGACATCGTAGCCAAAACCACTGGCAAGAATTTCATCGTCGATCAACAAGTGCGCGGCAAAGTCACCTTTATTTCCGGTAACGGGCTGGATAAAGATGGCTTGTACGAAGCTTTCTTGTCGGTACTCCAAGTTCACGGCTTTGAAGCGGTGGAAAGCGGCGACCTCATCAAAATTGTTCCTGCCGGGAAAGCCCGTGGCAACGTCGCCCCCATGGTGGCCGACCCTGCGGAAAGCGATGCCGATGCCACAATTTCACAAGTGGTCAAACTGGAATACATCCCCGTCACCACCGCGATTCAAACCTTGATGCCGCTGAGTGGTCAAGGTGAAACCAGCATTTTGCCGAATCAAGCCAGCAACACCATCGCCATTAAAGGCAAGGCGCAAAACGTCGCCCGCTTGATGGAAGTCATCGCCAGCGTTGACAAACCCAACAATGAAGATTTTGAGCTGGTGCCACTCGAATACGCCGTGGCCTCACAGGTTGCCGTTACCTTGCAGGGCTTAATCGGCGGTGCCGCTGCTGCTGCCGCAGCCGGTGGCATGATGGCGGTTGGCGGCAAAGTCTCCGCCGATGAGCGCACCAACAGCGTATTGATTTCCGGCGACCGCCAGACCCGCGAACGCATGAAAAGTGCCATCGCCAAGCTGGATGTCAAACGCGCTATTGAAGGTGACACCAAAGTCATTCAATTGCGCTATGCCAAAGCCGAAGATGTCGTCAACGTGCTTAACGGGGTTGCGCCAAATATCCAGCAATACGGCGTCAGTGGTGCGTATTACGATTACACCCCGCCCGGTGGTGCCGCAACCGGCGGCGCTTCAGCCGATGGCACGCCCAGCCCCGGCAGCGGCACCAGTAACGTCAAAGTGTTAGCCGACAAAAGCAGCAACTCAATTATCATCAGTGGCCCGCCGACGTTGCAGAAAAACATGATTGCGGTGATTAACCAGTTGGATCGCCGCCGCGCCCAAGTGTTGGTCGAAGCCGTCATCGCCGAAGTTTCCACCGACCTGTCCAACCAGCTTGGTGCAACCTTGCTGGCGAACGGCGCGAATGACGGCAGCGGCCCGGTTGGTTACAGCAACTTTGGCGGCCTTGGCACGCTTGCGGGCATTGTTGGAGGCATTCAAGCGAATACCATACCGAGTATTCCGAACGGCTTGTTGCTGGCAGGTGGTAACAACAGTTTCGGGGCGATTGTCGAAGCGCTCAAAGGCGATGCTGCGACCAATATCCTCTCCACCCCAACCTTGGTGACGATGGATAACGAAGAAGCCGAAATCACCGTCGGGCAAGAAGTTCCCTTCATCACCGGGCGCTCCACCAATGCCGCGAACGACACTACCAATCCGTTCACCACCATTGAACGCAAAGATGTCGGTTTGAAATTCAAAATCACCCCGCAAATCAACCGGGGCGAAACCGTGAATCTCAAGATTGAGCAGGAAACGTCCAACGTTGCCTCCAGCAGTTCCGGCGCGTCGGATCTCATCACCAACAAACGCCGCATTACCACCAATGTCATGGTGGAAGACGGGCAAATTCTGGTGCTGGGCGGTTTGATCGAAGACAATTACCGCGATTCTGAAAGCAAAGTGCCAGTCTTGGGTGATATACCCTTCCTCGGTGGCGCTTTCCGCAATAACACCACCAATAAAACCAAAAACAACCTGATGGTGTTTATCCACCCGATTATTATGCCGGATGGCAAATCCGCCGATGCCTACACGCGCTTAAAATACCAGACCATGCAGCAGCAACAGCAGCGCAGCAAAGTATTGCAACGCAATCGTTTGTCCGAAGGCGCCTCCACCCTGCCGCCGGATATGAACCGCGTCATCAACGGCACGGCTGACAGCTTGCATAATCCGCCGCCACGCCCACCTGCCCCCGTGAAAAAAGTCACGCAAGGGCAACAAACCTGCAATAAAGCCGACCCATTCTGTAGCGGGGCATTATGAGCGGGCAGGACGCATTCGCTATTGCCGAAGAGCCACTCAGCCTTGCACTGAGCTTGCCGTACAGCTTCGCCAAACGCCACGGCATTTTGCTGCAAACCAGCGGGCAACAACCGCTGGTGCTGTGCCGCACCGGGGTCACACCGCTGGCATTGGCCGAAGTGCAACGCTTAAGCTACGCCGACTTGCAGTTTCAAACGGTTGACAATGCCACCTTTGACCGCTTGCTGGCAGCGCATTATGACCGCAGCCAAGTCGGTGCCTCGATGATGCAAGACATTGGGGATGATGCCGATTTGCAAGACATTGCCGGGTCATTACCCGAACCGGAAGACTTGTTGGAATCCGAAGACGATGCCCCGATCATCCGCTTAATCAATGCTTTATTGACGCAAGCAGTGAAAGAAGGCGCATCCGACATCCACATCGAAACCTTTGAAACCCGTATGTCGGTGCGAATGCGCGTCGATGGGATTTTGCGCGAAATCATCGAACCACCGCGCAAACTCGCGCCGGTGATTATTTCGCGGATCAAAGTCATGGCGCGTTTGGATATTGCCGAAAAACGCCTGCCGCAAGACGGACGCATTTCCCTGCGCGTTGCCGGACGCGGTGTCGACGTGCGGGTTTCCACCCTGCCCTCCGGTCACACCGAACGGGTGGTATTGCGCTTATTGGACAAGCAAGCCGGACGCTTGAATCTGTCGCATCTGGGCATGGATCCGAAGATTTATGACCGCCTGCAAGCCCTGATCGAAAAGCCACACGGCATTATTCTCGTTACCGGCCCCACGGGTTCGGGAAAAACCACCACGCTGTACGCCGGTCTGACGCACTTAAACGACCAGCGCCGCAATATCCTCACCGTCGAAGACCCTATCGAATATTACATTGACGGCATTGGGCAAACCCAAGTCAATAGCAAAGTCGACATGACCTTCGCACGCGGCTTACGCGCCATTTTACGCCAAGACCCGGATGTGGTGATGGTCGGCGAAATCCGCGATCTGGAAACCGCTGAAATTGCGGTGCAAGCCAGTTTGACCGGGCATTTGGTGTTTTCCACGCTGCACACCAATACTGCTGTGGGTGCTGTCACCCGACTGCAAGACATGGGTGTGGAACCTTATTTGCTCGCCTCCAGCTTGCTCGGTGTGGTCGCGCAACGGCTGGTACGGGTGCTTTGCCCCGAATGCAAACAAGCTTCACCTGCCGATGACGGTGAAATGCAAATCCTCCGTGCCGACCCGCACACTGCCCGCCCAATTCTCTACAAGCCGGTCGGATGCCCTGCCTGTAACCATCGCGGTTTCGTCGGGCGCTTGGGGATTTACGAACTGGTAGCGTTGGATGACGGCTTGCGCCAAATGATCCACGACCACAAAAGCGAAATGCAACTCGAAGCTTACGCCCGCCAACACAGCCCCAGCATCCGTGAAGACGGTATCCGCCTCGTATTAGAAGGCCGCACCTCGCTAGACGAAGTGTTGCGCGTGACCCGTGAGGATGCGCAGTAATGCCCGCGTTTGAATACCTCGCCCTGAATGCCGCCGGTAAGGAAGAACGCGGCATTATGGAAGCGGATACGCCGCGCCAAGTACGCCAATTATTGCGCAATGGCGATTTGATTCCGCTGGAAGTCAATGAAGTCGCGCAAAAGCAGAAAAAATCCGAAAGCCGTTCCCTATTCGGGGGCGGGCGACTCAACCCGGCTGATCTTGCGTTGATGACGCGCCAACTTGCCACCTTGGTACGCGCGGGTTCGCCGATTGAAGAAGCCCTAGGTGCAGTCGTGCGCCAAACCGAACGCAATTCCTCGCGCCGTATTTTTTCCGCCATCCGCTCACGGGTCATGGAAGGCCACACGCTGGCAGGTGCCTTAGGCTTATTTCCCGGTGCATTTCCAGTGTTGTATCGCGCTACCGTGGGCGCGGGCGAACAATCCGGGCATTTGTCCGAAGTGTTGGAACGCTTGGCGGATTACACCGAAAATCGCCAGCACAACCAGCAAAAAGTCAGTACCGCGCTGGCTTATCCCTTGATTTTATTATTGGTAGCGGTTGGTGTGGTATCGGCTCTCCTACGCTTTGTTGTCCCTAAAGTGGTGGAAGCGTTTTCGACACTGGATATTGAATTACCGCTGCTGACGCGAATGTTGATTGCTGCCAGCGAATTCCTGCAAAACCACGGTTTGACCTTGCTCATCGGCATTATTTTGCTGATCGCGGGAATCGTGTGGCTATTGCAACGCCCGCTGTGGAAAGCGCGTTACCACCGCCTATTGTTACGCTTGCCAGTCATCGGGCGCATTACCCGTGGCATTAACACCGAAAACTTTGCCCGAACTTTCAGCATTCTCAGCAGCAGCGGCGTGACGGTGTTGGATGCGATGAAAATTTCTGCGGAAGTCGTCATCAGCATTCCGATGCGCCGCTCGGTGCTGGAAGCAGCCGAAAAAGTACGCGAAGGGATGCCGATTCACAAAGCGCTGGAACGTTCCGGCTATTTCCCGCCGATGATGGTCTACCTAATTGCCAGCGGCGAAGGCAGTGGCAAACTCGATGAAATGCTGGAACGCGCCGCCATCCAGCAAGAGCGCGAAGTGCAAACCAAAATTGCCACCATGCTCAGTTTGCTCGAACCCGGCTTGATTCTGGTGATGGGCGGTATCGTGACCTTAATTGTCCTTTCCATCATGCTCCCGGTCATGGGCGGCATGTCGCAGATCATGCGTTAATTCCCATTCATTTTTCTGATTAAGCATTTCGTCAGCTAAATAGCCGCGATTATAGGTCGTGGCGTTGAGGCACACCTGCGCCCGTCGCATAGTATCCACAAGCAATAAATATTTCATCCTAACCAATATTAAAAATAATGGCCTGTGGAAAAGTGTCCCCGCACGGTCTTTGTGGAGCAAGCGTCATGACATATGTGTATGTACCTAGTAGGGATGACTTACTAAAAGACAATGGCAAACAGCAGCATACAAGCAGTTACCACCCATTCCTGAAACGCGGGCTGGACGTGGGCGTATCCTTATTGCTGTTAATCATGACGTTACCCCTTTGGCTGATAACGGCTATCGCGATCAAATGCGAATCGCCCGGCACAGTCTTTTTCAAACAACGGCGCACCGGCTTGTTTAATCAAGAATTCAGTATCCTCAAATTCCGTTCGATGTGTGCAGACGCCGAAAAAGATGGCGCACGCTGGGCTTCTAAAAATGACAGCCGCATTACACGGGTCGGCAAATTCATCCGCAAAACCCGCATTGATGAATTGCCGCAACTGCTCAACGTACTCAAAGGCGATATGTCGCTGGTTGGGCCGCGCCCAGAACGTGAGGTATTTATCCATGACTTGGAAAAGCACATCCCGTTTTACCGCGTGCGCCACAGCGTCAAGCCCGGCGTGACTGGATTGGCGCAAGTCAGCTACACCTATGGCGCATCGGTGGAAGATGCCAAACACAAACACCGTTACGATATGGAGTACATCAAACACCAAAGCGTGTGGCTGGATATGCGGATTCTGTTCGATACCGTGCGGGTCGTGCTGACGGGTCAAGGGGTGTGATGTATGATGCAGTCCTTTGCTTTGCCAAGGATTGCCGTACATGGAAAACCCCATCCGCATGACCGAATACAGCCACGGCTCCGGTTGTGGCTGTAAAATTGCCCCCGCCGTACTGGATGTCATCTTACACAGCCAACTGCCACCCGATGTCTGCGATGCCTTATTGGTCGGCAACAGTTCCCGCGATGATGCCGCCGTTTACGATTTAGGCAATGGCACGGCGGTGATCAGCACCACCGATTTTTTCATGCCGATTGTGGATGATCCGTTCACGTTTGGGCGCATTGCCGCCACCAATGCCATCAGCGATGTCTACGCAATGGGTGGCAAACCCATTATGGCAATTGCGATTTTCGGCTGGCCGCTCGACAAATTGCCGCCAGAAGTCGGGCGCGAAGTGGTCGAAGGTGGGCGCAAAGCCTGCCAGGATGCCGGTATTCCCCTCGCAGGCGGTCACAGCATCGACGCACCCGAACCCATTTTCGGCTTAGCAGTCACCGGCATTGTACAAACCCGCCACCTCAAGCAAAACAGCACCGCACAAGCCGGATGCAAGCTGTACCTCACCAAACCGCTCGGCATCGGCATCCTCACCACCGCGCAAAAACGCAAAGTGCTCTTGCCCGAACACAGCAATCTCGCCATTGATACCATGTGCCAGATGAATAGCATCGGCGCACAATTCGGCGAAATGCCAGCCGTCACCGCGCTCACCGATGTCACCGGCTTTGGGCTGGGCGGGCATTTGCGCGAAATGTGCGAAGGCAGTGGCTTGCAAGCGGTCATTCAGTTCGACCAAGTGCCGGTTTTGCCGCACATCCCCCAATATCTGGAAATGGATTGCTCACCGGGTGGAGCGAAACGCAATTTCGACAGCTACGGTTATGCGCTAGAAGCAATGAGCGAACGCCAACGGCAAATCATTTGCGACCCCCAAACCAGCGGCGGCTTGCTGGTAGCGCTTGCGCCCGAAGGCGAAGCAGAATTCTTAGCCGTGTGTCAACAGGCGGGCTTGGACTTGCAACCGATTGGCTACTTGCGCGAACCCGTTGCCGGTAACGCACTGATTACGTTGGAATAAGCATCATGAATCCCAAAGACCTTGGTAAGCATCTACCATTGATTGACGACTTGCATAGCCTGTTCCTATCCGACCGACCATTATTGGATGTCCGCGCCCCCGTCGAATTTCTGGAAGGCGCGTTCCCCAATACCACCAATCACCCGCTGATGGATGACGCGGATCGCGAAGCCATCGGCACCTGCTATAAACAGCAAGGGCAAGACGCGGCGATTGCCTTGGGGATGCAACGAGTCAGCGGCGACACTAAGGATGCACGGGTAGCGGCATGGGCAGCCTTCGCCCGCGCACACCCTGATGGCGTGTTGTACTGCTTCCGGGGGGGATTGCGCTCGCGCATCTCGCAGCAATTGCTGTACGAATACACAGGCATCGAATACCCGCGTGTTAATGGTGGCTATAAACAGATGCGGCAGTTCTTACGGGAACAATTGGAGAGTTTGCCGAACCAATTACAGCCTATTATTCTCAGCGGACGCACGGGTTCTGGCAAAACCCGTTTTCTGCAAACCATCACTCAAATGATTGATTTGGAAGGTTTAGCTAACCATCGTGGTTCAGCATTCGGCTCACAAGCACAGCGTCAACCGACGCAAATCCAGTTTGAAAACACCTTGAGCATTGCCTTACTGCGCAAGGTTAGCCAAGAGCAAACCACCCTATTATTTGAAGATGAAAGCCGCAGCATCGGCTCCATACATTTACCCGAAACGTTTTTCAAGCGGCTCGCGGAAGCGCCAGTGATCTTGATGCAAGTACCGGATGAGGAGCGGGTAGAAATCAGTTATCAGGAATACGTGCTGGATAATTTGCAAGCCTTCATCACGCTGCATAACGGTGATGAAGCCGCAGGTTTTGCCGCGTTTAGTGCGTATTTGCTGGGCAGTTTGGATAAAATTCAGCGGCGCTTGGGCGGGGTTCGTTACCAACAAGTACGCCAGACGATGCAGGCTGCATTGGCACATCAAGAACGGACGGGGCAAACCGAGGGGCATTATGATGTGGTGCGCCTTATTTTGTTGGATTATTACGACCCGATGTACGATTACCAGATCAGTAAAAAGCAAGATCGGCTGGTGTTTACGGGTTCACCAGCCGAGGTGCGGGATTACCTTAACGCGCAAGGCATTCAATAAGCATCAGGTCACCACATCCGCCGCTTCGCGCCCAGTAAAGTGCTCAATTCTGGCAACTTGTTGCACGATAGCGAGCAGATCAGCCAGCGCATCTTGCACCTCCTGATCGTGTTTGCTGACATCCGCCTCGTACTTTTCGAGGTAAACGCGCAAGGTTGCGCCCTGCGTTCCCGTACCGGATAAGCGGAAGATAATGCGCGAACCGTCAGTAAACAGGATGCGAATCCCTTGATTTTTGCTCACTGAACCATCGACTGGATCGGTGTAGGTAAAATTATCCGCCGCACGCACGCTTAACGCACCGAAAGACTTGCCCGCCAACGTCGGTAACTGCGCATGCAACGCATCGACCAGTGCATTCGCGTCTTGCATATCAATCGCTTCGTAATCGTGGCGTGAATAGTAATTGCGCCCGTATTCTGCCCAATGCTTGCGCACGATGCTTTCCACCGAATCTTGCTTTTCCGCCAACAGGTTCAACCAGAACAATACTGCCCACAAACCGTCTTTTTCGCGCACATGATCAGAACCTGTACCAAAGCTCTCTTCACCGCACAGCGTGATCTTGCCTGCATCCAATAAATTGCCGAAAAACTTCCAGCCGGTCGGCGTTTCAAAGCACGGAATGCCCAGCTTCGCCGCCACCCGATCAGGCGCTTGGCTGGTTGGCATGGAACGCGCAATGCCTGCAATGCCGTCTTTGTAGCCCGGAATCAGGCGGGCATTTGCTGCCAAAATCGCGAGGCTATCACTAGGAGTGACAAAAAAACGTTTGCCCAGAATCATATTGCGGTCGCCGTCACCGTCGGAGGCTGCGCCGAAATCAATGTCGGAATTCCGCGCATACAGCATTGCCATCAACTCGTGCGCGTGCGCTTGGTTCGGGTCAGGATGCCCGCCACCAAAGTCTGCCAACGGTTCGCCTTGAATCACCGTATCGACAGGTGCGCCCAGACGCTCTTCCAAAATCCGATGACCGTAAGGGCCAGTCACCGCGTGCATCGCATCAAAACGCATTTTGAAATGGTCAGAGGTCAGCAATGCGGCAATTTTGTCGAAGTCGAAAATGGTTTCCATCAGTGCAAGGTAATCGCTTACGGAATCAATCACTTCCACCGACATGCCCGCCAGTGAATATGTTCCCAACTTGTCGACCGGAATCGGTTGAAGCGGCGCAATGTGGTATTCGTGAAGCTGTTTGGATTCGGCAAACATCGCTTCCGTCAGGCTTTCTGGAGCAGGGCCGCCGTTAGCACCGTTGAATTTGATACCGAAATCGCCATCCGGCCCGCCCGCATTGTGGCTTGCCGATAAAATAATGCCGCCGATGGCTTGGTATTGCCTGATCAGATTAGACGCAGCCGGAGTCGATAGAATTCCCCCCTGCCCCAAAATCACCCGCCCAAATCCGGCAGCGGCGGCCATGCGCAGAATGATTTGAATCGCCTCGCGGTTAAAATAACGCCCGTCACCGCCGAGAATCAGGGTGCTTCCTTGTACATTTTCCAAGGTATTGAAAATGGCTTGTACAAAGGTTTGCAAATAATCAGGCTTCTTGAATTGCTTGACACTTTTCCGTAAACCGGATGTCCCCGGTTTTTGGTCATCGAAAGGGGTGGTTTTAATGGTCTGGATAGTCATGGGAGTACGCTTACCAGTAGGTTTTTGTTAGGATTCGAGACTTCATCTGCACAGCATCGCAGCCGCACAAATTATGCAGTTATTATGGATTTATGTTAGTCAAAGAACAACCCGCCACCTTCGCGCCACGCCCAAAATCTTTCGCCGCGCTGATGGAAATGTACGAAATAAATTATATCCAGTTGCGTCTACTGTGCGGCGACATACGTATTTTACCGCAAGCAACGGTATCACGGGTGGCAAACGGCATTCCGGTCGCACTCACGATTCTCGATCACACGTCTCACACCAGCACGTTAATGCTGACGTATTTGTTTGACGAAGGCCATAATGCCAAAGACAACCGCCCGGATATGCTGATTCGGGTTTACCACGATTCGCGCCAAGCCGAGGTGGTGAGCCATCGCTGCCGCTTGACTGAAAACCCTGTACAGTATTGGAATAAAGAGTTAGACACGATGCTACTGTGTCGGTGGCGCATGAACAGATTCTTGTACAAGTGGACGAATTACTTGCGCAGGCAGGGGCATTGTTTCACCTAGGGTTAATACTATGAAACAACCCTGTACAGCTTTTGCAATATTTGGTGCGCATACCTATACTAATGCTACTTAACACAGTCTATCTTTTGTATAACTTAAACGTACAAATATTCTTGACTAGTGTGCTAGGTTTATTTAAGATACTGAGTAATTCAGTCGGGATTTAAAACGCAGTTACACTGCTAAGGAGCATCTCCATGAAATTGTCAACAAAAGGTCGGTACGCGGTCACTGCTATGATGGATCTGGCGATTCACGATCATCAAGGCCCTGTCACGCTGGCAGATATTTCACAATGCCAAGGCATTTCTCTGTCTTATCTTGAGCAATTATTCGCAAAATTGCGCAAAGAAGGTTTGGTCGAAGGGGTGCGCGGCCCAGGTGGTGGTTATCGTTTAGGTCGTCCGTCCAGTCAGATCAGCATCGCAGAAATCATTAATGCAGTAGACGAAAACATTGACGTAACCCGTTGCCTTGGCACTAAAGATTGCCACGGCGGTGAGAAATGCTTAACCCATCAATTGTGGGAAGATTTGAGCGGACGTTTGTATGAATTTTTAGATAATCTGACCTTAGCCAGTTTCATCAACCGCCCAGAAATCCGTGAAGTGTCGCGCCGTCAAGACACCATCGCCAGCCGCATTGCGACAATGTTCCCCCCACGTCCGACAATTGGTGCCGCCGTAAGCGCTAATTGCTGAGAGGTTAAGGTGTTGGGTAAAGTAAACGCAAAAAGGGCGGAATATCATCCGCCCTTTTTTGTGCCGGTTCGGTTAATAATCACGCCGGAGCGTGAACATCTTCCTCAGTGCGCACATCCAATTGATGCAACGCCATCACCGGATGAATTTGCAACAAGGTCAATGTGCCTAAAGCTTTGTCATCTAACAACGCAGCACCCGTGTCAATATAATAGAAATTCGCGGTGTGTAATGGCTTGCTGACTGGTGTATGCCCGAACACCACCAAATCAATGCCATCGACCGGCACAGTGCGCCCCATCATCTTGAAATGTTTGTAGCGATTGCGCGACCACAGCGCGTATTCTTCCATATCGGGGTCTGATTCCAACGAACGAATGAACTGATGCCAAGGAATCCCCGTCGGAATATCAGCGTGAACAATGCCAATATGCCCGTTCGCCGTCGATACCTCAAAAGCCAGTGGCAATTGCGCCAATACATTGCGAATGCGCGGTCGAATATGCTCAGGAACACGCTTCCACCAAGCACCGCCGTTGTAGCGAGTCCAGTTTTCCAACACTGCGGCGTTGTATTCTGCATCCAGCAACATGCGTTCATGATTTCCCATGATCGAATGAAACCAACTGTAGTTGAGAAACTCAATCACGCGGTGCGACTCTGCACCACGATCAATCAGATCCCCGACCGAAAACACCCGATCAGCCTCAGGATCAAAATCAATACGCTGCAACAGCCGTTCTAGCGCTGAAAAAGAGCCATGAATATCACCGACGACAAAATCGCGCCCGCGTGAATTTTTACCGAAAAATTTAAAAGGCGTATAACTCATGGTCATATTCCAAGAATAACCTAACTACAGTTAGCCAGTTAGTATAGGGTTTGCTTATCTATTTCGTTGTGACACCCACGCTACCAGCACCCATCCTAAAAAAATCATAACGCAATTGATGGCAATAAGAAATAAATTTATCTTATCTTTTCTCTGAATAGGCACTGTTTTTCGTGGAAAAAGCCAGTAGCGCCCATCCCACAATAAAGCTAAGTCCACCTAGGGGCGTTACCAGCGCAAACGCAGTGATTCCTGTTAAAACATACAGATAGAGACTGCCCGAGAACAACACGATGCCTAATAAAAATGCATAACCGGCAGAATAAACATACTTATTTTTTATCTGTTTATACAAAATACTAATCAACAATAATGCCAAGGAATGGTAAAACTGGTACTCGACACCCGTGTGAAAACGTTGCAACATCTTCGCATCGACTAACTTTTCCAAACCGTGCGCACCAAATGCCCCTAATGCGACTGCGAGCATTCCTGACACACTGGCAATTAACAGAAAATGATCTTTTTTCACAACGACACGACCTTATGAATACACATGAAAAACGTCAATTATACCGCGTCATTCTCAGAATCATGGCATGGGTAGGCATTTTATTCCTGATGGGCGTGTTCTTGCGCAGTTGCTTTGCCTAGATAGACATCATAACGCACGGTTTTACCACTGATGACAAAAGCCGGTTTACAACCGTGTAATTCAGGTGCGTGACGCGGGCGCTTAACGACGACACGCCGCTTAGCGCGTTCCTGAGCCAATGCTAACAATCCATCACTGTCGGGATCGGCTCCCACTACTTCGTGGAAAAAACGCATCTCTTTTTGTACCAAAGCGGACTTTTGCCGATCGGGAAACATCGGGTCGAGATAAATTACATCAGGCCATGCCACTGCCGGAAGTTCTGTTAGCCATACGTGCGCATCTGCCGGATACAAGGTCATGCGCGAAGCAATTTCCAGCGTTTCCTGATCATCACTCGCCAGCGCCCGTTGCAAACCATCGGCAAGCAAGGCGTGAACCACCGGCGAACGTTCCAGCAACGTCACCGTGCAACCCAAGGTCGCCAGCACGAAGGATTCGCGCCCTAAACCAGCGGTTGCATCAACAACGTGCGGGTGTTTGAATTTGTGTAAACCAATCGCTTTGGCAATGTCCTGCCCTTTGCCGCCCCCAAATTTGCGGCGGTGTTGGGCTTTGCCTTCCACAAAATCAACGTACACCGCACCCACTTTGGGGTCGTGGGTATCGTGTAGTTCCAGCCGTGCAGGGGTTTGCACCAATTGATAGCGAGATAATTGCTCTACTTGAAGTGTTTCGCCAGTCATCATGCCTGATTTTTAATAACAACGGTTGTTGTAAAAGGGGGGAGTACTTGGTTCCATTCAATAAGCCGCCCTCTCCAATGTGAATCAATCGTTTGCAGAAAATCTGGGCGTACTAGTTTTGCTCTATCCAATATCCAGTCGGCAGATTCTTTACGGATAATGATTCCTTCCATGACTCCTTGGCGAAACTGACTGGGTTGGGTCATAACAATCTGTTTTAAATCATCTAGGCTAAGACGACCTTGTTGAATACAGGGAATGTGAGATATACCGACAGATTTAGCCAAATGGTTTCGGTGCGACGTAGACCAAAATTGCTGCTGAGTTTTTTCATAAACATCAAAAGCCATAAACCAATCAGGTAAATTTTCATAGGAAAGGGAATGTTTAGCTGCACACCATTCGCCGAATAGAATGTGATGATCTTCCAGATAGTCAAACAATGTATCTAAGTGAATATCAAGCCATTGCCCAAGTTTCAAAAACTGTCCACTATAAGGGGGAAGAAGGTACGATCCACGATTTTGCAGTTGTACTTCACCTGCCTTATTGAAAGAAATTCCCAGATTTGCGCCATCCAGTTTTTCCTCGACAATCACTTCATTTATTAGAAATGCATTAACTTCTTCTTGTGACAGTACTTTATCGCTACGCGGCTCATCTTTGCCTAGCCAAGCGATATGTGGAGTGTGCGGAAAACGGAAAAACTCATCCATTACTGCCGAACTTCTTCTTATGGAAGCGCTCAATATCATCTTTGCAGATAAATTCTACGTTGATACCTTGTCTATTTAAGGCTAGTTTCCAATCAAGCCACTTGCAATCAGCAGCTTGCAGGATTGGAGGTTTTTCAGGATGCGCTGCGGATACTGCAACAAACTTGCGATC
This sequence comes from Candidatus Thiothrix sulfatifontis, assembly GCA_022828425.1. Lineage (NCBI taxonomy): Bacteria > Pseudomonadati > Pseudomonadota > Gammaproteobacteria > Thiotrichales > Thiotrichaceae > Thiothrix > Candidatus Thiothrix sulfatifontis. The sequence continues at coordinate 3,363,461 of CP094685.1, forward strand.
TGGTGGATCAAAACTATGCAACTCAGGGTCATCAGGAAAACTCTCAAAACCTCGTTCATGATGTTCTGTAATGGATATTTGAGTGCATCGTGAGGCATTTCCTTTATTGCGTTGTAGCCACTTCACAAATGCATCGCCTAAATTCTTTGGGCTATTTGGCGTGGTTTTATTACTGTATTCCTGAAGAATCCGATAACCGTCATCAATGACAACATGTCCATGCTTTTCAATTAACTGAAGTTTGAGAATGCAATTTTTATGGCATTCTAAGGAAATATCTTGATGTTGACCACTGGCAACTAAGATAACGTTAGTGTCGATAATGATGCAATTCATTATTGCCATTATCCTTTTGCTTGATTTCGTTGACGGCGTTCAATAGCTGCGAGTGCTTGAGCTGCAAGATCACCCATTTCATCACCAAAGAAGTTATCAGGCCAGTTCTCAATTTCACCGTATTCGTTGATACAAAGTTCTTCGATGGTGGCTTTACCCTCTTTATTATCAACAAAATAAATGGCCACCTCTTCAGGTTTTATTTTTTCTTCTGCTATCCTACGTTGCAAACGTGTTAGAAAATGCTCTGAATGACTTTCTATTATCAATTGTACATTACGTGGTATTTTATCTTCATGAATGTGGATTGCTTCGATAAATGCATCTGCAAGACCTGCCTGCACCTGTGGATGTAAGTGTATTTCAGGTTGCTCCATAAGCACTGTTGAATTTCTTGGCGTATAAAATGCTTGCACCAATGCAGGTAAAACTTGAGAAACGCCGAAGCCAACATCAGTAATTTTTACAGTACTTGCGTTAGGACTAGTACGAATGAGAACTTCGTGTTCATTCCTCCCTTCTGCAATTGGATGAATAGAAAATTCCTCTATAAGTCCAATGTCTTTTAGCCATTTTGCAATCAAATGAGGAAATGAAAATGTTTTCTTATCTTTTGCTTCTTGCTTCTCTCTTTTTACATATTTTTGATGCAAATTTCGATTTTTTGCTGCCAATAAAGCCGCAATAACCTTTTCTCCTTTGTTTCCCACATCTTCTGGGGTATCACCTGCCCATTGATAAAAACGTTCTGGATAACCTCTCAGTGGACCAAGATAATATATGTTTTTTAGAGTCGCTTCTGTTTCTAATGCGAAATCACCTAAAAATGATGCATTTTGAAACTTAGACCGTGTTTGTTCAGTTATGTGATAAAACTTTTCAGGCTCATATAATGGCCATACTCGACCTTGAGTTCTTTTAAGTGGGTATTTTTTTGAAGACAATTCAAATTCATTAGTGCTTTTTCTTTTTTTTGAAAAAGTAATATCCAACTCACTTTCTTTATTTTTATCAAGGGTATACGAAAGTGATTTTACAGTTGTATGTTGATTTTTCTTAGCATGTTCAAATTCAACGTTTATTTCAAGTTGGCTTCCCTTAAATTCGGAGTTATGCTGTGTACTTTCTACAATGAGTTCACTTGAAGTATTCCATGCCATTTCAATTCCAATACTTTTCTGAGTATCATGTTGATGTACACATTCCTCATACGTACCCAAGTTAATAAGAGAGTTAGTATCTCCTAATCCTAAATGTAGTGCTTTACGTCTATCTACAGACAGCGCAGTTTGTTTAAGTGCTAAAAGCAAGTGTCCCATGCTGCTTTTCCCCGCACTATTTGCGCCAAAAATGACTGTTAAGGGCGCAAGCCGTATGTCGCCGGTATCTTCCCATGCTTTGAAGTTTTTGATGCGAAGATGTGTCAGCATTTGAATATCTCCTTTTCAATAATGCGGGGGTGGAGTTTCATCCGCCTGGCTACCGACGGCAGACGGGGTGATGGATTTGAGCTTTTCGTTAAGCCGTTCGATTTCCAGCAACGCCGAGGTAATGTCTTTTTGTTGCAGGTAAATCTGACGGCTCAAGGCTTCAAGGGTTTGCTCCTGTTCCATGAACAGGAGTTCCAATTTTTCCAAGCGTGCTTCCATCAGGAATTAACGACCTTTGACCGCAGCAATCCGCATCCGCAGCGCATTCAGCTTGATGAAACCTTCCGCATCTTTCTGGTTGTACGCGCCGCCGTCATCGTCAAACGTGGCAATGCGTGCGTCGAACAAGCTGTCGTCGGATTTACGACCGGCAACCGTTACCGCACCTTTGTACAACTTCATGCGCACCGTGCCGTTCACGAAGGCTTGCGATGCATCGATCATGGTTTGCATCATCTTGCGCTCAGGACTCCACCAGTAACCGTTGTAAACCAGTTCGGCGTACTTCGGCATCAAGCTGTCTTTCAGGTGGGCGACTTCGCGGTCGAGAGTCAGGGATTCAATCGCACGGTGCGCAGGCAACAAAATCGTGCCACCGGGGGTTTCGTAGCAACCGCGTGATTTCATGCCGATATAGCGGTTTTCCACCAAATCCAGACGACCAATACCGTTTGCCCCACCCAGTTTATTCAGGGTTTCAAGGATGGTAGCAGCGGACAAACGCACGCCATCCAAAGCGACGGCATCGCCACCTTCAAAGGTGATTTCGACGTAGGTAGGCTTGTCTGGCGCAGTTTCCGGGGAAACGCTCCAACGCCACATGTCTTCTTCCGCTTCAAACCACGGATCTTCCAAGGGGCCGCCTTCGTAAGAAATGTGCAGCAAATTGGCATCCATTGAATACGGGGATTTTTTGCCAGCCTTTTTGAAATCGACCGGAATATTGTGCTTTTCCGCGTATTGCATCAGGGCTTCGCGGGAATTCATGTCCCATTCGCGCCAGGGGGCAATCACTTTTACGCCCGGTTTCAGCGCATATGCACCGAGTTCAAAACGTACTTGGTCGTTGCCTTTGCCGGTTGCGCCGTGGGAAATCGCATCCGCGCCGGTGTCGTTCGCGATTTCAATCAAACGCTTAGCGATCAATGGGCGGGCGATGGATGTACCCAGCAGGTATTCGCCTTCGTAAATGGTATTGGCGCGGAACATCGGGAACACGTAGTCGCGCACAAATTCTTCGCGAAGGTCTTCGATGTAAATTTCTTCCGGTTTAATGCCCATTGCCAAGGCTTTGGCGCGAGCCGGTTCGACTTCTTCGCCCTGACCGATGTCAGCCGTGAAGGTGACGATTTCGCACCCGTAATTTTCTTGCAGCCACCGCACGATGATGGAGGTATCCAAGCCGCCTGAGTAGGCCAGCACAACTTTATTGACTGACTGAGCCATGTTTGTGTTCCCGTAGATAATCGAAAACGGGGATTATATGCGCTACACTGTTGCCTTGCACTACCAACCATACCAGCACTTGCATCCTGTTAGATGATTAGAGGAGTTATCATGGAACGTCGTTCGTTTTTTAAAAAAGCGGCCAGCAGCGCAGCTATTTTAGCCGCCACGCCAGCCACGTTACTGGCTGCCGACGAAATCGCCAAAACACCGGCTGCTGAGCTGCCCACGGTCAGTTGGCGCTTAACTTCCAGTTTCCCCAAATCACTTGACACTATTTTTGGTGCATCAGACGTACTCGCCGATGCGCTTTCCAAGATCACTGGAGGCAAATTCACCCTCAAAGTGTTTGCAGCGGGCGAAATCGTCCCCGGCTTGCAAGTGCTGGACGCGATTCAAAACGGCACGGTCGAAGCCGGTCACACCGCGTCTTACTATTACTTCGGCAAAAATCCTGCCCTCGCCTTCGATTGCGCCGTCCCCTTCGGTCTGAGTTCACGCCAGCAAACCGCGTGGATGTTGCACGGCAAGGGCATGACGTTGATGCGCGAACTCTTCGCCGAATACAACGTCGTCAATTTCATGGGCGGCAATACCGGCGTACAGATGGGCGGCTGGTTCAACAAAGAAATCAACACCGTCAAAGACTTGGAAGGCTTGAAATTCCGCGTCGGCGGTTTTGCAGGGCGCGTGTTGAGCAAGCTCGGCGTAGTGCCACAGCAATTACCCGGCGGCGAAATTTACCCCGCGCTGGAAAAAGGCACGATTGACGCGGCGGAATGGGTCGGGCCTTACGACGACGAAAAACTCGGTTTCGCCAAAATCGTCAAAAACTACTACACCCCCGGTTGGTGGGAAGCAGGCCCGCAACTCTCCTTCTACGTCAATAAAGAGCAGTGGGAAAAATTGCCACCCGCGTATCAAGCCGCGTGGGAAGCCGCTTGCCAACTCGCCCACAACGATATGCAGGCGAAATACGACGCAAATAACCCGCAAGCCCTCGCCAACTTGTTGCAAGGTGATGTGAAATTGCGCTCGTTTAGCGACGAAATCATGGAAGCCTGCTTCAAAGCTACTGTGGAAACTTACGAAGAAGAATCCAAAGCCAACCCCAAGTTCAAAAAGATCTACGACGACTGGAAAGTATTCCGCAACAACCAAGCGCAATGGTTTAGCGTCGCGGAACAATCCTACGCCAAGTTCGCGTTCGCCAAAAAACTCTAATCAAACCTCCTGCTCCCTCTCCGTTCCCTGAGCGTAGTCGAAGGGTGGGAGAGGGCTGGGGATGGGGGGTATTCTTCACCATGTTACTAAAATTCTCCCACGCCGTTGACGCGATGAACGCCAAGTTCGGGCAACTCGCCAACGTCCTAATCCTGCTCGCCTGCGTCGTCAGTGCGGGCAACGCCCTACTCCGCTACAGCCTCGACATCAGCGACAACTGGCCACTGGAATTGCAGTGGTACTTGTTCGGCGCGGCGGTAATGCTTGGCGCATCCTACACACTCGCGCAAAACGGGCATGTGCGCGTTGACATCATTTACGGCAACGTTTCCGACCGCGCCCGCTTGTGGATCGACATTTTCGGCTTGCTGCTATTTTTGCTCCCCGCCTGCACCCTATTCGCGTGGCTCTCGTGGAAAACACTGTTTTTGCCCTCGTGGGATATTATGGAACACTCCAGCAATTCCGGCGGCTTACCGCGCTACCCCATCAAATTCATGCTCCCACTAGGCTTCGGTTTGCTAGTCCTGCAAGGCTTGTCGGAACTGGTGAAACGCTTCGCCGCGCTCAAAGGCGAGATCCAGCTTGATACCCACTATGAGAGGCCAGAACAATGATTACATTGGAAATGATGCCCCTGCTGATGTTTGCGGGGTTGGTATTGTTCATGCTGGTCGGCTTCCCTGTCGCGTTTTCCTTGATGGCGGTCGGGCTGTTTTTTGGCTTTATTTCGATTGAAATGGGCTTTTTCACCCTGTCTTTTTTGCAAGCGATTCCGCAGCGGATTTTTGGCAGTGTCATTGCCAACGAATTGTTGCTGGCGATACCGTTTTTCACCTTTATGGGCGCGGTGCTGGAACGTAGCCGCCTTGCCGAAGATATGCTCGATTCAATGGGGCAATTATTTGGGCGGGTACGCGGCGGCTTGGGTTATTCGGTGATTCTGGTGAGTTTTGTGCTGGGGGCAATTACTGGCACGGTCGCGGCGCAAGTGATTGCGATGGCGATGATTTCACTCCCGGTGATGATGCGCTATGGCTACAATATGCGCTACACCACGGGCGTATTGGCGGCTTCGGGAACGATTGCGCAGATTGTACCGCCGTCGTTGGTGCTGATTATTCTGGCTGACCAGTTGAAAACGCCGACCGCAAGTGCCGACGTAGGCAGCATGTATCTGGGCGCATGGATTCCAGCAGCCATGCAAATCGGCTTGTTCATGCTCTACACGTTTTTTCTGACGCGCATCAAACCCGAATGGCTACCCGGCATTCCTGAAAATGAGATTACACTGAAAGGTTCAGCTCTGTGGAAGAAAGCCTTACGCGGCATTATTCCGACCGC